>NZ_JBFAWG010000111.1:410-17227 GCF_040680215.1 Streptomyces sp. NPDC052107
GCCCACCGGGGACCGGGGACCGAACGACACCGACACGGGGACCGAGCCCACCGGGGACCGGGGACCGAACGACACCGACACGGGGACCGAGCCCACCGGGGACCGGGGACCGAACGACACCGACACGGGGACCGAGCCCACCAGGAACCGGGGACCGAACGACACCGACACGGGGACCGAGCCCACCGGGAACCGGGGACCGAACGACACCGACACGGGGACCGAGCCCACCGGGGACCGGGGACACACGGTGCCTCTGCGGAGCAAGACGGCCACGAAGCCCCGGACTAAGACCAAGGGGAAGCGCGCCCGGTCCCGCAGCCCGCAGACGCAGCGCGCGCCGCGGGAGCTCGAGCAGTCGGTGGACCAGCTCGTCCAGCAGGTCCGTCCGCACGTCTCTGCCCTGCTCGAACGGGACGGCAACGAGTCCGTCACCCGGGTCCAGCTGCGGGAGATTCTCCGCCGTGAGGGCCTGAAGGGCGGCCGGAACGACCGGCTGAGCCTCGTCCTCCAGGAACTGCGGAGTGACGCCACCACGACGACAAGGAGCTCCGCCCGATGAAGACCTGCCACCAGTTCGACGCCGTCCGTGCGGAGTACGAGCGGGAGATCGGCTTCATGCTCGCCCACTCAAAGCGGCACGAGGGCAGGCCGGCGGCGAAGTCCAGCGCGAAGCAGGCTGCCTCGACGAAGCAGCGGATGGCCCGCGCGCTCAACAGCCACGTCGGTCGCTGCCCCGAGTGCGGCTGAACCGGCAAAACCCCGCTCAAGGCCCCCTAATCGCAAAGGGTGGCCCGGCTCCGTGCCGGGCCGCCCGCCCCGCTTGAGGAGACACGCCTTGATTCCGCGTCCTGTTCGCTCATCCGAGGCCACGGTCGTCGAGGCCAGCGCCTGGGCGGACGTCCTGGTCCGCCGGAGACTCCTGCACGCCGCCGTCCTCGCGCCTACCGGCCAGTGGCTCGTCCAGGGCCACTCATAAGGATCCGTCCGCGTCCTTACGGGACCGGCCGACGTCCTCGCGCTGGCCGCGAGCATCCAACAGCACACCCGCTCCACGAGGCCCGAATCCTGATGACGAACCCCACCCAGACCGGCACCGCCCCGGAACCTGCTCCCAACTCCAACTCGGTCTCGGGGCGAGCAAGTTATCGGCCAAGACACTCTTCCCCGTCGGGGAAGCGCGCCTTGCCCAAGCCCGCCCCGGGGGTGGCGAGAGCGGACCAGCACCGGGGGGTGCTGGTCCGTGAGACAGCGACCGAGGGCGGATCGCAGCCGGAGGAGACGCCTTCCCTACGCGAGTCGCGCGCCGCGAAGAAAACCTCGCGCAAGCGCTCGCCCAAGCCGCCCTCGCACAAGCGTGATTACGTCTGCAGCGTCCGCCTGAACGGCGACGAGAAGACCCTGCTCTGCGCTGCCGCCACCGCGACCCGTACGAGCCTGCCAGGCTTCCTCGCCCGCAGCGGGCTCGCCGCCGCTCACGACCTCGACAGCACCGCCGCCGCCATCGCCGGCCACCGCGAGCTGATCGCCGAGCTGTTCGCCGCACGCCGGCACCTCGGACAAGTCGGCAACAACCTCAACCAGATAGCCCGGGCCATCAACTCCGGCGGCCAGCCAGCGGAAATCGACGCTGTCGTCGCGGCGGTCCAGTGCGCCGTGACCCGCGTACAGGCAGCCACAGACCGACTGCTGGAGCAGCGCTGAGCTGGCTCCCCTTACCGCCCCGCACCCCGCCACTCCCAGCGACGACCTCGGACAGCAGCATGATCCCCCGGATACAAAAGCGCGGGCAGCGCACCATCGGTCTCCTCTACTACCTCTACGGGCCCGGGAAGCACGAGGAGCACATCGACCCGCACCTGGTCGCCTCGTGGGACCACAACGCTCCCGACCCCGGCCGCGACCCGTCTGCCACCCTCAAGCAGCTCCAGCAGCTCCTGGACCAACCCGTCGAGAACATCGACCAGGCCGACCGGCCGAAGAAGCACGTGTGGCATCTGTCCGTCCGCAACAGTGCCGAGGACCGGATCCTGACCGACGAGGAGTGGGGCGAGGTGGCCCGCCGGATGGTCGCCGCCACCGGTATCGACTACCCCGAACAGGGCGCGGGCTGCCGGTGGGTGGCCGTCCGGCATGCCGACGACCACATTCACATCGTCGCCACGCTCGTCCGTGAGGACGGCTACAAGCCCGACCTCGACCACGACGCCGCTCGCGCCCAGGCCCAGGCCCGCGCCTTGGAAGCGGAGCTGGGCTTGCGTCGGCTCAACAAGGGCGACGGCACCGCGGCCCAACGCCCCACCAGCGCCGAGCGCCACAAAGCCGAACGTCAGGGCCGCGAGCGCACCGCGCGGGAGGAACTGCGCGAAACCGTGCGCCGTGCGGTGGCCGGCGCCAGCAGCGAGACCGAGTTCTTCGACCGGCTGGCCGCCGCCGGCCTGATCGTCCGTAAGCGCGTCGCCCCCTCCGGCGACCTGCTCGGCTACAAGGTCGCCCTGCCCGACGACCGCAACAAGGACGGCGAACCGGTCTTCTACCCCGGCGCCCGCCTGGCCCCCGATCTGTCACTGCCCCGTATCCGGGAGCGCTGGTCCGCCGACACTCGCGACCAGGACGCCACACCGGCAGATGTGCCCGCCCCTGCCGCGCCGAGCGACCCGGCCACCGCCCGCCGACGCACGGCCTCGGCCGCGTGGAACGCGGTGCTCGTCATCGAGCACGGCGACGACGCCATCGCCGCCGCGTACATTGCCGCTGCCGGCGAGGTCCTGGACGCGCTCGCGAAGACCTCCGCGGCCCGCACCAGGCGCGAACTGCGTGACGCCGCCTTCGCGTTCGAGCGGGCCTCACGCTCCCACGTCCGCGCCGAGCGTGGCCACGACCGAGCGCTGCGGCAGGCCGCCCGTGACCTCGTCTATAGCGGTCCGGCGTTGGGCCGCGGCGAGGACGGCGCGACCACCGCGATGGCGATCGACATGCTGTTCTTCCTCATCACCGCCGCCGCCCACTGGCACGCGAAGAAGAACCACGCCCAGCAGGCCGCCGCCGCCCGCCAGGCCGCCGAACATCTGCGCGCCGCCTACCAGGCCGCCGCCGCCCAACCCCTCGGTGCCCTCTACCAGCGAGGCCGGCGCCTGGGCCGGGCGCTGCGGCAGCGGCAGACGACGGTGCTGCGCACAGCGCTGCCGGAGTTGGCCGATCAGATCCTCGCCGAGCCCGGCTGGTACGCGCTCGCCGCCACCCTCGCCGACGCCGAAGCCGCCGGCCACGACCCGGCCGCCCTGCTCGCCGACGCCGCGGGTCGACGGGAGCTGGACACGGCGGAGTCCGTCAGCGACGTCCTGGTGTGGCGGCTGCGCCGGGCAGCGGACCTGCCTGCGGATACCACCGGCATGGTGCCCGACGCTCACGCCGCACAGCGCTCGGCACAGCGCGCCGGGCAGCACATCCCCGGACAGGCCCGGCCTGGGCGTGGCCGGTCGTGACTGTGGACTTTGTGAATTGAACAGGTCAGCGGACTTCGCGCACGATCATGACGCGTGCAGGACGAGACGAGGGAGGACACCGGGTGTTTCACCGGATACGACGACGCCGCCGCGCGGAAGAGGGAGAGTTCAGTGAGGTGCAGCGCCAAGCGTGCGAGGCGTGGCTGCGGATGGCCGACCAAGTGCCGCCGGTCCTGCAGATGCAGGAGGAGCATCAGCTCGCGGAGCCGGCGCCGGTTGTGGACGACTTCCTCCCGCCGGAGCTGCGCGTCCCCAGCCACGACCAGCTCGACGGCCGGGTGATGCCCTGGCCGTGGCCGGTCGTCCTGGACGGCGAGGTCGTCGCCTGCACCGAGTGCGGCGCCTACCGCGAGTGGCTCATCCTATCCACCCACGACCAGGTCTGGCTGCGCTGCCAGGCCGGCCACGAGCAGCACGAGACCCGTCTCGACACCGCGTGGTTCAACCGACACTCCGGCCCGGGAGATGCCATCCACGCCACGTTCGAGGACTGCCTGCGGCACCTCGGCCACCGCTGACCTCCACTCCTTCGACCCCTTCTCGGGCCCACGGGCCCGCACTGTCCAACCGTCACCGAGCACCACAGGGGTCAGTTCACCCATGCGCGTTCGCCTCACCATCACCGCCCTCGGCCTCACCGCCGCCGCCCTCACCCTGCCCGCCTGCTCCGCCGGCACCAGCCAGGCGAAGACCACCTCCCCGTCCTCCGCCCCCGCAGACCACCCGGCCACCACCAAGCAGAGCGACGCCCCGCTGTCGTCGGCCGCGCTTCAGCCCCGCCTGCTCGACGAGAGCGACCTCGGGTCCGACTACACCCGCAAGCCGGAGGACACCTCCAGCCACGACGACGTCACCGTCACCGGCTGCCCCGCCCTGGAGAAGCTGGGCGGCGACGCGGCGGCCAGCGGCTCCCTCGACTTCCCCAACAAGGCGAAGCTGTCCTTCACCTACACCGGCGGCAGCGCCGGTTCGGAGGTCTCCGAGGAGCTGTACAGCGACACCCCCACGAAGCTGTCCGACGGCATCGATCGGATCTTCGACGCCATGACCGGCTGCCCGACCTACCAAGTCGTCTCCGGCAGCACCGCCATCAACGTCACGTCACAGAAGACGACCGCGCCCCGGCTCGGCGACCAGCAGTGGAGCCAGCTGATGACCTTCACCTCCGGTGGGCAGGACAGCGTCGTCAAGCAGACCGCGATACGTGAGGGAAGCCTGCTCCTCATCGTCTCTGGCGCGCCAGCCCTGGTCGGCCAGCATCTCGACAAGGCCCTCGCCAAGGCGACAGCAACCCGCTGACGCGCCCGCAACGGCGCCCTCGACCACCACGGTCGAGGGCGCCGTGACGATCCGAGGATTCAGAGCATCCGGGTGAGCGTGCTGGGCGTCGCCGAGCAGCGGCCGGCCTAGGGTGGCGGGTCAGAGGGCCCTCGACTTGAACCGCCATACCGCGTGCTCCATCCCGCCCGGTTCGTGTCCGAGGGCGGCGGCGGCCTCCTCGTACACAGCTCGCAGCTCCTCGTACTGCAGGCCCGTGACGCCGGCATCCGCAGCGAAGGCCCGCAGGTGTACGTCCACAGCGACGTGCGATCGACCGAGGAGCTCACGGCCGTCCACAGCCGGTACGACAGTCTCCGGTCCGACAACGCTGGGTCCTCCAGTGATGCCCCGCGGCCGGGTGGGGACAGCAAGCTGGACATAGCCCGTGCGCGACGCGACAAGGGCGAGAGCGTCACCAGCATTGCCAAGGCGCTGGGAGTCCACCGCGCCACCCTCTAACCGCCACCTGGCAGAGAGGGCCTGAGAGAGGCGCTCAGGGGCGCAGTCAGGCGCTCACCTCGGAGTGCACCGGAACGGGCGGGCGCACTCGCGTGAGTGCCTCCGCTCGGGCGAGAAGGTGGGGCGCAAGGTCGGGGTACCAGCCACGGGCCACGGCTTGCAGCATCTCGGCCAGGGCCGCGAGTTCCCCGATTCGACCGGCGGGGGTGTCGAGGATGGCGGCGAACTCTTTGCGGATGCGGGCGGCTACGTCGGGTACAAGCAGGCTGTTGGCGTGGAGAAGCCCCGCGTCATAGCCGAAGGGCACCAGGCCCCACCGCTCCCAGTCCAGCAGGCACAGGGGCTCGGCGGTGAGGTTGCCCCAGTGCAGGTCACCGTGACCGGTCACCCGCTCCACGTTGGCGGGGGCCGGGATGCCGAGGAACTGGGGGAAGGCTCGTTCGATCCATCCGTCCCGGACGGTCGTCTTCACACCCTCCGCTTCAGCGAGCAGGGCAAGGGCTTGGCGAAGGTCCGCCCACCATTCGTCAGGCAGCGCCGGATCGTGGTCGATGTCGGCTCTGTCCGGGGACACCACAGGTTGCGTGAGGTAGTCCAGGACTTCGGCCTCGAAGGCCCACTCGCCGTCAGTCCAGTCGTGCACCCCGTGCAGGCGGGGGCGCGGGACGCCTTCGGGTAGGAGCTGGGAAGCCCCGACGATGCCCTCCCCCTGCTTTCTGCCCGCGTTCCTTTTCGCCGTCCGGCTCACCCGTAGCCACCGGTCCTCCGCACGGCGTCCGAGGGTGACACCGAGGAAGCCCCACGCCAGCGGCCCCGTGCAGCTGAGGCCCAGTGCCTTGGCCGCCCGGTCGTGGGCTGCCTCCATCAGGACTCGTACCTCCTCATTCACCGGCGAGTTCATCCGTCACCCTCCTGAGTTCCTGGGCCGTCAGCGGCGCAGCCAGAGCCTTGGCCATATCGTCCCAGTGCTCGCGGGTGCTCGCGGAGGTGAGGACGACATCGAGGCCGGGGCACGAGCCAGCGGCCAGCAGGGCAGCGGCTGCGGCCGACAGGCCGGGGCGGATGAGGTTCACCAGTTCGGGTGTAATGGCGTCGAGGAGTTCGCCCCCGTGCAGGGGCGCGGAGCCGAACGTGATCAGCCCGGCGTCCTTCGCCTGTACCAGTGGTCCGCCGCCGTTCAGGGCCTGTGTGATCGGGGCATCCATGATCAGGCTGACGGGCATCTGCACGCCCGTGAAGTGATGCTCGGCGGAACCAGCCGCCTGGCGTGCGAGCGCGAGCAACTCGGCGACACTGAACGCTCCGGAGGTTAGGCCCGACCAAGTGGCGACGCCGTACCCACCGATCCTGCCCGCATGGGCGAACTCCTCCAGCGCCGTGAAGGCTTCCCGCACACGCCCGTGCAGAGCGGCGCGGTCAAGGCCGTGCCCGTGGTGCTCGGGGTTGTGCACGAACACCAGGTCCACGCGCCCGAGCGCGGCCAAGGATCGCTCCGTCTGCCAGCGGACGAAGCCTCGCTCAAGGCTGTGCCTACCGGCCGCCTCTTCCCGGGTGAGCACGCCCTCAGCCAGCGCGCTGCAGCCTTGCTCCTCCGTGAAGAACCCCGTCTTCGTGGCTACCCGCACGGTCGGGTATTCCCCGAGCACCGGGCGCAGCTCCTCATGCGCCTGACCACGACCATAGTTGGGTGCCGTGTCCACCCAGGGGCTGCCTGCGGCCAGGGCGGCGCGTGCCGCCTGACTGACGGCACGCACGCGGTATGTCCCCAGGCAGAGCGCGGCGGTCACAGCGCCGTCCCCACGACTGCGACGGCGTGGCCGTCGATGAGGACGGAGACCAGTTCGGCCACCTCCTTGACCTCAAGCCCGGCGGAGTCGGCCACCTCCCCCAGCGTGGTCGGCTGGTTGGTCAGCAGCGTGCCCAGCGCGGGCGCCGCGGACTCAGCGAAGTCCCACGCGGTACCCGCCGCGGAGAAGGTGACCGTGCCCTGTTCGCGGTTGGCCGTCAGGCGACCTCTCGGAGCGGTGAGCTTGACCGTGATCTCTCTCCGTGCGGGGAGTCCGTCCACGTAGGGCAGGGACGGAATCGCGTGGCCCAGGTCTGTCGTGTCGATCGACTCCGCCCACCGCTCCACGAGGCGGGGGTCCGCCATCATGTCGGCCACCTCACGTCGTACGGCGTCGATGAAGTCCGACTGTTCCGCCAGCGAGCCGAAGCGCGGGATGTCCCGGCGCAGCGCGAGGGACGCCCGGAGCTGATCGACGACCCACAGCATCAGGTCAGCGCCGGTGTGCGGGACCATGCCGAACGTCAGGTGAAGGGATTCCGTCCCCTGATCGGCGGTGACCGAGTGCCACCACCCGCGCGGCAGGTAGAGCACGTCACCCGGGGACAGAACGAGGTCCGCCACCGGGTCGCCCTCCGGCTCCTCCGGCGACTCCACGTCCCGGAAGGTGGGCGCCTCACGGGTCATCCCCCACAGGCGCCACCGCTTCGAGCCATGCAGTTGCACCACGACGACATCGTGGTCGTCCCAATGCCGGCCGAAGCCCTCCCGCTCGGTCCACGAGGCGTACACGTTGGCCTGCACGGAAGTCCCGAGGAAGCGTTCCAGCCCCTCCGCAGCCGCCCCCACGGCGGGGTGGATCTTCTCCACCGCGTCGAGGACCAGCGACGCCCCGTCCCTGAGCTGGGCGTGGAAGTCGGACGGCTGGATACGGGACCAGGTGACCGCGCGGCGGTTCGTTGTCGGGATCGCGTAGCGGTGCAGCGGCACCATCTCGCCGTCAGCCGACAGGCGCAGCCGGGGCGGCTCCAGCCGCTGCGTGGCGATGATCCGGTTCAGGTCGTCCCAGGAGAACAGACCCGCCACGTCGGCGACCCCGGGGAAGTGCGCGTACGAGCGGTGGTACGTCTGGGCGAGGAACCTGTCCCCGCCCAGACGCCCCGCCCACGAGGCTGCATCAAGCAACGTGGGCGCTCCCGTCAGTCGTTGCCGTCGGAACGGCCACTGCTGACGTCCGACTCCTGCTCGGCACGCGTGCGCGCGGCCACGATCTTCCGCTTCGCGACGAGCAGTCCACCCCCCTCGGGGGCGGCCGACGTGGTGTTCTCTTCCACCATCGGACTTACCTCTCTCTTCTCGGGGACTCCCACCGGGATTCCGGCAGGAAGCAAAGGGACAGCGACGAGCGCGGCGGACGCCGACCTTGGCGACGACGGGCGCCCCGTGCACCGCGGGCACCTGCACGGCGGGGACTTGGTCGGCGAACCCGAGATCACAGCGTTGCGGTGTCTCACCTGCACCATGCGCACCGGGTCGTACATCCGGCCCCCGACGTATGACACCCGGAGAGTCATGCGCCGGTCGTCATGAGCGCACACCAGCGTCAGGGCCGAACCTCCGCCGGTACCCCAGCCGCCACCCCCGCGCCGTAGCGGACCCACTTTTCGTTTCGCTCGGTCGCTGCCATGGGGGAAATCATTGGCCTACAAAGCGACGGCTGTGTAGCTCTTTCCCGTCATGGACTAAAGATCATGAACGGCAGGCGGCGGACCACTCCGCCAACAAGGCTCGCGCTTCGTCCCCGAACATCGCATAGCCCTCCAGCGTGGAGAACAGTTCCAAGTGCATGTCGATGTCGCGTGGATCTCTCAGGATCACGACACCGGTGGTGTTCTCCACGGTGGCCAGGGTGTCGTCATAGATGGTGAAGGTGTCCATCGGAGCCATGGGCTTGTATCCCGCGATGGGGATGACGCCGAGCTTCACGTTCGCAAGATGGGTCAGTGAGGCCAGCCGGTCAATCTGCATCGACATCGCAGCCGGGGGCAGGAGTGGCCACCTCACAGCCTGCTCGGTGAGAATGAAAGTGAACCGCTTCTCCGTGTCGTAAAGAACCTCCTGTCGCTCCAACTTCCTCGCGATCGTCTTGGTGACATCAGCCGGAGAATGGGCAAGGCTGGCGCGTATGTACTCAGGGGTGGACAGCAGTCCTGTAATCATCGAGAGCAGGAAGAAGCGGAACTCCGTGGACGAGGATTCAAGAGCGGCAAGTTCAGTCTGCTTCTTCTCCAGGCCCCTACGCCGGAGCGAGCGCAGGTCTTGCCATTCGGTGTTGGCCAGCCTCGCGAGGGCAACGACCTCCTCGATGACCTCGGGCGGAGCCACCACGGCCCGGAGGATCCTTTCCAGATCCAGCAGACTCGGCTGGACTTTCCCATTCTCGATCCGACTGATCTTCGATTGGGACATGTTGCAACGCCGAGCGAGCCGGTCCCCAGTGAGGCCGGCTCGCTTGCGTAGTTCTTTCAGCAGGGCCGCCAGTTCCTGTTTCGGCTGCCCGAGCTGCTCAGGATCGAACGTCACCCGCTGCTCACGTACTCCAGGAACGGCACGGATTCAGCAATGGCAATCCGCTTCCACTGCCGGTACGGCTCCGGGTCGCCCTCGTACAGCTCCCGGTTTATCTGTGTCCCATCCGCCCGGTAGTTCATCAGGACCACCTTGGATTCGTCGAACATCCAGAAGTCCTGATACGGAAGTCCCGGGTTCTCCCGGTCGGTGAGGTCGAGGATACGGATATCCTCGCCCACCTTAACGTGATGCCGGTAGTAGTACTCGAATTCGAACCGAAGGTAGTCCGAGAGCGGGCGGGTCACGACGTGCACCCTGCCGACTCTCTTTCCTTCCGAGGCCCACTGCCGGACCTCATCCATCCAGGCCGATGTGTAATCGTCCGGCGACTTCTCCCCGGCGAGGAATCGCTTCAACTTCTCCGCTTCCTGGGGCATGGTGTAGACGGGCAGCGTCTCCAGCCTCCACGCCTCACGCTCCATGGAATCGAAGCAGTCGTTCCAGGCGTCACCATCCAAGTGCACGGAACGCCACCCTGAGAACCGCCTCCGGGATTTCCACAAGCCCTTCCCCGGCGGGCGGGGTGAAGGCGTCGGACACGTCACCCTGCACCACGAACGACCCCGCGGCCGTGCGGTACACGTTCGGGCAGTCCTTCTCTCCGCACTCGCCGTTGCCATTGCCCGTGAGCCGGGTGAGTGCCGAACGCTCGGACATGCCAAACCCCCTTGCTCTGGCCCCGATTGGGCCGCCTGCCCATGACGTTAGAGGGGGCGGGGCGCAGCGTCTATGCACGAACACGACTATGCGTGTCCTCGCATAAACCCGTGCGGCCGGAGGGGCGCAACCGAAGGGGAGGAAGAGGAGCGGCAGGGTGCGGGGGCTGACTGAGGGACCCCGTCCTACCTGCTCCCGGCAGCAGGCCACCCCGGTGCAGGCTGCCTTCAGGGCCGCCTACCACCTCCCGCCCGTGAACGCGGTAGCGGTCGGCACGGACAACCCCGACCACCTGCGAGAGCTGACCAACGCCCAGAGCTTCGCGGTGGACGAGGAGGCCGTCCGCCACTACCGCAGCCTCCTGCGCAACCGCCGTCAGGAGTGAAGCTCGGCGATGAGCCGCGCCGCCTCCTCCCGGGCGGGCTCCAAGCGGGGATCCTGGGGATGGGCGTGCGGCCCTACGACCTTCGCACAGAAGAACAGGGCCATCAGCCGGCCAGACCTGCTCTCCAGGTCTGGCCGACGCTCCGCCCACACTCGTTGTGCCAGGGCAGGGACGGCGAGGGAGTTCCCCCAGAGGGTGGCCGCGTCCAGTCCGCGCGGCGCCATCCCCCAATCCTCCCAATCGATGATGCAGAACTCGGGCCCGGTCACGTTCGCCCACGTCAGATCCGCATGTGCCGGCGTCCACTCATCCACGGTGGCGTCTACTTCGGGGAAGAATGCTCGGATCGTCCCAGTCACCAGTTCCTGGGTGGCCGTCTCTGTGTCCGGAGTGGCGAGGCGGTGCGTGCGCTGCGCGGCGAGTGCGTCCAGCGAAGCATTGAGTGCCGCCCACCAGCCGTCCGACAGTTGAGGATCCTCGATCACCAGAGCGGCTTGCCCAACGGGCGGGGCGGTGACCAGCACCATTTCGTCTGCCCGCCACATCACCGGCTCGTCCCGCTCGCGCCACGCCAGCCCCGCATACCACTTCGGCATAGACACTCCATGCAAGACCGCTGCGGCCTCGGTGCCGTTCCAGCCCTGTGCTCCGATCCGGTCGAAGCTGCGCCGCTCAACCCTCACCCACGTTCCACGGTCCGTCCGCGCCCCAACCGAGCGCCGCTTGCACACCACGGTGTCACGGACCAACTGCATTTGAAGGGACCGCTCCACGTGTTCGAGAACGTCATCAACCGGCTCAACACGCAAGTCCACGGCCCGTGCACCAGGCGAAGAGAGCGTCATCTGGACTCCTTGGGCCCTCGCTGTGGGGTAGGGGCGACCTGCCGTCAGGTGAAAGCACCCGTAAGTTGATTAATGTAGTGGGTGATGTGCGGCATCCTGTGCGGCAGTTGATCGAGCGGGAAGAGGCGGAGCGCCTGGCATTCGCCAAGGACGAGGTCGGTTGCGGCAACTTCCCCCCTCTACGGAGCGAGGAACAGCTGCGGCGGGATGATCTGCGGGAGGAGGGACCGCGACGGCCCGCGAGACGCTGGATTAGACGGGCGTGTGCTGTGCTGTTCGGCGCGGTCTGGTTGAGCGGATCCATCCGGCGACGGGTGTCCACTGCGTGTACCTGGCAGGGGACGCAACGAACAGTGATGCGGTTGAAGAGCGGCTTGGGTGGCGAAGAATGCGGCGGGCCTGTAGGTTCTCAATTTCAGTGTCAGGCGCCGACCCTGTGACCTGGATATTTCCCTTGAGTCTCACGTTGTGTCGGCAGGCGGCTGTCTCAGATCGGTGTCATTTCCTCAGGCTGTCCAGCAGGCTGCAACGCGGCCCGGGGCGTCACGAACCTGCATCGGCAACCATCCGTTCCACCCACTCACACACCTTCGTTGCACACGAACGTCCCGAGCGTCGTCGCTGACAAGCGCCTGCGGGACTACGGACGGGTTGATCAGCCCATAATTGGAGTCAGTGCCGAGCGACGCGGCGCATCGCACCCGCCCCGGGTGCACTCACCGCGATCGGAGAGCATCGTGAAGAACAGCGCGTTGTGGCGAGTGGTTGACAACGAGAGTGGTACCCAGTCCATCGTCAGCTCGCCCTCCGAGGCGGTCGCGTTCGTCAACAGCCGGTTCGACACCGATGACGACGACGAGTCGTTCAGCATCACCGAGGTCGGTCCTCTCCTTCCGAAGCCGCTCGGGGTCATCACTGCATGGGCTGCCGAGAAGGACGGCGAGCGAACCGACGGGCGTACTGCCCCGATCACCATCAGGCCGGTTGTGACGGACAACGCCAGCGAGTGCGATGACGTCGTGCTCTGGGGCGACGTGTACGTCTCCTGGGACCACGACATGTACACCGTCGAGGAGCCGGACAGCTCCGAGTACAGCGAGGCTTACAGCGCGGCCGAGTTGAGCGCGATCCTCGACGAGTACGCCGATGACTACGAGTACGCGCCTGAAGGGCCTGAAGGGCCCGACAGCCACAGGTGGCCGAAACCGGAAGAGTTGATCACCTACGGCGCCCAGGAGTGCGCCAAGCGGTTCGGGCACCTCGACGACGACGCCCTGCTGTGGCTCGCTGCCACCCGCATCACGCTCGCCGTGTGGCGCAACACACCCGTCGAGAACTGGCATGCCGGGGAGAGTCCGCTGCACGACGGCACAATGATGCGGATCAACGCGGCAACCACCCGACTCGTGCGCTCGATGCTGTCGTTCGACCATGTCGACTGGATCGGTCTCGGTCTCGCGATCGTCAACCCGTCCCGGGTTCTACCGACCGGGCAGTCTGTGCTCGAGCTCGGGCTGGCCTGCCACAACCCTGACGACCCGGCACACGAGGATGATCCGCGCGTAGAACTCGCGGAGATGGCACAGGTCGCGATCTCATGGGGGCGAAGGTACTGCCTTAGCGAGAAGGAGTTCGGTCTGCGAACCCTGGTCGAATCCTTGTGCGCGTTCGACAACGGCTGGTTCGGAGCACCGAGTTGGGGGCGCATCGTCGATCGGTTCCTTACGGCTGTCGACGACCGGGAGAATGCGCACTGGCGCATACACCGGGACAAGCCTTGGTTCGACGAGTGGTTCACCAACCGGCCGGCCGACATTGCGGACACCACGGAATTTCGTCGGCTGCTCCTTGCCGGACCCGACCTGCTGTCCGAGGAGGCCGCCGAATGGTGCGTGGATGGCGCCATCGGCTACGTCTGTCAGGACGACCACGCAAACGGCTGCCCGCTGTGCGGTATCCCGCTGGCAACGGAGTCCTCAAACGAGTGACGGCAGTGGCCAGCGATTCTCAATCCCGTGTCAGTTCGGCCAGTCACATGACATCGCGACTGAGAAAATGACACGGGATCTGAGAACCTACAGGGCCGCTTCATGTCCGTCGACACGATCTACCCGCCGATGCTGGCAGCACTGGAGGAAGACGTATGACCGAGCAAACGGCACAAGAGCGACCGGGCATCGCAGCCGCGATCGTGGTACAGGACGGCGCCGTGCTCATGGTTCGCCGCCGGGTCGCGGAAGGTCAACTGTCTTGGCAGTTCCCGGCGGGCGAGATCGAGGGGACGGAGACCCCTGAACAAGCAGCCGTGCGAGAGACGAGCGAAGAGGTCGGCATGGAGGTGACCGCTCTCAAGGTCCTCGGAGAACGGGTTCACCCCAAGACTGGCCGGAAGATGACCTACGTGGCCTGTGTCGTAGAGTCCGGCGCTCCTTACGTGGCGGACGACGATGAACTGGCTGAGGTGGCATGGGTCCGGCATGCCCAGATTCCCGCGTACGTGCCATACGGCCTCTTCGACGCGGTGCAGGTATATCTCGACGCCGCACTGAGCCGGTAACACCTCGGTGCGTGCTGCGGACGGAGGACGAGGCAGCTTCGGGTAATCAGACCGCCCTCCCGACGAGCTAAGGAACTGGTCGTGGACACTGAAATCGGCCTGATCTGCCTGCGGTTGGTTAGCGTGGCTTCGCCATTGCCTCGTCGACCAAGTGTTCACTCATGGAGTGCCAGAGCTTCAGGTTGTATAACTCTCGTGCCACCTTCGTGTCTCCCGCGGACCGCGCTCGGCGGCCGACGTCTCATTTGTGTGCGTCCGGTGGCGTAAGACGCTGCCGCCATGGGTGGTCCGGCACGGTTACTGTGATGGCGTTCGCCAACCAAATGCGTTGAGGTTCGCCGAGCAGCGGCAGTACCGCTTCGAAGTCTGTCTCATCCTTCTCCCGTGTCGCCTTCGCCTTGTAGTAGAGCTGCACCTCGGGCGCCAGGTAGGGGATACCAGTCCCGCTTCTTCGTCCCAACCGCTCGATCGGAAGCCGGATCCGTGGGGTACGCCGAGAGACCCAATGGGTGCCCTCCGCCTCGTCCAGCATGAGCTGCACGGACCAGGGTGCCTCAGGCGTGCGTCGGCACCAGATGTCGTGGAGGGACGGCTGAAGAGTCTCCCCAGAACGCCACGGGCGCAGCCGCCCCATGCCAGGTGGGTCCGCCACGTACAGGTCCCAGTCGGTCAAGAGATCGCGCACGCGAGCTTGGTCCCGTCGGAGGACGAGGACATCGAGATCGCCGTGCGGGCGTAGCTCACGGCCGACGGCGAGTTCGATCGCGTACCCGCCAGCGATCCACCACGGGAAGTCGGCCGCAGCGAACATGACAGCTAGATCTTCGGGACGAGCCGGCACCCAGCGCCCCACTCCCTCAATACTCACCTGTCCATGCTCTCAGTGAACGAGGCCCCGGAAGGGAAATCCGACGTAGGCCAGCCATACACAGAGGCCAGCTATGGGGTGAGCCGGTTCGGTCCGCGGAAGAGGAAGGTGGCCTCGCGGATCGACTCCAGACCGAGCAAGACCATGAGTACGCGTCCAAGGCCCATGCCCAGCCCGCCGTGCGGTGGGCACCCGTACCGGAACGCGTTCAGGTAGTCCTGCATCGGCTCCGGACTCATGCCCTTCTCGGCGGCTTGCTTCAGCAGCACGTCGTAGCGGTGCTCGCGCTGGGCGCCGGTGGTGATCTCCAGCCCCTTCCAGAGCAGGTCGAAGCTCAGGGTCACGCTCGGGTCGTCGGCCGGCCGCATGTGGTAGAAGGGCCGGATGCCCACGGGGTAGTGGGTGATGAACACGAACTCGTGGCCGGTGGCCTGCTGGATGTGGGCGCTGATGCTCCGCTCGCCCTCCGGGTCCAGGTCCTCCTTGGTTCCTTCCGCGTCCCATCCGCCCTTGCGCAGGATGTCGTGCGCCTTGGCCATGGTGATGCGGGGGAAGGGCGTCGTGGGGACGGTGATCTCCACGCCGAACTGCTCCCGGACCGCATCGCCGTGTGCACCGGCGACCTTGGTGATGGCGTGGGCGAGCATCTGCTCCTCGAACGCCATAACGTCCTCGACGCCGTCAATCCAGGCCAGCTCGACGTCGACGCCGGTGAACTCGGTGGCGTGCCGGGAGGTGAACGACGGCTCTGCACGGAAGACGGGGCCGATCTCGAAGACCTTCTCGATTCCGGCCGAGATCGCCATCTGCTTGTAGAACTGCGGCGACTGGGCGAGATAAGCGCTGCGATCGAAGTAGCCGAGTTCGAAGACCTCGGCGCCAGACTCCGAGGCGGTGCCCATGAGCTTGGGGGTGTGCATCTCCGTGGCGCCCTGCGCATAGGCGTACTCGCGCATCCCCTGCTCCAGGGTGGTCTGCACAGCGAACATCAGCTGAGCGGCGGGACGGCGGCGTACGTCCAAGAACCGCCAGTCCAGGCGGTGCTCCAGGCCCGTGTGCTCGTCGATGGGCAGCGGTGTCGCGGCCCGGTTCAGGACCTCGACCCGCTCCGGGATGATCTCCAGGCTGTGGAGCTTCACGATCGGGTTCTCGACGACGCGGCCGGTGATCCGCACCGCGGACTCCGGCGTGAGCTGCTGCAGGGCGGCCTCGATGTCATCGCCTGCGCCGCCGCGCCGGTGGGTGACCTGCACCATGCCCGTGTGGTCGCGTACGACGACGAACTGGACCTTACTCAACAGGCGCAGAGTGTGCGCCCAGCCCGACACGGAAACGGTTCGACCCAAGTGCTCGCGCAGGTCAGATACCAGTACACGATCGGTCGTATGGATCATCGCAGCCCTCCAGGGCGTCATGGTGATCCCTTGGGGGCGCGGGCGAGAAGGGGACTCGCGGTTCCACCACGCCTTCACCACCACTCGACAGTGGCGGCCTCATTCGTGGCCGGTAACGAGGCCAGCCGGCGGGGCATTGGACCACATGGCCGTTCCTCCCCGCACTCAGGAGGGTCTTCACCCCGGGGCGCGAGGCTGCCTTCCCAGCTGCCAGCAGCTCTCTCGGCTCGCGTGATCCCGGGCTACTCGTCTCCGTCATCGCGTTGTGACGGAGGATAGCGATCCAGGGCCTCGAGACGACAGCGAGATTTCTGCTAGAAGGCTCATGAAGATCTTGGTGAGGGGCTGTCCGGCCGTAGGCCGGGCAGCCCCTGTTCGCTATGCGGTGGCAGGGGCGAGTTGCCAGGTG
>NZ_JBFAWG010000112.1:0-16973 GCF_040680215.1 Streptomyces sp. NPDC052107
GGCTGGCGGCTCCTGTCGTTCAGTACCAGGGCACGAAGGCGATTGGCTCCCAAGGCTGAGCAACGCTCAGGCTCGCTAAGCCAATCAGAGACGCTCACCCCTACGCGTGCTGCTCGTGGCCCGACAGGTTGTACACGTGGAAGGCCTGCCCGATGACCGGCTGGGCCACGTTCCGTACGCGGACGCCGCCGCTGGTCATGCCGTGCTCGGTGCCCGCGTGGGCGTGCCCGTGCACGGCGAGGTCGGCGCCGGCGGTGTCGATCGCCTCTGCGAGCAGATAGCTGCCGAGGAACGGATAGATCTCCTGCGGCTCCCCGGCGAGGGTGTCCGGAACGGGCGAGAAGTGGGTCAGGGCGATCCGGACGTCACAGTTGCGGTCGGCCAGGTCCTTCAGGGCGGCGTGCAGACCGTCGGCGCACCGGCGGCTGTAGCGGACGAACTCCTTCATGAGGGGTTCGCCGAATTCCCCGGCGCAGCGTCCGACGAATCCGCCGCCGAAGCCCTTCGTCCCGGCGACCCCGATCCGGGTCTCGCCGGTGCCCACCACGGCGGCCTCTCCCTCCAGGACGTGGGCCCCGGCGTCCTGCAGGATCGCGGTGACCTCCTCGGGCCGTTCGTCGTGGTGGTCGTGGTTGCCCAGGACGGCGACGACCGGCACACCGAGGTCCTTGATCTCCCGTGCGACGACCGCGGCCTCCTCGGCGGTGCCGTGCCGGGTGAGGTCGCCGGCGAGCAGCAGGACGTCGGCGCACTCGCGCAGCGTCTCGAAGGAGGAGCGCAGTGTGCCCTGGCTCTCGGGGCTCATGTGGATGTCCCCGACGGCCGCGACGCGGATCATGTCAGGTCCTCTCCGTGGTCGGGCGAGGAGGTCCCGGCGACGAGGATGTCGCAGTGGACGGGGTGCCCCGCCAGTTCTTCGCGTGCCATGTGGCAGATCTCGTCCCGGCACTGGGTGGACGGCACGGTGCCGGTCAGCAGGATGGCGTCGCCGCGCAGCTCCAGCCGTACGCCGAGTTCCCCGAGGTCACCGGTGGCCAGGCGCTCGGCGAAGTGGGCGACGCGGTAGTCCAGGTTGCCGGCGGCCTGCGGGGGCGGCGGGCTCGTGTCGGTCATGGCTGCCCCTCCTGGGGGTCGATCACGTTCAGCCGTTCGAGGAGGAAGAGGAAGGCGGCCGGCATGGGCTGGTCGCCGCAGGCCACCCGGAGCTCGTCCCAGTCGACCTTCTCGCGGACGGCGCGGGCCACCGGCAGGACGGCCCCGAAATCGCAGTAGTGCTCCGAGAAGGCGCTGATCAGGCTGTGCATCAGGTCGGTCGGGGAGAGGACTGGCATCAGCACCGAGTCGACCGGCAGGACATGGGCGCGGTCGAGCATCTCCTCGGTGACGGGCTGGTGCGCGAGGGCGAAGATGATGTCGATGTTCTGCCCGCGGCAGGTGGTCTTCAGCAGCCAGTCCTCGGGCGGGGTCCGGATGGGCAGGCCGGCCTCGCGCAGGGTCCCGGCCACCGCCTCGGCCTCGTCCCGCAGCACGCAGAAGTCGGCGTCGTGCTGGAGGTAGCGGCTGCCGCCGTGGGCGTACACGGCCACGCTGCCGGCGAGCGCGAAGCGGTGGCCGGCGCGTTTGAGCAGGGCGCCGATCTGCTTGGTGGCCTCCAGGATCGCCTGGCTGCGGTCCTGCGGCAGGTCCGGCTGTCCAGGTCCGGACCCGGTGGGCTGGTCCGGTCCGCCCGTGGCGAGGCGGAGCTCGGTGACCTCCGGTCGCCGGAGGGGAGCGGTGTCCTCCCCGTTGTGTGTCATGGCGGCTCCGTTCGCGGCCCCGGGGCCCGGGTCGGCCGGTCCGGACCCAGGGGCCGTACGGGTACCCGACGCGATCGCACCGACACGGCGCACGGTCGGGCGGTTCCCGGCGGCCCGGTCGTCCGCGACCAGCGGGAACCGACGGTGAGGATCTCTCCGCGGCAAGAGGCGGGACTGCGGTGCCGGCATGATCAGCACTCGGCCGCCCCTGCTCCGTACCGTCTCACCGTCTCACCGGTTGCCGCGTCGTCGGCCTGTGTCCGCACGGGCGTGCATCGTGTCCGGCCCTGGAGCACGCTGGAAGAATGACGCCCTGGCCCAGAGCGGGTTCGCGGCAGCCGTGGCAGTCGGTGCACGCTCTGCTGCTGCTCCCGATCACGCTCATCGTGGTGATCACGGTGGTGGACGTGCAGACCCCCACCAACGTGCACCTGGGCCCAGCCCTGGTGATCGCCCCCGCGATCACCCCTTCCTTCGCCGGGCCACGGACCACGGCGGCCGTCGGAGCGCTGGCACTGGCCGCACAGATCCTGATCGGCTTCACCCACGGCGGGATCGGCACGTCGAACCACGTCGTGCAGATCATCACGCTCGCGGTGCTGACGGTGACGCTGGTGCTCTACAGCGCCCTGCGGGAGCGCCGGCAGGCCCAGCTGGCCCAGGTCCGCACGGTCGCCGAGGCCGCGCAGCACGTCCTGATGTGGCCGCTGCCCGAGCAGATCGGCCCGCTGCGGATCGCCACGCTGTACCTGGCGGCGGAGGACGAGGCGCAGATCGGCGGCGACCTGTACGCGGCGACCCGGTGCGACGGCGCGGTACGCGTCCTGATCGGTGACGTGCGCGGCAAGGGGCTGCCCGCGATCGGTGAGGCCGCGCTGCTGCTGGGCGCCTTCCGGGAGAGCGCCCACCGGCACGTCCCGCTCGAGGAACTGGCCGCCCTGCTGGAGCAGAGTGTCACCCGTTACGCGGCGGACCTGGACCCGCCGGAGGAGGCGGGCGAGCGGTTCGCCACCGCGCTGCTGGTGGAGATCCCGGACCGGGACCCGGTGACCCGGATGACCAGTTGCGGCCATCCGCCGCCGCTGCTGCTGAGCCCCGGCCACGCCGTCACGGTCCCGAGCCTGCACCCGTCCCCGCCGCTCGGGGTGCACGGCAACACCGAACACACGCTGGACGTGTTCTCCTTCGAGCCCGGTGACACCCTGCTCCTGTACACCGACGGCGTGGTGGAGGCCCGGGACGCCCGCGGCCGGTTCTATCCGCTCACCGAACGGGCCGCGCTCTGGACGGACGACGCCCCCGAGGCGCTGATGCACCATGTGCGGCGCGACCTGCTCACTCATGCCGGGGGCCGGCTGGACGACGACGCCGCGCTGATCGCGCTGCACCGCACGGCGGTCGACCGACGCCGCCACCACGGCCGGGTCGCCGGCGCGAACGGCTTCCGGCACGCGTGAGGGCGGCCGGCACCCGCCGGACGGCCCTGGACGGGCGGAGGCCGTGCACGCTCAGAAGCCCTGCACTCTCCACTGCTGCGCATCGGCCCCGCTCTTCGTCCACAACGTCAGCCACGTGCCGTCGGCGAGCGAGTCGCCCTTCGGGGTGATCGCCTTGCCGAGCCGGTTGGTGATCGTGTTGCCGTCCGGGCCGAAGAGTTGCGAGGTCGCGGAGCTGTTGCAGGTCCACAGGGTCAGGACGGCCCCGTCCGTGCCCTCGGCGTCACCCTGCGGGGTCAGGCACTTGCCGCTCGCCTTGTTCACCAGACGCCCGTCGACATAGGCCCAGCGCTGGCTCTCGGCCCCGGTGCAGTGCCAGACGGTGACGATCGTGCCGTTGGCGGTGCCGTCGCCCTGGGGCGTGGCGCAGACGAAGCCGGGCTTGTTGAAGTTGGACATCCAGCCCCAGCCGTCGACCGCCTTGCCCGCGCCGGGGTCGATCGAGAAGACCACCCGGTGCGGCCCGGCCGAGTCCTCCAGCGCCTCGTTCAGCCCCCACAGCCGCCCCGCGTGCGGGTCCCAGGACAGGCTCTCGGTCAGCCACGGCGCCTGGGTGAGGACGTGCGGGGCCTCGCCGGGCCGGGCCACATGGATGCAGGAGAAGCCCGACGGCCAGTAGTCGGGGCAGTCGCCGCTCATGTAGTAGTTCTCGCCGTCGGTGGCCGTGCCCTGCACGTTGTACACGGGCGTGGTGTAGCCCGTGCTGTATGACGACACGCGGGTCGGCAGGTCCGTGCCGAGCTGGGACAGCGGCCAGCGGACGATCCGGGCGCCGCCGGTGGTGCGGTTCTCCACCGACACCAGGGTGGGCGTGCCGGAGGACCGGTCGATGCTGAGGCTGCTCAGGCACAGCACGCCGTTGCCGGGGCCGCAGGCCCTCGGGTTGCCGCCCGGGAACGGCTGGCTGTCGGTGTCCGCAGTGACGTCCGGCTTCGTGGTGTAGCGCGCCACCAGCGGCAGTGCCCAGCGGTGGTAGCGGGCCGAGGTCCGGCCGTCGCCGCCGCTCAGTCCGGTGGCCGAGCCGGTGGTGTCGTTCATGCTCCACAGGTGCGAGAGGTCGTACACCTGCAGTTCGACCCCGTTGGCCACGAAGAGCCGGTCGCCGTACCAGGCGATGCCGTCGGCGTGCGACGTGTAGGCCAGCTCCTTGAAGTTGCCCTGGACCGGCTCCACGAGGGCCACATGGCCGTAACTCACCTGGTCGCCGGTCGACTGTGCGATGGAGATGCGGGTGTACGACTCGTACGGGCTGGCGGGGTCGTCCTTGACGTATTTCCCGAGGTACCAGGAGGCGATGTACAGATGCCGGCCCGCGTACAGGCCGTCGGCGGTGGCGTCGTGCGAGCCGGTGAAGCCCTGCGGCATCCAGCCGCCGACCAGAGTGCCGGAGGAGTCCCGGTCGGTGTAGCCGGTGCGGTCGTCGGCGTCGTCCCAGCAGAAGCCGTCGTACTTGAGCGCGCCGTTCAGCCCGGTGCCGTGGCACAGGGCAGGCCGGCCCGTACGGGAGTTCAGCACATCGGTGACGGAGGCCCGGGCCACGCCGGCGGACTCGGCCGAGGAGATCAGGCCGGACTTGTCGCCGTCCACACGGGTCAGCGTGAAGTCCGCGGTGAAGGGGGCGAGGCCGTCGGCCGCGTGGGCCGACTGTGCGGGCAGCAGCACGGTCGCGGCCAGGGCCGCCGCGCCGAGCGGGGCGAGGAGAAGGCGCCGTAGGCGCCCGAACATGTGTTTCACGGGGCACAGGTTAGTCACAGCGACACACAGCCACCGCCTTCAACTGCCCTCGCGTCAATGCCCAGTTCCTCGACCGGCCCGTCCGGCACGCCCGTTGGGCAGGCGTGAGCCCCGCCCCGAGTGGGGGCGGGGCGGGACCGCACGCCCCCCGGTCAGCGGACCGACTTGAGGTCGGTGATCTTCAGGGTCTTCAGTTCGGACTGGACGTCGATCTTGCTGACCTCGGCGTGCGGCCCGTCGCTCCAGATGAGGGTGACCCGGCTGGTGGCGTGGCCGGCGCCGGAACCGGTGTAGGCCACCTTCCACTTCACCGGCACGTTCTGCGCGAAGAGGATGCCGTCGGCGTGCTCCTTCTTCTCGAAGGCGGCGACTTTCCTCTGCGCGGCGGCGGAGAGGTAGAAGGCACGCAGCGCCTTGGCGGCGTCACCGGCGGACTTGTCGTCGATGGACCAGACGGCGTCGATGTAGGCGCCATAGAAGTCGGCCACGTGCTGGCTGACGTTGCGCGGGTCGCCCTGGGCGGAGGACACGGCGGCGGCACGGGTGGTGCGGCTCGGGCCGGCGCCCGCGAGGGCGGGCGTCACGGCGGCCAGGGTGAGACCGCCGGTGAGGGCGACGGCGGTGATCAGGGTCTTGCGACTGCGGACGGACATAGGTCCCATTCCCCCGGTTTCGGTACGACCGGACTGATCCCGGCCGTCGACGGACTTTAAGACCTCATTTCCCTCGCACCGGTTCCGCTTTCTCTCGGCTTTTTCCCACTCCGTTCCCGGAACATGAGGCAGCCGGATGGTTGTGCCGAATTCCGGTCGCTTTTCCGCGTCCTTTCGGTCATTCCGCCTCGGACGGCCGGCGGGCGTGCGGTCCCTCGACGAGCCGGGCGAGGTTGTCGAGGGCCATGCGGGTGCCCAGTTCGTTGTCCTCGCGGGGGACCTCGTCGGGGATGCCCTCGTGCAGGATCTCCACGTCCGTGCCCCTGTCGGCCGCGGTGAGCGTGGTCGTCATGGTCATGGTGCCGCGCACGGAGTCGTCGTCTGTCTCGAACTCGAACACCTCCACCACCAGTGCATCGGGCACGAGTCTGGCGAAATGGCCGTGATAGGTGTCCGTGTGACCGCCCGACTTGCCCGTGGCGGACGCGTCGTCGTAGGTCAGGGAGACCCGGAAGGTACCGCCCTCCCGGGCGTCGAAGGTGTGGACGCGGGCGGTCATGCCGGCCGGGAAGCGCCAGGCCGCGATCGCGTCGGCGTCGGTCAGGGCCCGGTAGACGGCGTGCGGCGGTGCCTGCACGCGCCGGGAGACTCGGGTGGCGTACATGGGCCCACGCTACCGGCCCGGCAGCCTCCCGACCGCCGTACGGAAAGGGGCGGGGCCGGGGTCCGGGAGGTGGGTGCGGACCCCGGCCCCTGGTCTGTCGGGGCCTGCCGTCGGTGTGTCAGGGCTTACGGGCGACCGCGCCGTACATCGCGATGTCCTCGTCGCGGATGTCGCGCTCTCCGGTGCCGTCGGGATGCCACTTGTGGACCTGGACGATGCCCGGCTCGACCAGCTGAAGGCCCTCGAAGAACTCATGGGCCTCGTCGAGGGTGCGCAGCCGCATCGGCATGTTGCGGGCCGCGTACTCGCGGGCGACGCGACCCACCTCCTCGGGCGCGAACTCGGCGGTGCCGATGGACATCGCCACATAGCTGCCCGAGGGCAGCGGCTCCAGCAACCGGCGTACGACACCGACCGCGTCGTCCTCGTCCAGCATGAAGTGGACGATGGCGATGACGGTGAGCGCGACGGGCTTGTCCAGGTCCAGGGTCTCGCGCAGCTCCGGGGCGTCCAGGATGGCCGCCGGGTCGCGGAAGTCGGCCTCGATGTAGGAGGTACGGCCCTCGGGCGAGCTGGCCAGCAGGCCCTGGGAGAGGGTGAGGACGATCGGGTCGTTGTCGACGTAGACGACCCGGGACTCGCGCGCCACGGCCTGGGC
Source organism: Streptomyces sp. NPDC052107 (assembly GCF_040680215.1). NCBI lineage: Bacteria > Bacillati > Actinomycetota > Actinomycetes > Kitasatosporales > Streptomycetaceae > Streptomyces > Streptomyces sp. NPDC052107. The sequence continues at coordinate 7,002 of NZ_JBFAWG010000112.1, forward strand.
GATCTCGTGCAGGTTGGGCGAGGTGGGGATGCCGGTGCCGATGTCCAGGAACTGGCGCATGCCCGCCTCCTCGGCGAGCCAGCGCACGGCACGGTTCATCCAGTCGCGGTTGGCGCGCATGTGGACCGGGAGCGCGGGCCACTCCCGGGACATGGCGTCACCGGCCTCCTTGTCGGCGGGGTAGTAGTCCTTGCCGCCGAGGATGTAGTCGTAGATGCGGGCGGAGTGGGCATTCTCGGTGTCGATCCGGTCGGCCGGCCATCCGTTGTCGGACACGCCGTTCTCCATTCGGTCGAGGGGGTCGGGGACTCGCGGACGGGGGTGCGGAGGGGGTGTCACAACTCCCTGCGGATCGCGGCGAGCAGGGCCTCGGTCTTCCTCGCGGGCGCGGCCTGGGCGCCGAGCCGGTCCAGCGCCTCCCGGTACACCACGACGTCGTCGGCCTTGTCGAGGTAGAGGGCCCCGACCAGGCCGTTGAGGTACACGATGTCGGGCAGTTCGCGGGCCCGGAACCGGAAGAGGTGGTAGGCGCCCGCCCGCATCGCCGGGTGCGGGCCGTTGGCGAACGGCATGAGCTGCAGGGTCACCTGGGGCAGCCGGTTGACCTCGACGAGGTGGTCGATCTGCGCCCGCATCACCTCCGGTCCGCCGACCGGCCAGCGCAGCGCCGTCTCGTCCATCACCACCCACACCCGCGGCGGTGACTCGCGGGCCAGCAGTTCCTGGCGGCGCATACGCAGCGCGACCCGGCGCTCGGTGGCCTCGGCGGAGACGTGCGGGTTCTCGGCGCCGAGCAGGGCGCGGGCATAGTCCTCGGTCTGCAACAGGCCGTGCACGAACTGGTTCTCGTACGCGCGGATCTGCAACGCGGCCTGTTCCAGGCTGAGATACGCGGCGAACCAGTCGGGCATCACATCGCGATAGGTGTGCCACCAGCCGCGCTTGTTGGCCTCCCGCACGGACTTCAGGAAGGTGTCGATCTCGTCCCGGTCGGCGACGCCGTAGACCTGGAGCAGTTTCTCGGCGTCCGCGAGGCGCAGCCGGGCGACCTTGGCGGCCTCCATGCGGCGGATGGTGGAGTGGCTGACGCCGATGGCGGCGCCCGCGTCGGCGTAGCTGAGGCCGGCTCGGATCCGCAGCTCCTCCAGTTGCCGGCCGAGGATCATGCGCAGGACGGAGGGGGCGCCGCCCCAGTCGGTCTCCGCGGTCATGCCCCCACCCCCTCACCAGGTCACAGGAACACCGTCGCACACGGTCGCTCTCGCGGGCCCATTCGATCACGTTCAGGCCGGAGCAGCATGCACTTCGCCACTTGCAAATTTCAACTTGCCGGTTGCGGAGCGTTGTTGGCGGGTGCGACAGTGGATCCACTGCTCCGGCCGACCCAAGGAGCAGGCGGCGCGGCCGGGTTGGGGGAGACCGGGCCGCAGTAAGGCCTCGTGGGAGGCGTGTCGTCTGCTGCGTGCGGTCGGCCCGACACGGCAACCCCCCACGCGAGGCCGGACGAAAGGCGCACGGCGATGGCTCCGCCCTCCCTCCCCCGACCGCTCCACCATCCACCCGAGAACCGGAGCCCCGCCCGAACACCCCTGCCTCCCGGCCCGTCACGCCTGCCGGCGGTACCCCGCCAGAACCGGTCCGGGGACCGCCCGGACCGCACCCCCGCCTCCGTACAGCACCCGCACCGGTCCCCCACCGACGCGGACCGAGCACCCCTGATGCCGGACGGCGAGAGCCGGTCGGATCGGGCTCAGGACAACACGGACCAGCCACACGCGGCGCCGGACGGTACGGACCAGCCACACCCACCGCTGGACAGCGCAAACCGGCCAACCCGGATCCTGGACAGCACGGATCAGCCACGCCCGGCGCCGGACAGGGCGGACGTCCCGGACCGAGCCGCGGACGACTCCGAGGGCCACTCACATCCCGCCGCGGACTCCGGAGACCAGCTACATCCCGCCGCGGACGACACCGAGGAGGGCCCACGCCCCGCCCCGGGCACCCTGATGCCCCCGTGCCGACCGCCGGTCCCGGCCGGTGTTCTGAGACCACCCGGAGGCGGGCGCCTCGGTCGACTCCCTGGGCCTCTCGGCCCCGACCGGCTCGCCTCCGGGGACCCGCTTCCCCGCTCCGCCGCCGCGTTCGACCTGCCCGCGCAGCCGGCGGCCGTCGGCACGGCCCGGCGTGTCGTACGGGACCTGCTGACCGCCTGGGGTGTGCCGGTCGGCACCCGGGACGACGCGGTCCTGGTGACCTCGGAGCTGGTCACGAACGCGCTCGTGCACGCGGCCGGTGAGCGGATCGCCTGCCGGCTGCACGGTACGGCGGACCGGATACGGATCGAGGTCGAGGACCAGGACGGCGGCCCCACGCTGCCGGCGGCGCTGCGCGCCGGACCGGACGACCAGCACGGGCGCGGGCTCCTGCTGGTCGACGCGCTGAGCCGTGACTGGGGCGTGATGCCGCTGTCCGGCCGGCCCGCCCAAGTCGTCTGGGCGGAGCTGCAGTCCGACCGCGACTGACACCACGGCCACCGCGCCCGACTCGACCACCACGGACCATCCCCCACCAGTCCGAAGGATGCACATGCACACCGCCATGCACACCGCCAGGCACCCCGTCTCCCCCAGCCCGGCCCCGTCCGCCGACCCGTCCTGGACCCGCACCCGCCCCAAGCCGGGCTCCCAGGAGCAGGCCGGCTGACCCCGACCGCCCCGCCGCTCCGCCATTTCACTCCCCCGTCCCAAAACCACCCCCACCCACACCCCACCTGCCCCCGAACCCCGGTACATTCGCCGCCGGTGCGGGTCGTCCGCATCCCTCGGGGCCCGGGTCCGTACGGGTTCCTTGGTCGTCGCGCGGGCCGTTCCGTCGGGGGTGTGCATGGTCTGGTCGGTGATCCGCCGGAGGCGGGCCGCCACGGCCGGCCTTCCCCTGCCCGGGCGGTGCGGGCCCGAGGCGGGCCGGCATGCCCTGGCCACCGAGCGGCTGCTGCTGTTCACGCCCCGGACCCGGCTGGACGTGGCCGCGGCCCTCGCCGCCTGCGCCGATGCCGAGGCGCAGCGCTGGCTCGGCACCCAGGCGGACCATGTCCTGCCCGACCCCGGCACCCGCAAGGCCCTGCTCGCCTGGCGGCCGGCCGGGGACGACGGCCGCCAGGTGCCCCGGATGCTGGCCCAGCCGTACGCACCCGGCCCGGACGATCCCCTGCTGCTCGTCTGCGTGCGCAGGTCGGACCTCGGCTATGCCGGCGCCCTCGAACTGGAGCACCGCACGGGCGAGATGGGCGGCTGGCTGGCGCCGGCCTGCCGTGGCCAGGGCCTGGGCGCGGAGTTGTTCCGCGCGGGCGTGGCTCTTGCGCACACCCATGCCGGACTGAGCACGGTCCGGGCGGGTGCGGAGACCGGGAACACCGCGAGCCGGCGGGCCCTGGCCCGGGCCGGCTTCGTACCGGACGAGGGGCCGCCCCGGCACACCCTGCCCGACGGCCGTGTGGTCGAGGCCGTCTGGCACCGCCACGACAGCGCGGCGGCGTTCCGCTGCCGCTGACGACCACCCGATCACTCCACCCCTCACGGAGAGCCGACGTGACAGGCCCCGGATTCGGCCCGCGGCGGATCGACACCGGCAAGCCGCACTCGGCGCGGATGTACGACTGGTTCCTGGACGGCAAGGACCACTACGTCGTGGACGCCGAGGCCGCGGGCAGGGTGCTGGAGCTCTTCCCGGGCGTCAAGGACACGGCCTGGGCGAACCGCGAGTTCGGGTGTCGTACCGGCCACGCGCCGGCAGCCCGAGCCGGGGATGCGGGTCCTTCAGGAGCAGCCGGTGTATGCCGGGGTGGCCTGCAGGGCCTGAGGCGGGCGGAGCCGGGTGCGGTCGGCCGTGCCGGACTCCTGACGTGCGCATATGCTGCGAAATGCCGCCCGAAAGGAGTGTCCATGGCCGCCCTTCCCACCCTCGAGGACGCAACGGCTTCGCTGAGGACGGCTCAGTGCCCGGCGCGTGCGTGGGTGTCCAACGCCTCGGCGGCGGTGCGCAGTTGCTTCGCCGCCGTGGTGCAGGCGGCGGCATGCCGCTTCAGGGTGGGACGGCTCCAGTCGGGTGCCGCCAGGCAGCCGCTCAGGGTGGCCGCGGTGGCCAGGAGCCGCCGGGCGTAGCCGTCCATGAGGTCGGCGTCGGCCCGCAGGGTGGCGGCGTGGGCGAGTAGTTCGTCGGCCGAGGCCGTGGTCGCTCGGGGGGATTCGGTCACCATGGCGGCTCCCACTCGACTGGGGCAAGGGCAGGGGTTTCAGCGTGGCAGGAGGGCGCCGGCGCTGCGGTGGAGCAGGAACTGGGGGCAGCTCAGGACGAACCGGGGCCGGGCCCGGTCGATGCCGAGCCGGCGCAGCTGTCCGGCGAGGGGTTCGGCCGCCGCGGTGTCCAGCCGCAGCCGCACGCCGGTGCCGCGGTGCAGCCGCAGCCTGCCGTGCGCGCGGACCAGGGTGCGTACGGTGCTCGCTGCCCGGCGGCCGTAGAGGATCCAGTCGGCCTCCGGGCAGCGGATGCCCGGTCCGAGCCGGCCCTCGACGGTGAGCCCGAGGTCCCGGGACCGGACGTCGATCCGCCGGCCCGTCAGGTCGGCCTCGGCGGTGGTCCGCATCGCGGGCTGGCCCCAGATCTCCCGGGCAACCACGCGGGCCTCGTCGCTGGTGACGGCGAGGGAGAGGACGTAACGGCCGGTGCGGCGCAGGTCGACGCGGCGCAGCAGATCCGCGGCGACGTCGTACGGGCGCGGCCGCCACAGGTCGTCGACCACGAGGGACAGGGCGATCTCGGTGTACGGGCCGATCGTGGAACAGCGGTGCTCGTAGAGCGACAGCACGGCGAGGGCCCCTCGGCCGAGCCGGCTCGGGGCCGGCCAGGTGGCGTCGGGCAGCAGGCCGCGCGCCGCGTCGGCGGAGACGGGGAAGCAGAGATGGGCGGCGGCGGAGTCGTAGTAGCGCACCGGCACGTCGACCGGGCCGGCCGTCGTCGGGATCGAGGTGGTCGGCAGGGCGAGGAACGGGTAGCCCTCGGGCGGGTGGGCGCGGTCCTTGAGCTGGTAGGCCTGGGTGCGCACGATCGGGCCGCGGTACGGCGTGAGCGCCGCGTCGACGTCCTCGCGGGCCTCGGGGACCACCGTGCGCAGATGCTCGATGTACTCGCGGAGCATGTGGCACAGCGGGAACTCGCGGGTGGGCCCGGCGTAGTCGACCGCGTACCAGTGCGGGTGCGGGTCGAACAGGGAGCCCGCCCTGCGGCCGTCCGGCACGGGAACGATGTCGTGCTGGTTGGTGATGCCTGCGACCCAGGTGCGCGGGTCGGCGGGCTTCATGGTGTCGACCGGCGAGCCGACGGCGACGACGTGCGTGACCCGGTAGGTGCGGCAGAACTCCTCGTCCTGGGCGAGGTTCATCAGCGCGATCCCGCCCTCGCCGTGCCCGATCAGCGCGAGGTCGGCGCCGCGCGGGATGCCGTAGTCCGCCAGGGCGAGCAGGACCGAGCGGGTGTAGGGCGAGTCGGTCGTGAACAGGTTCCGCCAGGCGCCGACGACGTCCTGCGGGGAGTGACTGCGCGGCCGGCCCGGCGTCATGCCGGGCGCCTGGACGACATAGCGGACGACACCGTCGGGACCGCGCACGTTCTGCACGAGGATCCGCCCGTCGGTGGACAGCACCTCGATGTTGCGCAGAAACCCGAGGAACGAGCCCTCGGTGGCGATGAACTGCTTCTCCTGGTCCGTGAGGTCGACGGCCTCGGCCGCGCCCTGCTCCTGGTCCGTGTGCGCCTGCTGCGAGGCGCTGATCCCCTGCGGCGGATCGGCGGCCGGCTCGCGCCCCGCCGCGGGCGCCCAGCCGGTCTCGCCGTTCTTCGGGTCCTCGTCCAGCAGGGCGCGGACGGCGAGCAGTTCGGCCATCAGCGGGGCCAGCCCGGACAGGGCTCGCTGGGCGCCCTGGTCCCGGAAGAGCGCGCGCAGGGCCCGTACGGCGTCCAGGTCGCGGTCGGCGGTGACGGCCTCCATCAGCCGGCGCATGCCCGGGTCGCGTGCGAACTCGGGGTGGTCGACGAGCAGGGCGGCGATCCTCAGGCGCAGCGAGGTGACGGCGACCCGCGCGGCCACGTTCTCCCGGCCCAGCACCTCACCGGCCGCGTCGAGCACCTGGCGCATGCCTTTCGGCGCGCTGGTCGCCGGGCCGCCGAGGCCCTCCTTGTTCGTCAGGGCCCGCATAAGCGCCCACTGGGCGGCGAGGCCGGTACGGGGACGGCGGCGCGCGGAGGCGGTCAGGGGCGGCGCGGACAACGCGGTGCCGGTGCGCGCGGACACCGCGCGGATGCCCTCGGCGACGTCCACCACGTCGCGTGCGCACCGGCGCAGCAGCTCTCCGGCGTCCTGACCGTCCCGCGCGGGCCGTCCGGGTGCGTGGCCGTCCGCTCGCATCCGACGCTCCCTCGTTCGACGACGTACGACGACACATGACAGGGTTCAGCCACGCCGGAGGGCGCGACCCCGGTCCCATCCTCGGCCAGGGACACCGGGCCCGCACCTTGATCCGTCCAGGTAGCGGACGCCCGCCGAGCGCATGTCGCGCACCGGGCCTGGGCGCCGCGGGCGTACGGCTGCCGCATGATCGCGGCATGTGCAGGAGGACAGAGCGGTCTACAGGGCCTTCTGCCCGCGCCGGTGACCGCGCGTAACCGTACGAAGATCACTCCGGTGGCCGTCCGCGGGCCCCCGCGCTCGCCTGGCGCTCGCCCAACTCACGCCCCGGGCATCAACCCCGCCGCGACCGTGGCCCCGAGTTCCCAGCACGCCTCCGTGTCGGCCTTGCCGGGTTCGCCGGTGACCGTCACCGCGTCGGCCGCGCGGCGCCAGCCGAGGCCGGTGGTGACGGCCTCGATGGCGCGGACGGCGCCGGTGACGTCGTTGCCGCCGTGGACGTAGTAACCGAACGGCCGGCCTCGGGTCTCGTCCAGGCAGGGGTAGTAGATCTGGTCGAAGAAATGCTTCAGCGCGCCGGACATGTACCCGAGGTTCGCCGGTGTGCCGAGCAGATAGCCGTCGGCCGCCAGCACGTCGGCGGCGGTCGCGGACAGAGCCGCCCGGCGGACCACGCGGACGCCCTCGATCTCCGGTGTCGTGGCGCCGGAGACGACGGCCTCGAACAGAGCTTGGCAGTTGGGCGACGGGGTGTGATGGACGATCAGCAAGGTAGGCACACCCCGCACCCTGCCGTGCCCCCGCGGCGCCTCGCAAACGGCGGGCGTGGCGGCCGGTGCTGCGGGGTAGAGCCTGTGCACGGGGAGGACGGGAGGGGCTGCCGTGACCAGAGCGGGTGCACCGGAGGCCGGATTCCGCCCGGACCGGCTGCCGGCTGGCTACCGGTGGCGGCCGGCGACCACCGCCGACGTCGACGCGATCCACCGCCTCGTCGCCACGTACGAACACGCGCTGCACGGCCGCGCCGTCACCGGGGCCGACCGGATCACCGCCGAACTCACCCTGCCCGGTCTGCGGCCGCAGGACGACACGGTGCTCGTGCACGACGGCACGGGCGCGCCGGCCGGCTACGGCTGGGTGAAGGGGCGACGGGCCAGGGTTCATGTGCACCCCGGGCACCAGGGCCGGGGGCTCGGCGGTGCGCTGCTCGACTGGACCGAGACCAGGGCCCGGCGAGCGGGCGGCGACCGGCTCGCGCAGACGGTCCCCGACGGCGACGGCGCCGCGACCGCGCTACTGCGGGCCGGCGGGTACTCCCGGCTGGTCACCGAGTGGCTGCTCCAGATCGCGCTGCCGCACGAACCGGAAGTGCACGATCCGCCGGCGGGCATCACCGTACGGCCGTTCCGGCACGGCGACGAACAGGCCGTCTACCAGCTCACCGAGGACGCGTTCGACGAGTGGCAGCCGCGGCGCAAGACCTACACGGAATGGGCGCGGCACTCCGTCGAACGCACCACGTTCCTGCCCGCTGCGTCACCGCTCGCCTTCGCCGGCGGCCAACTGGTCGGGGCCGTGCTGTCGCTGGACGTTCCGGGCCACGACGAGGGATACGTCGAGCGGGTCGCGGTACGGCGCGACCACCGCGACCGGGGCATCGCCCGCACGCTGCTGCACGAGGCGTTCCGCACCTTCCACCGCCGCGGCAGGCCGGCCTGCACCCTGTGGACCCACTCCGACACCGGTGCGCTCTCGCTGTACGAGCGCCTGGGCATGACGGTCCAGCGCAGCTCCACCGTCTACGGCAAGCCGCTCCTCACCGAATGACCGGGGGCCGAGGCGAACTGCGCGGAAAACGCGTTCGGCGTTGTCGGTGCCCTCGGTTACAGTTGCGCCCCTGAACAGGAGGGGAGCGGGGAGTGCAGGTCAGGGTGGGGTCCGTGCGGGGCGCGGTGGTCGTGGCGGTGGCGCTTGCGGCCGTGCTCGGCGGGTGCGCGAAGTCGGCGGACGGTGACGGGAGGAACACCTCGAGCGCGTCCCCGGCCGCCAAGGGCGAAGGGGCCAAGGGGACGGCGAGAGCGAGCGGCGGTTCGATCGGCGCGGCCGGTTCGGCCTGCGAACTGCCCGTCCGTTTCGACATCGCCAAGGACTGGAAGGCCAAGGCCATCGACGCCGAGGCGGAGCTGTCGAAGGCGTCGAAGGGCTCTGACGGCGACCTGAGCGGGTCGCTCGCCGACGCCTTCCTGCGCCAGGGGCCGGTTACCGCGGCCTGCGAGATCGACGCCAAGCCGGCGGGCAACATCGGCTTCCTGCGCGTGTGGACCGGCAGGGCGGGGAAGGCCGACGCGGGCAGCGTGCTGCGGGAGTTCGTCGCCGCCGAGGACAACGTCAGCACGGAGAAGTACCACTCCTTCAGGACCGCCAGCGGCGTGACCGGCGTGGAGGTCGAGTACCTCTACACCAGCAAGCTTCTGGACGAGACGAAGACCGAGACCGCGCTCGCGGTCAGCACGCCCGACGGCCCGGTCGTCCTGCACCTCGGCGGCATGGACACCGAGGAGCACGAGGCGATGCGGCCCGCCTACGAACTCGCCAAGCAGACGCTTCAGTTGACCTGAGCTCCACCGCTCGGAGGCGCTCAGCCCACGGTCGTGGACCGGCCCAGGTAGGTGAGAGGGCCGGCGTCCGCGACCGGGATCTCCTGGAAGCCCAGGCGGTCGTAGAAGGCGCGGGCCGCGGTGTTGACGGTGACCATGCCGAGATGGACGGCCTGAACGCCCTGTCCGCGCAGGGCGTTCAGGAAGGTGTGCATCAGCCGGCGGCCGTGGCCCCGCCCATGCCAGGACGGCAGCAGGTCGATGTGCAGATGGGCGGGATGACCGGCGAGTTCGGGGACGAGCATGCGCTCCGGGTGGTGCAGGAGACGGATCATCTCCGCGGTGCGCGTGCGGGGCGGCTCGGTGGGTTCCGGGGCCGGGTAGCGGTCGGCCAGCCGGGGGATCCAGGTCCGGCGGAAGTCCTCGACGAAGCGCTCGGTGTCCGCCGTGCCGACGATGTAGCCCACGGCCCGGCCCGTGCCGTCGTCCAGCACGAAGGCGAGATCCGGGCCGAAGTGACAGTACGGCTCGGCGAAGAGCGCGGGCATCAGGCGCTCGTCGGGGTAGAGGGCGCGGGAGTCGCCGCCGTTGTGCGCGGTACGGACACAGACGTCGGCCACCGCGGCGCGGTCGGCGGGGTGGTAGGGGCGGATGACGGGGGTGGGAGGGAGAGGGGGCATGGTGTCATCCTGGGGTCTTTGGGAGCGCTCCCACAAGTCGCTTCTCACAGGCCGTCGTTGACGGACCGCTCTAATACTGCAACCGCATCTGGGGGTTGTGGCCTCGACGTTTGTAGTGGGAACGGCGGGCTCGGGCTTGGCTGTGTCTACGGAAGTGTGACCAGTGCAGATGGTGTTCGTTGGTGTGGTGGCGGGGCGTGATGACGATGTGCCCGATCAACCGGCGGATCTC
>NZ_JBFAWG010000113.1:0-16572 GCF_040680215.1 Streptomyces sp. NPDC052107
CGGGTACTTCCTCGGGGCAGGCATCGTCTGGGCTCCTCTCATGAGACCCATCTGACCTGCTGTCACCTTTCCCCGCATCTCGGGGGAACCTCACTCGCTGTGGCTGTGGCTGGGCTGGGACCAGCATCGTGACGTGCAGCCTGATGGAACGACGACCGGTCCGTACGAGGCGTGGCAGGTGATCGGGCTGGTGCTGACTCTGCTGGCACCGGTGTACTGCGTTACCGCCAGAGACACGAAACGCCCCGGAGGAATATCCCCTCTGGGGCGCTTTTGTTGGTGACGGCCTGCAGGACTGAACCTGCGGCCAAGCGCTGAGAAGATCCGTGATCGTCAGTGAATGAGACCAGAACTGAAACCAACCGCAGCAACGATCGGCGCTCGCCACCGGGCGTACTACTCGGGGTGGCCCCAGGCGCAGGGGCCAAACAACCGTGACCAATAATACGCGGGTGACGACGAGTTCAGCGCCGTACGCGGATGTCCCCGCTCGCCCCTGGGTGTCCGCCGATGGCAGGCGGTGGGCGGACGCCCGGGTGCCCGCGTGGGCGCGGCCGGTGGGGCCGGCTGTGGTGCTGCTGGTGGCCGTGGTCATGGCGGGGGTGATGTTCTCGCCCGACCCGATATGCACGGTGGCGGCGCCCTGTGGGGCGGACTGGCTCGATGCGACCGGAACGATGCTCTTCCTGCCGCACCTGGTGTGGCTGTTTGTGCTACCGGAACTCGCGCTCGTGTCCGCTCCGTTGCTGCTGATCTGGATGAGCAATCCCGATACTTGGCTGGGTGGGCCGGCCGAGAAGATCGCGGACGCCGTCGTTGTGGCGGCGCTGTGCTGGGGATGGGCGGCCGTCGTGGCGCGGATGCGGGCGCGCGGCCGCCAACGCTCGCTCGTGCTTGACGCGGCCGGCGGCATCACGGTGCCTGCCCCGGCGACGGACGACGTCCGCCCTTGGCGCCGGGGCCTGGTCCGCGGCATTGCGGGGGCGATCCTGTGCGCGGTGGCCGGTGCCCTGATCACGACCGTCGTCGTCGACGACCGGACAGACGACCGCCTGGCCCGTACGGCCACGTCGGAGAACGCCCGAGTCGTGGCCTACAACACTGACGACTACACCGTCACCGTCCGCCTTTCCAACAACACACGACACAGGTTCGACGCGCAGGGCAGCTATCGGGTCGGCAGTAGCGTGCCGGTGCTGATGCACGGCGATTGGATGCGGCTCGCCACTGAGCCCTACGGCGACCGCACCGGCCGCCAGGCGCTGGCACTCGTCCTCGCCGGGCTCGGTGTCACCGTGCTCGGCTCGGGCCTGCTCTCCCGCGGCCGAGCGGTGGCGCTGCACCGCGCCCCGGTCCCGGTACTGCGCGTCCTGACCCGTCACCATCAGGGGCGTACGGAGATATTCACCGCCGACGACACCGCCACCCTGCGCCCGGTGCTGAGCTACGAGCCCCACGCCCGCACCCGCACGGCACTGCGCCAAGCCCTGCTCTACGGTGCACCTCACGAGGGCGGTGAGTTGATTCTGGCGAGCGCAACGGAGTCCGGGCAGTGGCTCGTCGAGGGGACCGCGTCCCCGATACGGCACGGTTCTCCCGACGGCACGGGCAAGCCCGGGGTATACCGTCCCGGCACAGCACCCGCGGCCGCACACCGCCGGGTCGCCGAGGCCCGCGTCCAAGACGCCCTCGCCGCGATGACCCCTGCCACCGGACCGGTCCGGTGGCAGGCAGGTCCGGTGGCGCGCTCCGTCGGAGCGGCGTTGACCGTCATGCTGCTGGGGACGCTCTTCACGGGTTCCCCTGCGTGGTGGCAGCTGCCCCTCTGGTCGGTAGGTGGTCTGTACTGGGTGAGCGTCTGCCTCCGGACGATGATCTGGCGGATCACCGCCGACTCCAATGGACTGCACGTTCGCGGCCTGTGGCGTACTGCCCACCTCCCGTGGGCGGATGTCATCGGCGCTGTCTACACCCCCGAAGGTGAGCTGATCGTCCGTTGCCGCACCGATGTGGACGACGCCCCCGTCGGCAGTGTCGGCTTCCCGCCGCTGGAGCGACGGCTGCGCCGCCCAGGCCGTGCTGAGCGTGCCGCCGCCGAGATAACCGCGATGGTCCGCGAGCCGGGCCTGCGACCGAAAAACGACGCCGGATGCACATGAGCGGCCCCCGCTCCGACCCTGCCACGCTCAGCGGTCCGTCATAGCGGCCGCTCGGGGGCTGACGCCAAGCAACTGAAGCTCGCGTGCCGTTGGGGTGGCTGCTGTACTGCGGTGCTGTACAGCAACGGGCCCGGCGCGCCGGCGGTGGTCCGGCAGCGGCTCGGCCGGGAGCGGACGGGGCGAAGCCGAGTCCGGCGGGCGGGCGCGGCAAGCGAGTGGCCGCACGGCCGGGGCCGGGTCGGGCCGGACGCTCAGTCCTCGGGCGGTTCCCGCAACTGCCGGGGCAGCAACGCGGCCTCGAGTGCGGGCACGTCGAAGGGGTCGAAATGGATCCGCTCCGGCGGGACACCCTGCCGGGCCAGGGTGGCGCTGGCCTGCGTGACCATGTCCACCGGCCCGGAGAGGAACGCCTCGTGCCGGTACCACGGCCCGAACTCGTTCAGCACCCGTGGCAGGGTGCCCTCCAGCCCCGCAATGCGCTCGTGCGACACCGCGGCCCGCACAGAGAGCCAGTGGTGCCGCTGGGACATCCTGAGCATGTCGTCCAGGCCGTAGAGCTCCTCGGCGGTCCGCGCGCCGACGAAGACGTCGACGTAGCGCTCTGTCCCGGTGCGGGCCGCGTCCTCGACCAGGGCTTTGATGGGGGCCATGCCGGTCCCGCCGGCCACGCACACCAGATCCCGGTCGCTGCGCGGGTCGAGCGTCATGTCGCCCTGAGTGGGTCCGAGCCGCACCACGTCCCCGGGTTTGGCGCTGTAGACCAGGCCCTGGCTGACCTGGCCCTGGGCGACCGCACGCACGTGGAAGGTCACGGTGTTGTCCGGTCGCGGCGCGTGCGCGGGCGAGTAGTAGCGCCACGCCTTGGGGTGCCAGGGCGTCTCCACGCTCGCGTACTGTCCTGCCGTGTACGGGTAGGGCGCGTCGGGCCGCACGGTGATTTCCGCGATGCCATGGCCGCGGTGCAGGTGGTGGATGATCTCGGCCTCCCACACCGCGGGCGCCGTGCGGGCGTCTTCCTCCGCGGCGTGCATCATCACCTGCGATACGACGCCGTATCCGTGCGTCCATGCGGCGGCCAGCTCCGGGCTCCACGCCGGGCCGGCGTAGCGGGCCAGGGATGTGAGCAGGCACTCGCCCACCGCGGGGTAGTGGCCGTTCAGCGCCCCGAACTTGCGGTGGTCGCGACCGAGCCGGCCGCTGAACCGGATCAGGTTCTCCGGGTTGTCGACGAGGTCCACGATCTGCAGCAGCCCGCGCAGCAACCGGTCGCGCTGGACGTCCAGGTTGTCCGGGAAGAGCCCGCGCACCTCGGGGTAGCGTGCGAACAGAACGGCGTAGAAATACACCGTCATGTCCGCTGCGTACGGGCCGACCGCGGCCACGCTCGCGCGCATCAGGGCGATTTCCTCCGCGGTCAGCGGCACGAGGTCCGGCAGCGGACTCGGCGCCGGGGGCGAGGGAGTGGAGGGAGGCGGTGCTGATTCCGGTGACTGCGCCGTGGCATCCGCTGCGTCACGGCGTCCTCGCGACGCACGGGAGAATATCACCGGGTGCCTCCCGCTTCAGATTGAATCGTCATCACCATGAGGGAAATTCAGTGTCAGAGCAGTGGGGAGCGGGGACCGCCGCGACCGCTGCACAACCGGTCGCGGCTGCCGGGGACAGACCGATGGCCGGCACAGGGTTCCGCTGTGCCGGATGCCCACCCAGCACCCAGAAAGGGTCCGCCATTCGGCTGTGGCGCCGTCACGATGCGACGCCAGGGATCAACTCGGCCGCACACGGGCGACTTGGGAACGGACGGGGCGGAACTCCCTGGGGCGTCCTGCCGTTCGGTGGCGATCGGCCGGAACGCATTCACCCTAATACGCAATCTTCACCAGTCAACCAAAGGATAGGCACGACCTCGCCGCCACTCGCGCGCTTACGCCCCACAGGCCGGCCCGCGACGCGCGTGTTCGGCGCCGAGGAGGGGGAGTCGACGCGGAACCGACCGGAGGAAGCGTGTGGAACCGGCCGGGAACAGACCTGCTGCGGTGGATTCAGAAGCCATGGCTCACGACAACGTAATACCAGGTGAATTCACCGAGCTGAACATGATCCCTGTCGGTAAATCCGGATAACCGGGGCACCTCAGGAGGGTATACACCGGCGATCTCAGGGTTTGGCTTGCGCGGTTGGCACGCACGCGAGCGGCGTCAGGCCCTTGCCGGTCCAGCGTTGGCGGTGGTGGGGAACGTACGGGCGGTCGATGGCGTGCTACCGGCGGAGTTCGAACGTTCCTGAGCTGGTCCGTCCGTCGCAGGACGGCACGCGGATGGAGCGTTTGGTGGGCGGACGCCTGCGTCGCTCGGGCACGCAGGTCCCGGCTTCGCGCCGTTCGGGCAGGTCACGGTGCCGGCGCGGGAACGTCTCCGGTTGTACCACGAGGAGTGGGCGCTGCAGCCCTCTCATCGGAAGGCGGTGGGGCACGTCGGGCCCCCGGCCAGCCGCCGCTCAGTCATGTGCCCGCGCTTTGGCGGGAGTTCGGCCGTGACGTAGGCCACTCGTGACCCTTGACACAGGTCTGGCACCACTGCATTCTTCCACCATTCGGTTGGTGTCTACCGAGTAGTGGAATCGACCTCGTCGCCAACACCTCGGAGTGCCCGCATGGGACACCGCATCAGATCCCACATCGCCATGGGAGCGAGCGCCGAGACGTACAACCTGCTGCATCCCGCACCCGCCCGCGAACCCGGCGGGCGCAAGGCGAAAGCGGTGCCGGCCAACCGCGCCGAGGTCATGATGACCGCCAACACCGTGTGCCGGACGCAGGTCGCGTCCCCCGTACGGAAGTCGCTCGAGCGAGCGCTATACGGCCCTGGCGCCGTCGTCGCGCGCGCCATCCCACGGACCACCACGGTGCCGACCCGTGGCGCGGCCCCCTCCTCTCCGGTGTCGTAGAAAAGGGTGCTAGATGATCCTCGCCAACTACCAGCAGGACTACAGTCCGGTGGGTCACTCGCTCGGGCTGTCGTCCATCATCGCGATCCTTCCGCTGCTCGTCCTGTTCGTGCTGCTCGGCGTGGTGCGGATGAGGGCGTGGCTCGCCTCGCTGATCTCCCTCGTTGTTGCCGTGGTGCTCGCTGTCGCCGTGTACTCGATGCCGCTCGCCGACGCGCTCAACAGCGGGCTCCTGGGAGCCGCGTTCGGTTTCTTCCCGATCATGTGGATCGTCATCAACGCGATCTGGGTCTACAACCTCACCGTCGAAACCGGCCACTTCGACGTACTGCGCAGGTCGTTCGCGTCCATCAGCGACGACCAGCGGGTGCAAGCGATCATCATCGCCTTCTCCTTCGGCGCCCTCATGGAGGCGCTGGCCGGTTTCGGCACGCCCGTCGCGATCAGTTCGGTCATGCTGATCGCCCTGGGCTTCAAGCCGCTCAAGGCAGCCACCGTCGCCCTGGTCGCCAACACCGCACCCGTGGCGTTCGGCGCGATAGCCGTGCCGATCACCACACTGGCGGGCGTCACCAGCCTGCCCGTGGACGACCTCGGCGCGATGGTCGGCCGGCAGACGCCGATCCTGGCACTGTTCGTGCCGCTGGCTCTGGTGTTCATCGTGGACGGCCGAAGAGGGCTGCGGCAGACCTGGCCTCCGGCGGTGGTGTGCGGCGTGTCCTTCGCGATCTTCCAGTACCTGTCCTCGAACTTCTGGTCCGTGCCGCTCGCCGACATCATCGCCGCGCTCGCCTCCGTGCTGGCGGTCCTGGCGTTCACCCGGGTGTGGCACGCCGAGGAGACGTACCAGGAGAGTGACGAGGACGACGGCCTCGACGACGGCCTCGGCGGTGCCAACGGCGGCTCCCGCCGGCCGCGGACCCCCGACGGCGCGCCGGACCCGGCCAGCGGCGAGTCCGTGGACACCCGGCTGCCGACCCGGGCCCGCGCCGACGCCGACCGCGACACGCACGACTCGCCGCTGGACGTCTTCAAGGCGTACGCGCCCTACCTGGCCATCATCGTGGTGTTCGTGCTGGCCACCCGGGTACCGGCGATCACCGGAAAGCCGCCGGCCGAGGTCGGCGCGACCGGTACCGGCCTGGAGTCGGTGACGCACATCCTCAACTGGCCGGGGCTGCACATCCTCAAGCCGAACGGCGACCCGGTCGCCACCACCTTCAAACTCAACTACCTCTCGGCGGGCGGGAGTCTGCTGCTGATAGCCGGCCTGATCAGCATGGTGCTGATCCAGGTCGGTCCGCGCCGCGCCCTGCGCGCCTACGGACGCACCCTGGACCAGCTGAAGTTCGCGGTGCTCACCGTCATGCTGGTGATAGGACTCGGCTACATCATGAACGAGTCCGGTGAGACCACCACGCTGGGTCTGTGGGTGGCCGGTGCCGGCGGGGCCTTCGCCTTCCTCTCACCGATCCTCGGCTGGCTGGGCGTTGCCGTCACCGGCTCCGACACCTCCTCCAACTCCCTGTTCGGCGCTCTCCAGATCACCGCCGCCCACCAGGCCGGCCTGTCGCCCACCCTCATGGCCGCGGCCAACTCCTCCGGTGGCGTGCTCGGCAAGATGATCTCCCCGCAAAACCTCGCCATCGCCGCGGCCGCGGTCGGTTTCGAGGGCCGCGAGGGGATCCTCTTCCGCCGGGTCATCGTGTGGAGCGTGGTCTTCATGCTCTTCATGTGCGTGCTGGTCTACCTGCAGAGCACCCCGGTGCTCGACTGGATGGTCGTGAACACGTCGGCAACCACCCCCTGACAGGGGCGTGTACCACGGCACTGTACGCGCCGAAAAATCCCAATCGTGTCGACCGGGATGCCCGCACGTCCTTCCCGCGCGTCCTCGACGAGGTCGTTGACGAAGTCGAGCCGCCGGCTGCCCTCGATGAAAGTACGGAATGCGGCCCGGTACCGCCCGTCGCGCAGAACCCATGACGCCCTTTGGTGAGCGAGGGGCGCGCGGCTCCGAAGCCGTGGCGCCGAGGCCGGGGACCGCAAGGGTGTCGTGGGCGGAGGCGAGGGCCACATTCGTTGCGTTGGCGCGGGTGCGGTCGAGTGCAGGTTGTTGTGGGAGACGGACCCGGCAGCACCCGAGCAGCCCTCCCCGCCCTCCGGTACGGCGATTACGGCGATTCGTGACCAACCATGATCTTCCCGGCTGCGGACAGTGCCGCATGAATCGGGGGTTTGCGGATGCGCCGAGGAGCGGCCCCTTGTGCATCCATCCCCGCCGGGTATGGTCTGAGACCGGCTCGGCCAGGCGGTCGTGCGCTGTTGAACCGTGAGGATGTGTCAACCCGGGGCGGAAACTCGGCCCGTGTGGCCCGGACTTCCGGCTGTCTGCCCGCGGAGGTGGCATGGAGCGACAGGCTGCTCACCGGGTGAACCGGGGCCTCGACTCCCACACCGCCGGACGTCGGCGGCCACGGCGGAGTCGGGGTCTCTGGCACACTCCGACGACTTGGCGAGGGGGACGGACGGTGAACTGCCCGGTGCCGTGGGACGGTTCGGCCCGTGGCATCGCCGTGACGCTGTCCGTCCTGACCGCCGACCGTGATCCACAGCGGGGCCGGCACCCTTGCGCGGGTCGGTGTCCCTCCCGGCGGTCACAGCACGACTCCGTCGTAGGACCGGTCGCGGCCACGCCCGGCCACGGCACCAGCGCCTGAAGGAGACACAGAGGAACGTGGACGCTCACCTGAACCTGGACGGGCATCCCGGCCGGGACCGGAACGAGGACCCGGGCCGAGAGCCCGTCCCGGGCCATGCCCCGGGGCGGCGTGGTGGGACGGAGTCAGGTCCCGAGGGGAGGGCTGCGGCGTGCCCGGGAGCGGACACCGGGCCGCCGCAGGCCGGGCAGGACGGCGAAGGGGCGGCCGCGTCCGGGCCCGAAGGCGCCGGCCTGGTCCGTGACGGCGACGGCGCTGCGATCCACCATCAGCGGGTCCACGGACCAGACGCCCGCCGCGTCCGGCCCTCCTCCCACCCCGACCGCCCGGGCAGTGACGGCGAGCACGGGCTCCAGGAGCGCATGGGCACCGCGGACCGTGCCGCCAAGTTCTACGACGAGCAGGTGCTCGACCGGCTCAACCCGCGGATGCGGGAGTTCGCGGCGCGGCAGGAGATGTTCTTCCTTGCCACCTCCGACCGCCACGGGGAGTGCGACAACACCTTCCGGGCCGGACCTCCCGGCTTCGTCCAGGTCTTCGACGACAGGACGCTGGCCTACCCCGAGTACCGCGGCAACGGCGTCCTCGCCAGCCTCGGCAACATCCAGGAGAATCCACACGTCGGCATTCTCATGATCGACTTCCTTCGGGACCGGATCGGCCTCCACGTCAACGGCCGGGCCCGTGTCCTCTCCGACGAAGAGATGCGCCGCGAACGCCCGGACCTGCCGGTCGACCCCGCGCCCGGCCGCCGGGCCCGGTTGTGGGTGGAGGTCACGGTGGAGGAGGCGTACATCCACTGCGCCAAGCACATCCCGCATCTTCGGAAGGTGCCGGCACACGCGGACCGCGCGTGGGGCACGGACGACTCCAAGCGCAAGGGCGGTGACTTCTTCGGCGCGGCGGCCGAGGCAGCCGACCGCACTCCGGACGAGCACCCGCGCCGCGAGGCCGGCGACCCCCCGTCGAGGGCATCGGCCCCGCCTCACGCCGCCCGGCCGGCCGGAAGGGCCTGGTGACCGGAGTCGCCCGTGCGCGATCACGACCGTGTCGTCGAATCCCCTCGGACACGGAGTTGCCCCACGGCGCCCCGTTTCTTGGGCGTTGGGGGGTGCAGCCGGGTTCGAGGTGGGTGGCGCTGGTGTGGCCGTGGCGGCTCCGTCAGCCGGACGGTGGCAGGTTCTCCTGGCGGGTACGCATCGTCGCACCCGCTTCCTGGGGATGGCTTTTACGGAGCGTGTCCAGGCGATGCGGCAACATCCTCCACGACCCACGCATGCGTCCTGACCAGCACGGATGAGGTAGTCCGCAAGTGCGAGGTCAGGGCTTCCACCGCACCGGCAGCTGACGCGGGCCCCGGATGAGCATGCCGTGGCGCCAGGTCAGGGCGGCCGGGTGGGCGTCGAGTGCGAGGTCGGGGCAGCGCTCCAGCAGGGCATGGATCGCGATCCGAGCCTCCAGGCGGGCGAGCGGCGCGCCGAGGCAGTAGTGGATGCCGTGACCGAAGGCGACATGACCACCCGCGGGCCGCCGGATGTCGAAGCGGCCCGGGTCGGGGAAGCGCGCCGGGTCATGGTTCGCGTCGGCCAGGGCCACGAGGACCAGCTCACCACCGCCGGGGATGACTGTATCGCCGATCTCGACCGCCTCGGTGGTGAACCTGAACGTCGGCGTCTCCACCGGCCCGTCGTAGCGCAGCATCTCCTCCACCGCGTTGCCGATGAGCGTCATGTCCTGGCGCAGCGCGGCGAGTTGGTCGGGATGGGTCAGCAGGGCCAATACGCCGTTGGAGATCAGGTTGACCGTGGTCTCGTGCCCCGCGACCAGCAGGAGCCAGGCGGTACCGCGCAGTTCGTCCGCGGACAACCGGTCGCCGTCCTCGTCGGTGGTGCGGATCAGGGCGCTCATCAGGTCCTGGCCCGGGGTCTGGCGCTTGCGCTCAAGCAAGTCGACGAGATACGTGGCCACCTCATCCGTCGCCGCCAGCCGCGCCCCCGGGTCGGGGTCGGTGAGGATCGTGCCGACCCAGGCGCGGAACGCGGCCCGGTCGAGCATCGGCACACCGAGCAGCTCGCAGATCACCGAGATCGGAAGCGGGAACGAGAGTGCCTCGACGAGATCGGCCCGCCCTTCCGGAAGCGCCACCATCGCGTCGAGCAACTCGTCGGTGATCTGCCGCACCCGCGGCGAGAGCTGCTCGATCCGGCGCGGAGTGAACTCGCGGACGACCAGCTTGCGCAGCCGCTCATGGTCAGGTGGATCGGAGTTGAGCATGTGGGGGCCCGCGGATGGACTGGGGATCGGAAAGGAAGGCGAGGCGTTCTCCCACTGCTTGGACAACCGCGGATCCACAAGCGCGGCCCGGCCGGCCTCGTATCCGACTACGAGCCAGGCCTCCGTACCCTCCGGAATCCGCACCTTGTGGACGGGGCCGCGCTCCCGCAGTGCTGCGTAAACGGGATATGGAGCGCGGACGAAGTCCTCGCCCATCGCGACCAGATCGATCACTTCGGCCGTCATCGCCTGCCTCCGTCTCCCGGTTCGCCCGACGCTAGCAGTGGGCGGTGCTTCGGCGAAGGATGCATTCAGCCGAACCGGGCCGGGGAAGACCGGCGCCCCGCGGTCGGCGAAGGCGAGCACGGCGATCGCTGTAATCGATGCCCAGACGTCGCGCGCAGTGGGATCCACATCGGCCTGCGCTCGCGAGCGGCAGCACGCCAGAACCGGCACAGCCCACGCTGAGCGCAGCTCGGACGTGGAATTACCGACCAGCCGCTCCTTTCACCCCCCCATTGCACTCCAGGGAGATGAATTTATTCCCGCCCTTGAGGAATTCTTACTCGCGAATCCGTCGGGTCACTCCCCGAGAGGTGGCCATGTGTCGGATATCGCATGGTTGGGTGATGGTGACACGGACCCGGAAGGATGTACGTTCCCACGCATGATCAGAACTGCAGTGATCGCAGTCATCGGCGCCCTGGCAATCTCCTTTGGCGCCTCGGCGTTGACCGTCTCGCCCTGGTGGTGGCCGGCCGCCGTGTTGTGTGCTGCGGTAGCCGGAGTCGGCACTCATGATCTGCTTCAAAGGCGCCATTCCGTCTTGCGCAACTATCCGGTACTGGGACATATCCGTTTCATGCTGGAGTCGATCCGGCCCGAACTGCAGCAGTATTTCATCGAGCGTAATTACGATGGCCGTCCCTTCGACCGGGATGTCCGCAGCCTCGTCTATCAGCGCGCCAAGGGAGACGAAGCGGAGCACCCGTTCGGCACCGAGCGGAACGTCTACGCCGAAGGCTACGAATACTTCGAAACGTCGATCAGGCCACTCCCGGTGCGGGCGGAGGAGCCCCGCGTCCGCATCGGCGGCCCGGACTGCACCAAGCCCTACGACATGTCCTTGCTCAACGTCTCGGCGATGAGCTTCGGCTCGCTGTCCGCCAACGCCATCCTCGCTCTGAACCGGGGAGCCGCCCTCGGCGGCTTCGCCCACGACACCGGAGAGGGCGGCCTGTCGGAGTACCATCTGCGTCACGGCGGAGACCTGGTGTGGGAGATCGGCACCGGATACTTCGGCTGTCGCGCCACGGACGGTGGTTTCGACCGCGTGCGGTTCGCCGAAAAGGCTGCTCACGACAACGTGAAGTGCGTGTCGCTGAAGTTGTCGCAGGGAGCCAAGCCCGGGATCGGAGGGGTGCTGCCCGGAGAGAAGGTCACCGCCGAGATAGCCCGGGTACGTGAGGTTCCCGAGGGGCGGACGGTCATCTCGCCCCCGTACCACGAGGTCTTCAGCACACCCCGGGAACTGATCCGGTTCATCGCCGAGATGCGCGAGCTGTCCGGGGGCAAGCCGGTTGGCTTCAAGCTGTGCGTGGGCTCCCGGCGGGAGTTCCTGGCGGTGTGCAAGGCCATGATCGAGGAGGGCACCGCGCCCGACTTCATCATCGTGGACGGAGCGGAGGGCGGCACCGGAGCCGCCCCGCTGGAGTTCGCCGACCACCTCGGCAGTCCGCTCACCGAGGGACTGATCACCGTCCACAACGCCCTGGTCGGCGCCGGCCTGCGGGATCGCATCAAGATCGGCGCCAGCGGCAAGGTGGCCACCGGCGCCGACATCGTCAAGCGCATGGTGCAAGGCGCCGACTTCACCAACGCGGCACGTGCCATGATGTTCGCGATCGGGTGCATCCAGGCGCAGAGCTGTCACACCAATACCTGCCCGGTCGGCGTGGCCACACAAGACCCGCGCCGTGCACGCGCATTGGACGTCGACGACAAGTCGGCCCGGGTCCGTCGCTTCCAGTCCGCCACCGTGAAGAGCGCACTGCAGATCATTGCCTCGCTGGGTGTGAGCGTGCCCGCCGAACTGCGCCCGCACATGCTGCGCCGGCGCGTGGACCCGGTGACCGTCCAGTCCTACGCGGAGCTCTACGAGTGGCTGGCCCCCGGCCAGTTGCTGATCGAGCCGCCGGAGTCATGGGCAGCGGACTGGAAGGCCGCTGATCCCGACCGTTTCACCGGCTGACGGGCGATCCCTGTCTGTTGGCCCCGACAGCGGTCGGACAGCTGCGGAGGGGAGAACCATCGCCGGGACGCGGTCGGCCTCGGCAGGTGGCTCGGGGCGGTGTCCCGATGCGGGCGCATACCCGGACCTGGCCCGGATCAGGACGCCGGCTCACGGCCGCGTTCGGCCACGCACCGGCGTGCCCGTACCACGCTGCCGGGTGCCGGCATCGGTCTCCTGCGGCCAGTTGTGCAGGTCGGGTGGTAGGCGCCGTAGCCGGGCTTGGAGTCCTCGAAGTGCTTGTACGTCCGGGCGCCCGAGCAGGTGGCGGCGAAGCGGCTCTGTCCACCATCAGCCGAAGACGGGCACATGGCGGATGCCCCGTTCGAGGCGGCCGGCGAGACCTGTCCAAGGAATACGCGGAGGCGGTCTTGGACCACGTGGTGCAAGCTTCGAAGAGCAGGCGGCACCTCGCCGGTGGGCCGCGGTGCGAGATTCGCGGCACCTCAGCCTGCCCTGGGATGATCTGTGAATGGTGATCATGAGTGTGAGGGATCCGAACGCCGGGCACGCGGAAGCAGCGGATCAGGGCGTTACGGCGACAGGCGCCGGCTTCGCCGATGGCGATGCGCCATTGGCGGGATGTGCGGCGCTGGTGACGGGTGCGTCCAGCGGCATCGGTGCGGCCACCGCCTTGTCGCTGGCGCG
This sequence comes from Streptomyces sp. NPDC052107, assembly GCF_040680215.1. Lineage (NCBI taxonomy): Bacteria > Bacillati > Actinomycetota > Actinomycetes > Kitasatosporales > Streptomycetaceae > Streptomyces > Streptomyces sp. NPDC052107. The sequence goes on from NZ_JBFAWG010000113.1 coordinate 13,038, forward strand.
GCAGGGCGCACGGTCGACAACCGCCTGGCTCGTGTCACCGAGTCGACCGGCGTCGACCCGCACACCGCCCGCGGCGTCCAACTCCTCGGCGCCGCGCTGACCCTGCACCGGATACCCGGTCGGGACTGCCGGTGACACCTCCGGGCTCGGACAAGGCACCGGACACCGGACGGCCGTTGGTTCCCGTCGGCTGCGTCACCGCCGTACGTCGGTTACGTTGGTAAAGCACCTGGCCAGAGGGGGGTCACAAGCCGTAACCCACCGGGGACGCTCCATGACCGGCCTGATCGTCGTCCTGCTGTTGGTGGTCCTGGCCACCGCCGTCGCGACCGGTGCCCGGCGCTGGAGCCTGCCCGCCCCCTCGCTCCTCGTGGTCGCGGGTCTGGTCGTGGGGCTGATGCCCTGGGTTCCCGAGGTCCGCCTGCCGCCTCACGTGATCAACGTGCTGGTGCTGCCGCCGCTGCTCTACGCCTCGGCCGGGGAAATCTCCGTCCGCGACCTGCGCACCGTGTGGCGGCCCGTGACGGGCCTGGTCTTCGGCCTGGTCCTCGCCTCGGCCGTCGCCGTCGGGTACGTGGCCCGCGTGATCACGCCGCTCACCGCCGCGACCGCGTTCATCCTCGGCTCCGTCCTGGCCAGCACCGACCCCGTGGCCGTGACCGCGCTCGGCCGGCGCCTGTCGCTCCCACCGCGCGTGCAGGCCATGGTGCAGGCGGAAAGCCTGTTCAACGATGCCACCTCACTGGTCCTGTACAAGGTCGCCGTGGCCACCGCGGTGTCCGGCAGCGTCATCAGTGTGTCGGGGACCGCCCTGCAGTTCCTGATCCTTGCGGGCGGAGGAGCCCTCATCGGGGCGGCGCTCGCCGCAGTGGTGACCCTGATCCGCAGACGGACCGACGATCCCATGCTGGAGACCGTCATCGCGCTGGTCACTCCCTACGCCTCCTACGTCATCGCGGAGCAGTCGCACACCTCCGGCGTGACCGCCGTCATCGTGTCCGGGGTCGTCATCGGCAGCACCGGCCACAAGCTCGGCGACGCCCCCGTCCGCCTCCAGGTCCACGCCGTCTACGACACCGTGACCTTCCTGCTGGAGAGCGTCGTCTTCGCCCTGATCGGGCTCGAGCTCCCCTCGGCCGTCCGCCATCTCGCGCGCGACGAGCACGGCTGGCCGCTGTGGGTGCCGGTGATCGCCTTCACCCTGCTGGCGATCCGCCTGCTGTGGATCTTCCCGTTGTCCGCCCTGATCCACCACCGGCACAGGGAAGGCGACAACCGCCTCTCCTGGCGCGTTCCGGCCGTCCTGTCCTGGGCGGGCACCCGAGGCGTCATGCCGCTGGCAGCCGCGCTCTCCATCCCCCTGGTCACCCACACAGGGGCGCCGCTGCCGCACCGGGCGCTCATTCTCACGCTCACCACCGGGACCGTCGCGCTCACTCTCGTCTTTCAGGGTTTCACCCTGGCCCCCGTCGTCCGCTGCTCCGGCATCGCTCTGGAACCGGAGCACACCGCCCGCGAGGAGGCCCGGACCCGCCGGCACATTGCCCACGCCGCTCTCGATGAGCTGAAACTGCTGGGCGATCTGGATCAGCTCGCCGATCTGGGTACCGCCGCCGAGGCCGCCCTGAAACAGGCCCGTCGTCATCTGGAAGCGCGCATCCACCAGGTCGAAGACGCCCACTACAGCGACCCGGACGCCCGCCCCGCCGACGCCTACCGCGAGATACGCCGGACACTCATCGCCATCGAGGCGGCCGAGCTCCAGCGCCTCTACGAAGCGAACAAGATCAGCAACGCCACTCGGCGCCGGATCCAGCACGAACTCGACCTCGAAGAAGCCAGCCTCCGCCCCCGCGACTGACGGCCGGCTTCAGCAACCCGCTCATACACCGACGGGGCACTCAGGCATATTGCTTGGAATCGCCGTAGTGGCCTGCCAAGAGTTACGGCGACCTCTGTGCAGGCAACGCGCTGACCTGCTTCTTCAGTGCGAGGAGCCGTGGGGTGTGTGTCGGGCTCATGTGGAGATTTCATGGAGGCCGACCCTCAACCCATTCGGTCCTGACATTGGTTTTTCGCCGGTCGTCCCGCGGCTTCATCGGACGACGCAATGGCTCAGCTCGTCGAGGCCTGGTCCCGTTGTCCTTGATGCATCCAGGCGATCGCCGGATACCGCACCTAGGCAGTCGGCGAACCCACCTTCCGCCATGTACTCGACGGGCCTCGGCCTTCCTTCCACAGCTGTCGTGGCGTTCAAGGACCAGCGCGCCACCGACCTCCTGGCCGCAATGGACCGCGTCGGCTCTCCCCCTGGGCGAGGTTTCCGTGGCCTGCTACGGCGAGGTGCTGTCCTGGTTCAGGCGCCCCACGCCGACCACTCTCGGCCAGTCGCCGGCGTAGCGGGCCCGGCACCCGGAAACGACCCTCAGCGCCGAGCCGACGAGGCCGGACGAGCAACAGCGTGGCGTCGTCGGAGCCGGGGCGGTTCGGGAGCAGGGTCCGGATATCTGGTCGCAGCGGTACCCGCAGATCCTGCCGAGGTGGCAGAGATCCGCGCGGAAGTCGGTCGTCAGCTGAAGGAGTGGGGACTGGAAGAGCCGGCTTCGTGACCGAGGTAGTCGTCAGCGAGCTGGTCACCAACGCCATCCGCTACGGTGCCGGCCCGATCCGGCTGCGCCTCATTCGCGACCACACACTGATCTTCGAAGTCTCGGACAGCAGCACCACCGCGCCACACCTGCGCCGGGCACGAATGTGCGACGAGGGCGGGCGCGGCTTGCTGTCGGTGGCCCAGCTCACCTATCGCAGGGGGAGCCGTCAGCACGCCAGAGGCAAGACCATCTGGTGCGCGCAGGCGGTGCCCCCGGGCGACGTCTGCGGCCGAGCAGGCCGACGCGGACTTCGTCCTTGCTGCGCCAGGCCGGTTCGTTCTCCATCATGATCGAGCTGATCGGCAGTCCGGTGGCCTGCTTGTGTGCCAGCAGCTCGGCGCCGGTGGTGAACGGGTAGCGCACCGGTGTGCTGTCCGGGACGATCTGCGGGCCGTCGGCCGCGCGGTCGTCCACGACGAAACCGCCGCCGACGGAGTAGTACGTACGCGAGGCCAGGGACCGCCCGTCACGTGCGGCGGCTCGAAGGTCATGGCGTTGGAGTGGAAGGCCGGCCGCTTGCTGCGGTGCAGGATCACGTCCTGGTCGAGCTCGAAGGCGATGGTGTGCTTGCCCAGGAGCCGTAGGCTCTGCAGCGCTTGGACCCGGTCCGCCGTCGGCTCCGCAACAGCAGGGTCGACGATCTCGGATACCTCGCCTTCCAGCCCGAGAACAACGGCCTACTGCCTGCGGGCCCCTCACGAGCAGGCTCACCAACTTCGTTAGTAATCCTTAGTGTTGCATGTATAGTTGCGTGCATGGAGTTGCTGCGTATCTCCAAGGCTGCGAAGTGTCTCGGGATACACCCGATGACGCTTCGCCAGTGGGCTCTCGACGGCAAGATCCCGTTCACGTGGGTCGGCCGTGAGCGCCGGTTCTCCTCGGTC
>NZ_JBFAWG010000114.1:0-16549 GCF_040680215.1 Streptomyces sp. NPDC052107
CCAGATGCACGGACGAGCAGGCTTCACCCTGCTCCGCCACCGCATCCTCCTTGGATAACAGCACGCTACGTCACCACCGAAAGTGAGACAGGGCCGTTAAGTTGACACACCCGCCACGGAGGGCGGCGGCCCGCTGCGGCTTCGTCAGGTGGAGGTCGACCCCGACGAGCTGTCCCGTGAAGCCGAGTCGCGACCTCTTTCATGGGAAACGAGGGGACTCATACCGTGGAGTAGGGGCTCCGTCGGCTCCGAACCAGGCTGCGAGGTAGGTGACTTGGCGGGGGCATGGACGAACTCGGGTGGTTCAAGAGCAGTGTGCGGCGCACGAACCTGAATCGAAGAGACTGACTGTCGTGACGACGACGCTCGGGGGCGACCTCTAGCTTCCCTGGGCGATTTCGAGCGGCTCTGCAACGGGCACCGCCCGCGTCAGGGCATCGCGAATGCCCGCCTGCCGGCGCCGATCGTCATGATGGGGCACGGATGGGGCGGGGAGCGGTTGACCGCTCCCCGCCCCGCTGTCAGCCGATGGCCCGCGGGCCGTCGGTCATGTCATTGCCTTCGTCAGTAGGAGAATTGCTGGATCTGGGCGTCATACAGCCCGAGGGTCCATCCCGTACGTGTTGCCGGGTCCAGCTGCACGAGGCGCGGCATGTACTGCAGCAGATTGGTCCGGTCGGCTGTCGCCAAACTGAAGCCGGACAAAGTCCGTACCGGCTGACCGGTCTTGAGATCGGTGATCTGCATCTGGGCGGTGGCGTTGTTGTCCGAGATCCATCCCTGCTGATGGCCGCTGGGGATCCCCGCCGGCCGGTCGAAACCGGTCACCGCAAGCTGGTTCGTGCTGTCGATCGCCAGTGAGGTGGCCGTACCGGTCCGGATGGGGATCTGCCTGCTGGTCTGGTCGTCACCGACGACCGTGGAGAGGACGCTGGTGGGCGCGGCAGCGGGATTCGCCGAGTGTGCGGTCAGTCCATACAGGGTGCCGGCGCCGTCGGAGGCGAGATTTCGGGTGCACCGGGAGGTGGACCCCGCACTCGTCACGGTTCCGGTGTCCAGATCCACCCGGGGCACGTCAACACTCCCACCGCAGATGTCGGTGGAGGAAGCCGGCATCAGGCTGACATCACCGGTGGTGGAATCGATGTCGATCAATTGCCACGGGAACAGTCTGGCCGCGTCCGGCAGCGGGATCAGTGATGCGCCGGTCCCGGTGGACAGATCGATGGGCAGCAGTGCGCTGGTGTCCTGCGTCGAGTCCCTGAGCAGCACGGCGGCCCGGCCCCGGGCGGGGTCGACCTTTCCGGTCACAAACGTGTAGCCGGTGGGCATCATCACCGTGCTGACCAGGGTGTCCGTGGCGGTGTTCCAGGTCTCCAGCGACACAGCGCCGCCGTCGAAGGCGTCTTCCTGGTGGACGAGCAGGGCGTGGTGCGTGGCGGGTATCACGCCGAGCACGCCGTAGACCGAGTTGGGGGCGTCGCTGGTCAGGAGATTGCCGTAGGTGCCGGTGGTGGGGTCGTAGTGCCGTACCACCGACCCTCCCGATGGCAGGCGCAGGGCGGCCAGGGAGTCCGTGCCGTCGATGGCGAAGCTGGTCACGGTGCTGTCGTCGGGTGCGAGTCCGTCATCGACCTGCAGCATGGACGTCGGCGAGGCCTGGCCGAGGACGCGGCCCCGGCTGTCGAGGGCGAACACTCGTACGTTGTAGAACTCGGAGGTTCTCAGGCCGAGTTCCAGCGCGTCAAGGCGTACTGTGCCAGAGGTGGCGGGCAGCGTGTGATGGGCGGCGGAGGGGGTGTCCACGCCGTCATCGTCCAGCTTCGTGCCGTTGGCGTTGATGAAGGTGTTGAATCCGCTGAACGCCGGAGCGGGTGCGGAGAACTCCACCTGCGCCGACGTCGCTCCGGGCACGTCGCGCACGTCGTAAGCCAGGCTGAAGGCAGGCTTGGCGCGGTTGACCTCGGAGGTGTGTCCCGCCGGCCCGCTCGCGCCGGTGATCAGCGGTGCGGCCGGGCGGTCGGCCGCGGAGCTGCCCTGGATCCGGATCGGGGCGAACTCTCCGTAGGTGTTGCGGAAGGGAAGGCTCGGATCTTCCGTGATCTGGGAGATGCCGATGCCGTAGATGCCGCCACCGCCGTCGAACGCGCTCGCGGGAATGGTGACGGTCCCGGTAGTGGCCTTCAGATCCTGGTGCCACGCGGCGTCGAAGATGGGTGCGAGGAGCGGGTTCCAGTGGCCCACGGTCGACAGCACGAGCTGGGGGTTGCTGAGCTTGGTGACGCCGGTCAGGTCGTAGTGCACCGTGACCGCCTGGCCTGCCGAGACGACGGCCGGGGCTCGGGGTGCGGTGGCCTCGACGTAGCGGCCGTCGCTGGGTTCGATGGTCAAGGTGCGGTGCACGCCGGCCCGCACCCGTCCGTGGAGCAGGACGCGGTAGTCGAGCTGGATGGTGCGAACCTGGGTGGAGACCACGGGCAAATGTGCCGCGGTGAGCAGTTGCTCCGGCATCACCCGAATCGCCGGATTGCTGGACCGCCACACCGTGGAGCCGACGGTGAGCGTGTACTGCGCCCCCGCTCCGCTCGGCGCTCCTGTGACATCGCCGGCGAAAGTGACCGGGCCGACCAGGCCTTCACCGTTGCCACCGGAGGCCATGTCGCTGAGATCGATGCGGTTCTGGTAGGTCCCCTCCGTAAAGCGGCCGCCGAGTGCGGCGAACGTGACCCGGTGTGCGACCGCAAGCCGGACGATGGCAGGGCCGGCGGAGCTGCCGCTCTTGCGGCCCAGGGCCGTCTCGGTAGCGGCGGTGATGTCGATCTGCGGTCCCACATGCAGGGTCTGGTCGATCTGCGCCGGGCTGGAGACCGGGCGTGCGGTGCTCTCCAGCAGGGTACGGACCTGCGCGGGTGTCAGGTGGTGTCCGGCCAGGCGGGAGGCCTGCAGCACCACCGCGGCCGCCGCCGCGATCTGCGGCGCGGACGCCGACGTGCCTCCGTTGAGTACGACCTTGACGTCCGAGGGGCCCCCGGCCGAGGTGAAGAGCGTCGCAGTGGGGTGTTCGAAGGAGATGATGTTGTCGCTGGGAGCGGACAGGTCGACGCGAGTGCCGAAGCCAGACGAGAATGCGCCGAATCCGCTGATGCGGGTCTCGGCGACGGTGCCGTTGGTGGACTGGCCGGCCGGGGCGGCGAGCGTGTCGTCCAACGTGGTGCCGCCGGCAGCGATGGCGCCCGAGTCGAGGACCTTCGTGGGCGTCGTGGACAACGCGTCGTCGTCGATGGACGTGGCCTCGGCGGCGTCGCGGGCGGTGTCCGTGGGTGTGCTTCCGCCGTCCGGGCCGACCGCCGCGCTGGTGTACATGCGGGTGCCGTCGTTGGAGGAGATCGACACCACGATGCCGTACTGGTGGACGATGTAGTTGACGACGTTGTGGATGACCGGGTCATCCTCGAAGTAACGCCCTGGGAAACCCACCACATCGGTGCCTTCGCCGAGGCTGGCGGTGATGACGTTCGGCCGGGGCGACTGGTTGGCCGCTGCCAGCAAAGCGCCCGCTATCTGGTCGGTCGTCGGCTGCCGGGGAACCACGAGCCGGTACTTGGCTCCTGGGGCTATACCCAGCATGTCGGTGTAACCGGTGCCGGTCCGGTCGGGACGCTGCTGGTCGTGCGGCAGCGGGGCCATCACCCCGAAGTCCAGCATGACCTCGCCCAGGCTGGGGTCCTCGTGCTCCACGGTCGCGGTACCGCTCAAGCCGCCGCTTTCGTCGGCAACGTAGGTGGGAATCAGCGGCATCGACGGCAGATCGAGGTAGCGCTGTCCATCCTGCAGCACCGTGGTGGCCCCGGTGCCCAACGCGTAAGGGTCGCTGTCGTTCACCATCGACTTGTCGATCAGGTCGCCGATCGACACATTGGTGATGATCTCGCCGGCTCCGGGTTCCTGCCCGAACTTGCGCTTCAGGGTGGAGAAGGCGCCCACCGCGTTGACGCCGCCGGCGTTGAGCAGCGACTGGGCAGAATAGGCCAGGTCGTAGTTGGTCGGTATCGCGTCCGTCGACGCTGAAGGGGTCTTGGCTGCCGCCGCAGCGGCAGCGGAAGCGGCTCGCACCGCGCTCGAAGACAGCGGCTGCGCCCCTGTGTTCATCGTGTTCACATAGCGATTCGGTTCAGCGAAGGCGACTCCGGACGTTCCCTCGAGGGTGCGGGCGACCGCCGCCGAATCGTGGTCCTTCATGTGGACCACGTACGCCCGGGGCATGCCGGAGACGCCGGATCGCAGTTGCGACGTGGTGGGCGAGGAGGCGGACGCCTGCGGCAGCGAGGGCAGGGCCGGCAGCAGCGATGTGGCGCCCGCCGCGTGCAGCGCCTTGTTCAGCGCGGCGTTGTTGGTCTGGGGAGCGCGGGCCGCCATCCGGTTACCTGTCAGCGCACCTCCGGTCACCGAGGTGTTCGCGTCCAAGGTCAGCAGAACCTGGCCCGGAACCACCCCCTGCCGCTGCTTCGGCAGATGTGACGCTGATGAGTTGCTGCCAAGCGGCGTCTTGACGGCCAGCGACTGGCCGGAATCAGTGGCCGCGGAGCCGGACCCGGGGGATCTCAAGGGCATCGCGGCCGTGGGTATCGCTACGGCCGCAGTGATGGCCACAAGCGCGACACCGACGGCACCAAGCCGCCTACCGCGCGCATGGGCATACGTCATGGGACACCTTTCGCAGGCAGCGAATCCGCGAGCACGGATCCACACCGAAAGGCGCTGCCCGCTCGAACGTGCTCAGGACAGCGCCAACTTCGGCGTGAAAGATGTCAACCGCGACCAACGAAGCACAAGATCACGAGGCTGGCGAATCTCTGCCCTGTGGCCGGAAGCTGCCACAGAAATTGGCAGGAGGTATGGAATTTGGCCTGCTCGGGCTTGCGGAAGAAACAGAACACGTCTACGTGGCACTGGTGCGGCAGCTTCGCTGTCCTCACCCTCTACGGCCTCACGTGATCACCATGAACCGGGACATCCGGACCGAACGCCGGGGCCCTGGCGTTCGGTCAGGACTTGGAAGGGGAGTTCGGCTCCGTGGCGGTCGAGATCCATGTCGATGCAGAGGAGATCGACGCGGCCGTAGCGGGCGATGGTCTTGTTCAGCTGCTTCTCGCCGGCGGCCTCGACCAGCTCATTGACCAGTTTCGTCGCGAGGGTGTAGCGGACGCGGTAACCCTTCATGGCTGCCTCGGTGCCCAGGGTGATCAGCATGTGGGACTTGCCGGTGCCGGAGTCGCCGATCAGGCAGAGCGGCAGCAGTTGCTGGCCGATCTCGGCCGACCGGCGCAGCTCGTAGCAGACCGGTTCGCTCACGGCGAGCGGGCTCCCGGTCGTCCGGGACGCGGGCTTCACCGAGATCGCTCCAGGCTCCTGCGCGGTGGTCGCGGACCATCCGGCGCTGCTGTCAGGGCCGGCCTGCCGCCGCTGAGGCCTACGCGGTCGCGTAGTCGTGGAAGCCTCGGCCGGTCTTCTTGCCGAGCAGACCGGCTTCGACCATGCGCAGCAGCAGCGGAGGCGGCGAGTACAGCGGTTCCTTGAACTCGGCGTACATCGATGCGGCGATCGCGTGCGTCGTGTCCAGCCCGATCAGGTCGGCGAGCGCCAGCGGGCCCATCGGGTGCGCGCAGCCGAGCACCATGGCTTGGTCGATGTCCGCGGCGCAGGCGAAGCCGGACTCCAGCATCCGGACCGCGGAGAGCAGATACGGGATGAGCAGCGCGTTCACCACGAAGCCGGCGAGGTCCGTGGAACGGATGACCTGTTTGCCCAGCACGGCGGTGACGAAGTGCTCCGCACGCCGCTGCGTCTCCTCGCCGGTCAGCAGGGACGGCACGAGTTCCACCAGGGGGAGCACCGGCACCGGGTTGAAGAAGTGGATGCCGACGACCTGCTCGGGCCGGGCCGTGGCCATGCCGAGCTTCGTGATCGGTATCGAGGAGGTGTTGGAGGCGAGGACGGCGTCCTCGCGCCGCACGACCTTGTCGAGGGTGGCGAACACGTCGATCTTGACCCGTTCGGTCTCGGCGACGGCCTCGACGACCACGTCCCGGTCGGTGAACTCGCCGAGGTCGGTGGTGAAGCGCACGTGGGCGAGTGCCCGTTCGCGGTCCGCGTCCGACAGCTTTTTGCTGCTGACGCCGCGTGCGAGGGACCGCTCGACGCGCCGTCGCCCGGCGGCCAGTGCGTCCGGGCCGGTCTCGGCGACGAGAACGTCCAGCCCGGCCCTGGCGCAGACCTCGGCGATGCCGGAGCCCATCAGTCCGGCGCCCACGACGCCGATACGGCGGATGGTGTCCATACGGTCGTTCGTCCCTTCAGGAGTACGTACGCCTGGCGAGCACGGTGAGCTCAAGGTGGGCGCCGTCGTGCCCGCCGGTCAGCAGCCGCTGGGTGCTGCCGGTGAGGCGGCACGCCCGCCATGGATGCACGGTGCCCCCGCTGTGCGGGAGGTAGAGGGGGAAGCAGCTGGCGGCCAGCTGGACGCGCAGCCGGTGGCCCGGTTGCACACGATGTCCCGTGTCGCCGAGCTGGATGGGGACCCGGTGCCACTCGTCGGCGCCGGACAGCCGGTACGGCGCCTCGAGGATGCGTCGGCTGGTGCCGTCGGGCGCCACCTCGCAGAGCTTGACGACGAGGTGGCCGACGGCCGCGGTGGAGGTGACCGGCAGCACCAGCCGGACCGGGCCGGCCAGTTGCAGCGGGTCGCCGCAGGCGGGGCCGGTGAACGTCAGGACGTCGGGCCTGCGTTCCACCGTCCGCTCGTCCGGCAGCGCGAGCAGGGGGCGCCACCAGTTGAGGTCGGTGGTCGGCACGGGGTTCGCGGGGTCGTGGTCCCAACTCGCCTTGTACGGCGTGGTGTCGGGTCGTGCGGACAGCGCTCCGCCCTGCGGGCCGGTGGCCGCGGCAGATGCGTCGAGGAGGTGGAGCCGGACGCTGACCGCTCCGAACGGGGGCCAGCACCCGGCGGTATGCCACCTGCCGCTCGAGCTCTGCCAGCGGACTAAGGGCAACGACTCCCCCGCTGCGCCCCCTGCGAGGTGTCGCAGCAGGAAGTCGGTCACCGGGCTAAGTGAGCGGTCCAGCATGGCCTCCCGCGTGGCCGGATCGGTGAGGTGGTCGGGGTTGCGCCCGCTCGGGGTGAATACGTCGTCCTGGTGGTCGGTGGCGCCGGCGAGCAGGTGCTGCGGTGCGCTCGCCGAGCTTCGGGCCCGCTGCCAGTCGCGCAGCTGGCCGCCCTGGAACAGGTCGTACCAGCCCGTGCAGTGTTGGGTGGGTATCCGCCCGTGCCCCGGGTCCCGGCCGCCGAACGCCAGCTGCCGCCAGCGCGCGTCGCCGGGCGGTGCGGTGGCCCACTCGGCCGGCGGCAGCGGCCCGCCGGTGTCGGGCAGGGCGTCGAGCAACTCGGCGAGCGGCCGCCGGGACCAGTCGGGGGCGGGCAGGACATTGGCGCGGCCGGCCCAGGTGGACGTCAGGCACTCCACCATGGGCCCGAGCCTGAACACCCCGCCCCGGTGGACGAGTTCTTGGCCGATGTCCGTGGTGGTCAGACGGGACACGAGTGCTCCTACGGCCGGGTGAGCGGACGCGGCCGCGGCCCAGGCGGTGAAGCCGTAGTACGAGTTGCCCCAGCAGCCCACCGTGCCGTTGGACCAGCGCTGGGCGGTGATCCGGTCCAGGGTGTCCCAGGCGTCGGCGACTTCCGCGGTGAAGGGGACCGGCCGTCCCTCGGAGCGGATCTTGCCGCGGACGTCCTGCGTCACCACGGCGAGTCCGGCCTCGGTCAAGCCGGGCCGCGATGTCGGGCAGCCGGGTGTCCGGGTGCGTCTTGTCGTACGGGGTGCGGATCAGCACCGTCGGGAGCCGTGGGCGCCGCGTGGGCGACAGGGGCAGGTGGACCCCGGTGTGCAGCCGTACGCCGTCCCGCAGGCGCACCCGGTGGGGCTCCGCCTGCGGGATGGGCGTACCGAACGGCACGGGGACGGCCGTACTCACTCGGCACTCACCCGGCGCTCACCCGGAGTGCGCCGAGGGGGACATGCCGGCCGGCGCGTCCGGGTCCAGGCCCTCGTCGGCGGTGGCGACCACGGCCCGCTCGGCCGTCAGGTCCAGCGACCGGCAGACCAGCAGGTACAGCCCCGCCGAGACCACCAGGCCGACGATCATGGTGACGTCCAGGCCGCCGAGCCACTTCGCCAGCGGGCCCATGCTGTCGCCCACGACCGCGAACGGCATCATCGAGGCGAAGCCGACGACGTAGCAGACGAGGCCGCGCCAGCTCCACCGTCCGTAGATGCCCCGCGGGTTGAAGATCTCGCGGATCGAGTAGTGGGCGCGGCGCACGACGTAGAAGTCGACCAGGTTGATCGCCGTCCACGGGGTGAAGAGGTAGCCGAGCACGACGAGGAAGTGCTCGAACTGCTCGAGGAACGTCTCGTCCGAGCTGAACGCGATCGCCGTGGACAGCAGGCCGATGACGACCAGCGTGACCACCCGCTTGGCCACGGTGGGCCGGATCTGCCGGATCGAGTCCATGCTGGACAGCAGGGTCAGGCTGCCGCCGTAGAAGTTGAGTGTGCCGATGGTGATCAGCGGCACCACGGACACCAGCAGCAGGGTCATGCCGAACCCGTGGAAGATCTCGTCACCGGCGGAGATGACCGATTCGACGAGGGCCGCCTTGGGGAACAGGCCGGCGGCGACGGTGCCCACGAGCATCATCCAGGCGCCGCCGATTGTCGCGCCGAGGTAGGTCCACCAGAACGAGGAGCGCACGCCCACCGTCGGCGGCAGATAGCGCGAGTAGTCCGACACGTAGATCGACCAGGACAGCTGGTAGACCGCCGCCGTGAAGAACTGGACCAGGAAGGGCGCGAGGGCGAAGGTGCCCAGGTCGAGCTGTTCGGGGCTGAAGGGGTTCACCGCGAGGATGCCCACGGAGAACACGAGCAGTGCCACGAACATGAGGTACGTCAGCCAGCGCGACGCCCGGTGGATGAAGTCGTAGCCGACTACCGCCAGCACGATGCCCACCACCGCGTAGCCGATGTAGCTGACCGGGTTGGGCACCCCGGCCAGATGCTCCATGGTGCGGCCCACCAGGATCTGGTTGAACGCGGTGTAGCCGATGTACGTCACCAGCGCGGTGATCCACACCAGTAGGGCGCCGACGTACCCGAACTGCGGACGGGACTGCACCATTTGCGGCAGACCGAGCTGCGGGCCCTGGGTGGAGTGGAAGGCCATGAAGAAGGTGCCGAAGGCGGAGCCGAGGACGACGGCGATGGCCGTCCAGATGAGGTTGCCGCCGAGCGCCACGCCGATGGCGCCGGTGGCGACGGTGGCCAGGTGCGCGTCACCGGCGAACCACACCGGGAACAGGTGCCACACCTTGCCGTGGCGCTCGGCCAGGGGCACGTAGTCGATCGAGCGGGTTTCGATGACCGGGCGGCTGCCGGGGGGCGTGGTCGGCGTGGCGGATGTCGAGTTCGAGGTGACGGTCATCTCGGGTCCTCGTTCGGTGGGTGGGTTGCCTGGTTGAGGGAGGCGTACGCCAGCTGCTCCAGGAGCAGGGAGGCCTCGCGCGGGGAGTCCGCCGCCACGTCGATGACCCGCTTGGTGAGGGCGATCGCGAGCGGGGGCAGCGCGGCCAGTTCCTCGGCGAGCCGCAGGGCGGTCTTCAGGTGCGCGCCCTCGTCGGTGACCTCGGTGAGCAGGCCCCAGCCGAGGGCTTCGCCGGCCGTGAGCCGGCGGCCGCGCAGGACGAGTTCGCGGGCGCGGGCCGGGCCGACGATCCGGGTCGTGCGGTACGTGCCGCCGGAGCTGGGGAGGATGCCGATCCCGACCTCCGGCAGGCCGAACTTCGCGGTCGCGTCCGCGATGCGGAAGTCGGCGGCGAGGGCGAGTTCCAGTCCGCCGCCGAGGCAGTATCCGGCGATCGCGGCGACGGTGGGCTGCGCCAGCGCGGCGACCTTCTCGTAGACGGCGCCGGAGTCGCGGTAGTAGGCGGCGATCGCCTCCGGGGTCATCGCGCGCAGTTCGCCGGTGTCGGCTCCGGCGGAGAAGACCTTGTCGCCGCCGGTGAGGACGACGGCTCGCGCGGTGGTGACCGCCTTGTCGTCCAGGGCGCGCAGCAGTTCGCGTTCGAGGTGGGTGGACAGGGCGTTGAGCTTGGCCTCGCGGCGCAGTGTCAGCACGGCGGTGCCCCCGCTGCGCCGGATGTCGACGACGTGGGCGCCCGTCATGCCTGGGGGGCCTTGTCCGTGGGGAAGTTCAGGAGGCCCAGGCCGCGCTTGCCGATCTCGTTGGCGATGACGAGGCGCTGGATCTCGGAGGTGCCCTCCCAGATGCGGTCGACGCGCAGCTCGCGGTAGAGCCGCTCGACCGGGTAGTCGCGCATGTAGCCGCGGCCGCCGAAGATCTGCACGGCGCGGTCGATGACGCGGCCCGCCGCCTCGGAGGCGGACAGCTTGGCCATGGCCGCCTTGGCGTGCAGCATCTTGCGGTCGCCGCCCTGGTCGAACTCCCAGGCGACCTGGTGGACGAAGGCGCGGTTGACGGCGATGTCGACGGCCGAGTCGGCGAGCATGGCCTGGATGAGCTGGCGCTCGATCAGCGGCCTACCGCCCTGGACGCGCTCGCGGGCCCACTCGGTGGCGAGGGCGAGGGCGCGCTCGGCGGCACCGACGGTGCGGGCGCCGATCATCAGGCGCTCCTCGGTGAACCAGCTGCGGGTGAGGTCGTAGCCGCCGCCGATCTCGCCCAGGACGGCGTCGCTTGCGACCTCGACGCCCTCGAAGACGTACTCGGGGTGCTCGTAGACGAAGGTGTGCATGTAGCGCGGGACGCGCTTGATGCGCACACCGGGCAGGTCCTTGTCGACGAGGAAGAGGGTCGGGGCCTTCTCGTCGCCGACGAGGGCGAGGACGAGGAAGAAATCGGCGGCGTCGCCGACGGTGACGAACCACTTCTCGCCGTCGAGCCGGTAGCCGGTGCCGTCGGCGTGGGGGGTGGCGGTGGTGGTGATGCCCTGCGGGTCGGAGCCCGCGTCGGCCTCGGTGATGGCGACGGCGTCACGGCGCTGTCCGAGGATGTCGGGGACGAGGTAGCGCTCGCGCTGCTCGGGGGTGCAGGCGGCCAGCGCGTTGGCGGGCCGCCACACCGTGTCCCAGAGGGCGTTTGTGAGCTTGCCGAGCTCCTCTTGGACGACGACCTGCTCCAGCACGCTCAGTCCGGCGCCGCCCCACTCGGTGGGCATGTTGATCGCCTGCAGGCCGCTGGCCAGCACCGCGTCGCGGATGGACCGGTGGACTTCGGGGGACAGTCCGTTGTCGGTCTCGCACGCGTCCTCGTGGATCATGATCTTGCCGGCGAGGGCGGCGGCCCGGTCCTTGAGCTCGGCCAGGCGCGGGGTGTAGGCGAATTCCATCGGTGTTTCTCCCTGCTGGGTGCGTGAGTACGTGTATGTGAGTGCGTGAGGTTCGTACGAGGTGTGTCAGGCGTCGAGGACGATGCGGGCGTCCAGGCCCGTACAGCCGCGCGGGGTGACGAGCAGAGGGTTGACCTCCAGCTCGGCGATCTCCGGGTGGGCGGCCGCGACGCTGGTAATGGCCTCGATGGCGCGGGCCGCGGCGGCGAGGTGGACCGCGGGGCGGCCGCGTACGCCGTGCAGCAGCGGGGCGGCGGTGAGGCGTTCCAGCAGGGCGCGGGCGTCGGTGGCGGTGACGGGTGCCAGACCGAGGCGGACGTCGCGCAGCACCTCGGTGAAGATGCCGCCGAGGCCGACGAGCGCCACGGGACCGAAGCGCGCATCGCGCCGTACGCCGACGATGAGTTCGACTCCGTCGCGGGTGTCAGCCATGGCCTCGACGCAGTAGCCGGGCGGGGCGAGGCGGCGGGCCATGTCGGCGTGCGCGGCGCGGACGGACGCCTCGTCGGCGAGGGCGAGGGCGACGCCTCCGGCGTCGGACTTGTGCAGCAAGCCCATGGCCTTGAGGACGACGGGCCCCTCGATCCGGGCGGCGGCCCGGGCGGCCTCGTCCTGCGTACGGACCAGGTGGGCGGCGGGGAACTCCAGCCCGCCCTGACGCAGCAGTTCGCGTGCGGTCCAGTAGTCGTCGGCGGTGACGGGTGCCGCCGGGGCGGGCACGGCCGGTACGTGCGGGGCGGTCCGCTCGGCCCGGTCCGCGATCCGGCCGAGGACCTGGGCGGCGTGCTCCACCGACCCGAAGACGCAGACGCCCTGCCGGCGCAGTTCCACGGCGGCGGGCGCGTCGGCGTACATGGTGTGGACGGCGACGGGCTTGCCGTGGTGGCGGATCCGCGCGGCCATCACGCGGGCGGTGGCGACCTCGGCCTCGGCGAGGGCCTCGCCATAGCCGCCGTAGCCACCGAAGTAGCCGGTGACCAGCACGGAGTCGACCGAGTCGGCGCCGAGGGCGAGGTCGAGGACGCGGCCGAAGGAGGTGATGTCCTGCTCCCCCGCCCCGGCGAGGTCGACCGGGTTGGCGGTGCCCGCGGACGGGGGAAGTTCGGCCTTCAGCCCGGCGACGAGGTCGTCGTCGAACTCCGGGACGTGCAGGCCCCGGGCCTCGGCGACATCGCTGGCGAGGGAGGCGTGGCCGCCGCCGTCGGCGATGACGGCGACCCGGCGTCCGCCGCCGCGCCGGTTGCGGTGCAGCGCGCCCAGCAGGTGGGCGAGTTCGGCGACGGTGGCGACGCGGTCGACTCCCGCAGCCCGGCAGGCGGCGTCGATCACCGCGGAGTCGCTGGTGAGCGCGCCGGTGTGGGAGCGGGCCCCGCGCATGGAGGCCTGGCCGGCGCCGACGGTGAGCAGCGCGAGGGGCTTCCCCGCCCGTACGGCGTCGGCGGCGGCCCGGGCGAAGGCGCGGCCGTCGCCGAAGTCTTCGCAGTACAGGGCGATCAGCTCGGTGCCGTCGTGCTCGGTGTAGCTGCGGACGAGGTCGGCGGCCGTGAGGTCGGCCTGGTTGCCGAGGGAGGCGAAGCGGGAGAACCCGAGTCCGTCGCGTTCGAGGAAGCGGCTGAGCTCCAGGGCCATGTTGCCGCTCTGGGAGACGAAGCCGATGCCTCCGACAGGCATATCGTTGGAGGCCAGCCGCAGTTCGGTGGTGGTGTCGAGGACGCCGAGGCAGTTGGGGCCGAGCAGCACGGCGCCGGCCCGGCGGATGCGCCTCGCGAGGGCGGCCTCGCGTACCCGGCCCTCCTCACCGAGCTCGGCGAAGCCGGCGGTGATGCCGACGATGGCGCGGGCTCCGGCGGCGAGGGCGTCCTCGACGGCGTCGGCGAAGCCGGCGGCGGGCACGGCGATGACGGCCAGGTCGACGCCGCCGGGGGCGTCGACGGCCTGCCGGTGCACGGCGCGGCCGAGGACGGGTTCGCCGCGGCGGTTGACCAGGTGGACGGGGCGGCGGTGTTCGCCGCGCAGCGCCTGGACGCTGAGCCAGTTGCCGTATTTGGTCTCATCGTTGCTGGCACCGATGACGGCGACGGAGGAGGGGTCGAAGAGCGCGGACAGGTCGCGTACGGCGGGGGCCGTCGCATCGGTCAGGATCGTCACGGGGTCACCTCCGCGCCTTGGGGGGCGTTCTCGGTTTCCCGTGCCGGGACCGGGTGTCCGGTGCCCCAGGCGTCGACACCGCCGTCGACGGTGATCGTGGTTCCGGTGATGTACGAGCCGCCGGGCGAGGCGAGGAAGCACAGCAGGCCGGACACTTCTTCGGGGCGGCCGAGCCGGCCGAGCGGCACGGCCTGCTCCCAACGACGGCGATCCGCCTCGTCGTAGGCGGCCTCCAGCCCTTCGGTGGCGATGGTTCCGGGGGCGACGCAGACGGTGCGGATGCCGTAGCGGCTCCACTCCAGCGACAGTCCGGCGGCGAGGTTCTCCAGCGCGGCGCGGGCGGCGGTGGCGTGCACCATGCCGGGGATGCCGCGGCGCGGGGAGAACGCCATGAAGAAGACGGCCCCGCAGCGGTTCGGGATCATGGAGCGGACGGCGACCTCGCGCGTCATCGCCCAGCCGGCGTCCACGGCCAGGTCGTGCACCGCGCGCCAGCCCTTGGGGGTGATCTCCTCGGCGGGGGCGGTGAACTGGCCGCCCGCGTTGTTGACGAGCACGTCGATGCGGCCGAAGGCCTTAAGGGCCGTGTCGACGACACGCTCGACCCCGCCCTCGGCACGGATGTCGGCGGGCACGGCCAGGCAGGTGCCGCCGGCGGCCTCGATCTCGGCAGCCACCTTCTCCAGGGGTTCGGGCCTGCGGCCGCACACCACGACGCGGGCCCCGCAGGAGGCGAAGTCGATGGCCACGGCCCGGCCGATGCCGGTGCCTCCGCCCGTGACGAGCACGACCTTGTCGTCGTGTACGTCCGGGCGCAGCGGTGTCGATCCCACAGCACTCTCTTTCCGTGCCCACAGCGGGGCCCACAGCGGGTTTGCGACCCAGATCGCAATCAACTGACTGATCCGTTGGTCGGTAAGTCGGCATCACTGTGAGCCCGCCCTCTGCGGGGTGTCAATAGGCTGTACTAGCTGGACTTTTGAGAATCCAGGCCGAGGTGGGGGCCACCCTGCTGCGACCGGCTGTATTGCGATTTTGGCAACGTAGGCGCTACGGTTCGGCAGCATGGACGAGACAGCCGAGCGCGTGCGCCGGATCATCGACGCGGTCGCGGAGACGCACCGCGACTTCGCGGCCCGGATCGACCTCGAACCGACAAAACTGTCCAAGTCCCTCAAAGGGCACCGCCGCTTCACACCCGGCGAGCTGGCGGCCGTCGCAGCGGCCGCAGGGGTGAGCGTCGACTGGCTGGTACACGGGGTCGGCCCCGCCGAGCAGGGAGCCGGCCCGCTCGGGACAACGCCCGGCGACCCGGACCGGACGGGCGACGCGCGCCGTACCGAGTTCCTCGAGGCCGCCTGGCGGCTGATCTCGCAACACGGCTACCACGCCGTACGGATCGCCGACATCGCCCGCGCCTGCGGCACCAGCAGCGGCGCCGTGCACTACTACTTCCCGACCAAGCAGGACGTCCTCAACGCCGCTCTGCTGCACTGCGTCGAGAGCGCCTTCGAGCGGCAGAGCGGCGAGCTGAGAAGCGTGGACAGCGCACACGCACGGCTGCTGCGGCTGATCGACATGCAGCTTCCGGCCGGCGGCCGGGTCCGGGACGAGTGGCTGGTCTGGCTGCAGTTCTGGGCCGAGACCGCCCTGCGCCCCGAACTGCGCTCCATCCACAACGACTTCTACGCCCGCTGGCGCGAGGCCGTGGTCCGCATCGTGCGCCGGGGCCAGCGGCAGGGGCAGTTCCGGGCCGACACCGACGCCGAACAGCTCGCGCTCGGCCTCACCGCGCTCACCGACGGCCTGGCCATCCAGGTGCTGACCGGGGCGCCCGGGGTGACGCCGGAGCGGATGCGGGGCGTCCTGCTGGACTTCATCGAACGCGAGCTCCTCGCGCCCAAGAGCGAGCCCAACAGCGAGGTGGAACATGCCGGTGCCTGATCCCAACGAGCCGGCGGGAAGCGGGATGGACCGGCTGGAGGAGCGCATCCGCGCCAACCTCGCCGCCTTCCAGCGGCGTACGGCGGCGCCACCGCCCAACGCCCGTCGCGCGGGCGTGTGCCTCACCCTCCACCCGCACCGCGACGAGCCCCATGTGCTGCTGATCAAACGGGTCGCCCGCGGCCGCAACGCGGGCCAGTGGGCGCTGCCCGGCGGCCGGCTCGACGGCACGGAGACCCCGCAGCAGGCGGCGCTGCGCGAGCTCGCCGAGGAGACGGGCGTCTGCGCCAGCCCGGCCGAAGTGGCGGGACAGCTGGACGACTTCGTCACCGACTCGGGGTTCGTCATCACACCCGTGGTGGTGCTGCCGCGGCTTCCGCTACGGCTGGAACGCAACCGTGACGAGGTGCACTCGCTGCACCCGATCCCGCTGCGCCGGCTGACGGATCCGGACGTTCCGCGCTGGCGGACGGATCCGCGGGGCCGGCCGCTGCTGCAGATGCCGCTGCGGCGGGGCATGGTGATCCACGCCCCGACCGGCGCCCTGCTGTGGCAGTTCCGCGAGGTCGCCCTGCTCGGACGGGCCACCCGGGTCGCCGATCTGACCCAGCCGGACTTCACCCGCACCTGAGTACGACGACACGACCCGGGGAGGGTCGCCCCGGCGCAAGGAGATCCACACGACCGTTCCCCCCACGGCGTGTCGCCTCCCCCGCCGGTCCTCTCACCGCCACGCACCAAGGAGAGATCCGTCATGGCGATCGCTCCTGGAGGCTCACCAACTTCGTTAGTAATCCTTAGTGTTGCATGTATAGTTGCGTGCATGGAGTTGCTGCGGATGTCCAAGGCTGCGAAGCGTCTCGGGATACACCCGATGACGCTTCGTCAGTGGGCGTTGGACGGCAAGATCCCGTTCACGTGGGTCGGCCGTGAGCGCCGGTTCTCCTCGGTCGATGTGGAGAACATGAAACGGGGCAGCAGTTCAGCAACCTC
>NZ_JBFAWG010000115.1:0-16516 GCF_040680215.1 Streptomyces sp. NPDC052107
CTCCCCGGCCCATTCTCCCATCACCACGAAAACGAGTCTGGCCCCGCCGCTCACGCGGCGGGGCCAGAACCCCAAGATCTTCATAAGACTTCTAGGGCCACACGCTGCGCCAGGACCGCCAGAACCCGCTCGCACCAGCGCAGGTTCTCCTCCTCGAAGCCGATCCCGGCCATGAGGGTGAGGTAGGGGCCGACGCGGTCGACGCCGCTCAGGTACTCCTCCTCGGTCCGCCCGTCCAGGAGACGGCGCTGCACCCGCCGGTAGCGGTCGAGCTTTCCGCGCGCCCAGCCCATGCGCTCCTCGATCAGCGCGCGGGTGACCTCCGGATCGCCGCCGCCCATCGCCTGGATCTTGATGAGGAGTTCGTCACGGATGGCGGTGGGCCGCTTCGGCGGCTCGGCGGCGAAGGCGTCCAGCTCGGCCCGGCCGGCCTCGGTGAGCGTGAACATCCGCTTGTTCGGCCGCCGCTCCTGCTGCACCGTCCGGGCCTGGACGAGCCCGTCCTGCGCCAGGCGCTCCAGCTCGCGGTAGAGCTGCTGCGGGGTGGCGGGCCAGAAGTTCGCGAGCGAGACGTCGAACGACTTCGACAGCTCGTAGCCCGAGGCCTCGCCCTCCAGCAAGGCGGCGAGGACGGCGTACTTGAGCGACATATGGACAGGCTAGCAGCCGTTGATTAATCTCATCCGCACCTATTCAATTAATTGACTAGCTCACTGAGCTCACTGACTCTGCGAGGTGATCCGATGCATGCGTTCCGTGCCGCGGTCGAGGCCGGCGACATCGATGCGGTCGAGGCACTGCTGGCCGAGGACGTCGTCTTCACCAGCCCGGTCGTCTTCAAGCCGTATCCGGGCAAGGCGATCACCGCGGCGATCCTGCGCGCGGTCTCCCAGGTCTTCGAGGACTTCCGCTACGTCCGGGAGATCGGCGACCCGGCCGCCCCCGACCACGCGCTGGTCTTCACCGCCCGGGTGGGCGACCGCGAGCTGACCGGCTGCGACTTCCTCCATGTGAACGAGGAGGGCCTGATCGACGAGCTCATGGTCATGGTCCGTCCCCTGTCCGGGGCGCGCGCCCTCGCCGAGGCCATGGGCGCGCGGTTCGGCGAGATCGCGAAGGAGGCGGAGGCGCGGTCGGCGTGAACGGGCCGCCGCCCCGCTGTATCGCCGTGCCGACGCCATTCCCGCAGGTGCCGCTGGTCGAGGCCGTGTACTGGCACCACAACCGGCACGCCGACCCGGCGCACCGCGGGCCGCGCGAGACGGTGCGGACGGTGGGGGCCTCACTCGACGAGCCGCTCCCGGTGCCGCTCGGGCCGGCGCACGGCGGCGTGAAGGCCATCACGAACGCGCTGGACCAGGCCTGAGGTCGACCGGGTCAGCCCTTCAGCCGGCCAAGCGTGGCCTTGGCGTCCTTCTTCAGCCACTCGTCCACGTCCCTGAGCGCGGGCGGGTTCTTGTCCTGGTCGTAGGAGGTGAGGTAGGCGCTGTAGCTCATGGTGTACGTCACCCAGCCGTCGCGGACGGCGAGCGTGGCGTAGCGGGAACCGCTGCTGGAGGAGCCGCTGGTGGTGTCCTGGCTGACCAGATAGGCCTCGTCGCCGATGCCGCTGACCGGGGAGACGTCGTAACCGGTGTGGCTGTCACCGTAGTTCTTCCACGTGGCCGTGAACTCGGGCCCCGGGTCGGTCTTCTTGTGCAGGTCCAGCTGCATGGACAGATAGGCGTCGGCATAGGAGGACCCCGACTTCTTCAGGCCCACGCTGCAGAAACCCTCGTCCAGCGCCACGTTCTTGAGCGAGGTCTTGGTCGGGGAGGAGTCGTCCTCCGGATACTTGTCCTTGAAGGAGGAGTAGTCGGCGCTGGAGCACATGTTGGACGGCGCCGAGTAGCCACGCAGGTCCGCGCTGTCGCCCTTGCCGCCGACGAGGAACACTCCGCCCGCCCAGGCGGCGGAGGCGACGACCGCGCCGATCGCGGCCCACAGCACCGCCCTGCCGGCCCCGCCGCCACCGGACGCGGGCACGGGCGGCACCGCGGCCCCGAACCGAGGAGCCTGGGCGTAGGGGTTCCCCGGCTGCGGCTGACCCGACTGACCGAACTAACCCGGCTGACCGAACTGTCCCGGCTGCGGCCGGGCGGCGGGCTGGCCGACCAGCGTGGGCTGGGCGTAGAAGGTGCCCGGCGGCGGGGACTGCGGGTTCGGGTAGGGGTAGGCCGTCGGCTGCGGCGGGACGGTCGGCGCCTGCGCGGGCTGCTGGGGTTGCGGCGTCGGCTGGTCGGCCGGCTGCGGTGGCGTGGACATGTCTTGAACATAGTTCACGGTTGACGGTCAAGTCCCCTGACGTTCGGGATCGTTATGGTCTGGGGATGTCTGATGCGGTTCCATGACCTGCCGGACCCGCGGAAGCGGAAGGGCCGGGGCCCCCGGCCCTCCATTGTCCTCTGCGTGGCTCACGCGGCCGCCGGCGTTGACGAAGGCGGCCCGAGGCCCCAGCCCCAACTCGCGGACCGGACTGGTGGCCCCGCTCGCCACGCCGGTCCCGCGAGCAAGGCGGTCGTGACGGGCAGTGCGGCGATCCGGAACTGGCCGGCGGCCGTCGGCAGCGGTCCGCCCATGACCAGCGTGCGCGGCTCGACCCGGGTGAGCATCCGGCGAAAGCGCCGGCTCCCGCAGCAGCGGGATGAGTTTGAGGATGACGAACGGCGCGCCGGCCCGGAGCGCGCCGAGGTGCATCACGGCGCCGAGCCGGAGGAGACGCAGTACGCGGTGCCGATGGGGTTCGTATGGCTGGTATGCCGCTCAGGCCCCGGGGGATCCGGCGGGTGCGAGCCGGACCGGCAGGGTGCGCACGCTGTTGCCGACGAAGCCGGCGTGCGGGGCCAGGTCGGCTTCGGGTGCGGCGAGTTCGAGGTCGGGGAAGCGGGTGAAGAGCCGCTCCAGCGCGATGCCGGCCTCCAGCCGGGCGAGCGGCGCGCCGAGGCAGTAGTGCGCACCGTGCCCGAGCGAGAGATGGCGTACCGCGTCGGGCCGGGCGGGGCGGATGACGTCGAAGCGGTCGGCGTCGGGGCCGTGCGCGGCGGGGTCGCGGCCGGCGGCGGAGTAGCCGGCGAGGACGGGGGTGCCGGCGGGTATGAGTGTGCCGTCGACGGTCAGGTCCCGCACCGGGTAGCGGAACGGGAAGTAGCTGACCGGTGCGTCCCAGCGCAGGGTCTCCTCGACCACGTCGGCCCAGCTCGCCTCGCCCGTGCGCACGAGGTGGAGCTGGTCGCGGTGGGCGCACAGGGCGCGTACGGCGTTGGTGATCAGGTTGAGCGTCGTCTCGTGTCCGGCCACGATCATCAGCAGGAGGGTGCCGATCAGCTCCTGATCGCCGAGCCGGTCGCCGCCCTCGTCGCGGGCGGCGATGAGCGCGCTGGTGAGGTCGTCGGCGGGCGCCGCGGCCTTCGCCGCCGCGATCTCGCCCAGGAGCGCGACGAGTTCGCGGTTGGCGGCGATGGCCTCGGCCGGCTCGATGTCGGTGGCCACGACCTGGTCGCTGAGGTGGTGCAGCCGGTCGCGGAACGCGGCGCCCACGCCGAGGAGTTCGCAGATGACTCCCATCGGCAGGGGCAGGGCGAAGTGCCGCCGCAGATCGGCGATGCCGTCCGCGGCCTTCGCGGCGCCGGCCAGGTCGTCCAGCAGGGAGGCGGTCAACTGCTCGATCCGGGGCCGCAGTTGCTCGACACGACGGGGTGTGAAGGCGCGGCCGACCAGGGACCGCAGCCGCCGGTGGTCCTCGCCGTCCGCGGTGGTCATGCCCGGCACGGTGGCGAACGTCAGCAGCGGCCAGCCCGCGGGAATCCGGCCCTCGCGCAGGTCCGCGAAGTGGCGGGCGTTCTTGGCGACTCCGGGATGCTGCAGGAACTCCTTCAGCGCCTCGTGCCCGAGTACGGCAATCCCCTCGATCCCGCTGGGCAGTTCCACCCGGGCCACGGCACCGCGGGACAGCAGCCGCGCGTTGACGGTGTGCGGGCAGCCTCCTGCGGGGTCGAGGCGGTGCGGGGGCCGGGCGGGAGAGGTTTCCACGGGTTGTTCTCCTGACGGTCGGGCGGAAGAGCTGTGTGGCTCGGGGAAGAGCGGTATCGGCTCGGGGCGGGAATCGACGCGGACGTCATCATGTTGACCGAACCGAGCGCACGGGTATAGTGCGATCAGCGCATGTGCGTGTCCCGTCGTACGGACACCGATGCCGCCTCTTCTCCATCAGCCCCTCGGCCGAGGCTTCCGACCGGCCCGGGCTTCTTCTCTGCAGCACCTCGTGACCAGGGCGTTTCCGCCGTACCCGAGGTGGCGTTCCCGCCGCCCGGAGGCAGCTGTCAAGGCCTCCCGCTCGCGGCCTCTCCCCCCTCCCCGGTCTTCTTCCTCCGTCCGTGAAAGGACCTCCCACCATGACCACCACACTCGAACACCCTCCCGTGGTCCAGCAGGCCCCGGCCGCCCGGCTCGTCACCGGTGTCCTCGACATCGACGCGCAGGGGAAGGGGTACCTGCGGGCCGCGCACCTGCTTACCTCCCCCGCCGATCCCCAGGTCCCGCCGAACCTGATCCGGCGCCATGGGCTGCGCAAGGGCGATCTAGTCGAAGGCGTCCGGGGTGACCGGCGCGCGCTGACCGAGGTCACCCGCGTCGACGGACACGACCCGGCGGACCTGCGCGGCCGGCGTCACTTCCGCGACCTCACCCCGCTCCACCCGCACGAGCGCATCCGCTTCGAACACCCCGGGTCCGGACTGGCCGGGCGCGTCACCGATCTCTTCGCGCCGGTCGGCAAGGGCCAGCGCGGACTCGTCGTGGCCCCGCCGAAGAGCGGCAAGACGGTGCTGCTCCAGCAGCTCGCTGCCGCCGTGGCCGGCAACCACCCCGAGTGCCGGCTGATCGTCCTGCTGCTGGACGAGCGCCCCGAGGAGGTCACCGAGGTGCGCCGCTCGGTGCGCGGCGAGGTGTACGCCTCCACCTTCGACCGGACGCCCAGGGAGCACATCGCCCTCGCCGAGCTCGTCGTCGAGCGGGCCAAGCGCCTGGTGGAGGCCGGCGAGGACGTCGTGATCCTGCTGGACTCGCTGACCCGGCTGTGCCGGGCGCACAACAACGCCTCCGCCGCCGGCGGCCGCACTCTGAGCGGCGGTGTCGACGCGAGCGCGCTGCTCGGCCCCAAGCGGTTCTTCGGCGCCGCCCGCCAGGCCGAGGAGGGCGGCTCGCTGACCATCCTCGCCACCGTCCTGGTGGACACCGGCTCCCGCGCCGACGGCTACTACTTCGAGGAGCTGAAGAGCACCGGCAACATGGAGCTGCGCCTGGACCGGGAATCCGCCGCCCGGCGTCTCTTCCCCGCCGTGGACCTCGATGCCACCGGCACCCGCCGCGAGGAACTCCTGCTCACTCCGGCCGAGTTGACGGCCGTCCACGGTCTGCGCCGCGTCCTGCGCTCCCGCGAGGGCGGTCCGTCCGGTCTGGAGACCCTCCTGGAGCGGCTGCGCTCCACCCCGGACAACGCCGCGTTCCTGCGGCAGATCCGCCCCACCCTGCCCACCGGCTGAGCCTGTCCGCAGGCGGCCGGGTGCGGCTTACGGGTTGCTCGCGTGGGCCGAACGGCCCTTCCAGCGCGAGAGACGGCGAACCCGTTCGTACGTTGATCACATGATCACCGGACTTTCTCATCGGGTGGCCGTGTCGGCCTGTGCCCTGTGCGTGGCGGGCGTGCTGGCACTCACCCCGGCCACCGCCTCCGCCGGGCCCCGTACCGGGGAACCCGCTCCGCCCGCGCCCCGGGCGGCGATGCCCGGGCCGAACGAGCTCTACCGCTCCGGCGTCGTGCTCCGGCCGCACCAGGACACGCCCGAACTGCCGGACGTGTCCGCGCTGTCCTGGGTGGTGGCCGACGCCGCCAGCGGGGCGGTGCTGGCCGCGAGCGACGCGCACCGCAAGCTGCCGCCCGCGAGCACTCTGAAGACCCTGTTCGCCCTCACCGTGCTGCCCGCCCTGCCCGCCGGCATGCGGCACACCGTGCGCAACGCGGAGCTGGCGGACATCGGCAAGGGCAGCAGCCTGGTCGGCGTCCGGGAGGGACTCACCTACCGGGTGTCCGACCTGTGGCGCGGGGTCTTCCTCCACTCCGGCAACGACGCCGTGCACGTGCTCGCCTCACTGAACGGCGGCTGGGAGGCCACGGCCGCCGAGATGCAGGCCAAGGCGCGCACGCTCGGCGCCCTGGACACCCATGTCGTCTCCCCCGACGGCTATGACGCCGACGGCCAGGTGTCCTCCGCCTACGACCTGGCGGTCTTCGGCCGGGAGGGCCTGCGCAATCCCGACTTCGCCCGGTACTGCTCCACCGCCGAGGCGTACTTCCCCGGTGACGGCTCGTCGTACGGCATCAAGAACACCAACCGGCTGCTGACCGGCGCGAACGGCGTGGCGAAGTATCCCGGGCTGATCGGCATCAAGAACGGCTACACCACCAAGGCGGGCAACACCCTGGTGGCCGCGGCCCGGCATGGCGCCCGCACGCTGGTGGTGACCGTGATGAACCCTCAGGAGGGCGGTGGCTTGGCGGTGTACCAGGAGGCGCGCGAGCTGCTCGACTGGGGCTTCGCGGCGGCCGGCAGGGTGGACCCGGTCGGCTCGCTGGACGAGCTGCGCGTCAAGTCGCGGCCGGCGTCGACGGCCAAACCGGTGGCCGCGGCCACGTCGCAGGCACCGGACGACGGCTCGGGCTGGCCGGGCCCCGCCATCGTCGCGGGGCTCGCGGGTCTCGTCGCCGGCGCCGCGGTGGTGGCGCTGCGGGCCGCCGTGGTGGTGGCGCTGCGGGCCAGGGGCAAGCGCACCCCGCGCGACTGACCCGTCGGCAGGCCGAGCAGCAGCCCCAGCGTGATCCAGGTGTAGGCGTTGCTGCCGAGGAAGCCGCCGATGCCGGAGGCGTCGTCGAACCACAGCCAGACCACGCTCGTGCACAGCACCGCGTACAGGGCGCCCGCGATCCGCGGGTGCCCGGCGCGGAGCAGCACCGCGAAGGACGGCAGCAGCCACACCAGGTGGTGCACCCAGGTGATGGGGCTGACCAGACAGGCCGCCGCCCCGGTGAGCGCGAAGGCCGCCGTCCAGTCACCGGCCCGCACCGCCTGACGGGTCCGCCACGCCCAGACGCACAGGGTCAGCAGGACCGCCGTCGCCCACAGCGGGCGGCCCGGCTCGCCAAGACGGGCCAGCACACCCTGGATCGACTGGTTGGACACGTAGTCGAGTCGGCCCACCCGGCTGGTGTCCCACAGTGCCTCGGTCCAGTAGAAGCGGGACGCCCGCGGGTCCGCCCAGTGGGCCAGCGCGGTGGCCGCGAGGGCGACGGCCGTCGCGACAGCGGCCGCCCGGCGCCGCCCGGCGAGCAGCAGCAGGCCGATGAACAGGGCGGGCGTGAGCTTCACGGCGGCGGCCAGCCCGATCCCGGCGCCCGCCCAGCGCTCCCGGCCGGTCGCCAGCAGCAGACAGTCCCCGAGGACGAGGGCGAGCAGCACCAGGTTGACCTGGCCGAAGCTGAAGGTGTCACGCAGCGGCTCGAACAGCGCGAGCAGGCACAGGCACAGCGACCAGCGGTACCAGCCGTGCCGCCGCCAGTCCGGTCCGGCCAGGATGCGCAGGATCACCGCCAACGCGGTCAGGTTGGCCAGCAGGGACGCTACGATCGCCGCGTTACGGCCCAGCAGCGCCAGCGGCAGCATGGCGACCGCCGCGAACGGCGGATAGGTGAAGCCGTACGAGGTTCCCGGCACCTGGTAGTCGTAGATCCGCCCGCCGTGGTGTGCCCAGGTGTGCACGGTGCCGTAGTAGACGCGCAGGTCGAAGAAATCGCGCAGCAGCGGCACGGTCGCCGTGAACACGGTGACCGCGGCGCCGAGGACGAGGACGAGCAGCAGACGGCCCCTGGTCGTACGCGGTCCCCTCACGCCATGTGTCCCGGTGCCGGGGCCTGGGCCGCCTGGTGGGCCTGCCACAGGACGACCACGCCGAGCACCCCGCCGGAGACGGCGAGCACGAGTTGCCCGGCGTCGGCCGGGCCGCCGCTGGGCAGGACGGCGAGGGCGAGGACGCCGGCCAGGGCCGCGACCCGGTGCCGCACCGAGGTGTTGGGCGCGGCGGCGGCGATGAGGAACAGGCCCCACAGCACGTACCAGGGGCGGATCGCCGGGCCGAACACGGCGACCGTCAGCAGGCTGAGTCCGAGGGCGTATACCGGTCTGACGCGCAGCCGTAGCCATATCAGCGCCACGGCGACTGCGGTGGCGGCGAGGCCGAGCAGATGCCAGGCCGGCACGGCCAGCGGGGCCAGGCTGCTGCCGAGGTGCTCCAGCAGGGCGCCGGTGGCGCGGCCGAGCAGGCTGGTCAGGGCCCAGTTGTGCGGGGAGACGGGGGTGGCCAGGGCGCCGATCCAGCCGTAGCCGGTGCCGGCGACGGCCGTGGCGGCGACCGTCGTCACGGCGGAGGCGGCCGCCGCGGTCAGGACGGCCGGCAGCGGACGGCGGCCGGAACGGACCTGGAGGGCCACGACCGCCAGCAGTCCGAGCACGGCCGGTGCCTTGACCAGGGCGGCCAGGGTGACGAGGACGGCTCCGACGGCGCCGCCGGCCGGCCGTTCCCCGCGCGCGGCCACCAGGCCGAGCCCCAGCAGACCGAGCATCAGGGCGTCGTTGTGGGCACCGGCGACCAGGTGCAGCAGGACGAGCGGATTGAGGGCACCGAGCCAGAGGGCGGCGGCCGGGTCGGCGCCACTGTGCCGGGCGAGGCGGGGCAGCGCCACCGCCATCAGTGCCACGCCGAGCAGGGCGACCAGGCGCATGCCGAGCAGGCCGGCCGGCAACTGGCCGCGGGTCAGTCCGGAGAGCGCGGAGGCCAGGGCCATGAAGGCGGGGCCGTAGGGGGCGCCGGTGTGCTGCCACATCGGGGCCACCTCGTCGGCGAGCGGGCCGCCGAGCTGGGCCGGGCCGTGGGCGTAGACGTCCATGTGGGCGTCGACCATGGCGCCCTGCGCGAGATAGCTGTAGACGTCCCGGCTGAACAACGGTGGCGCGAGCAGCAGCGGTGCCGTCCACACGGCGAGCACCAGCAGCAGGGCGCGCGGGGTGGGCGGCTGGGGGCCGCGCACCAGGCGGCCGAGGAGCACCCAGGCCGCTATCAGCAGGACGACACCGAAGTACACCCCGACCAGGCCGACCGCGGCCTGCACCGAGGCGGGTGCCAGGAGATCCTGCACGGGCAGGGCACCGGCCGTCTCACCGCCGAGCGCGAGAAAGGCGGTGCCGGCCAGCCCGAGCAACTGGCAGCGGCGGAGATCGACGGGGAATGCCATGGCCAACACTGCTTCAGCGTGTCAACGCCGGGTGGCCGGAAGGCGACGCTC
Organism: Streptomyces sp. NPDC052107; assembly: GCF_040680215.1. Classification (NCBI taxonomy): domain Bacteria; kingdom Bacillati; phylum Actinomycetota; class Actinomycetes; order Kitasatosporales; family Streptomycetaceae; genus Streptomyces; species Streptomyces sp. NPDC052107. The sequence continues at coordinate 9,431 of NZ_JBFAWG010000115.1, forward strand.
CTCTCACCGGCGGGCGGCCCGCATGTGACCGGCATGTGAGCAACGATGACTTTCGGGCGTACGGGAGGTCACTTCTTCACCTGTTTCTCACGGAAAGGACGTGATCACGGTGGCGAGCAGCTCCGCCTACGCGAAGACCGACGGCCTGGAGATGTACTACGAGGTCCACGGCGAGGCGTCCGCACGCCGGCCCCTGGTGCTCCTGCACGGAGGCGTGTGCACCATCGGCCTGTCCTTCGGCGCCGTCCTGTCCGCCCTGGCCGCGGCGCGCCAGGTCGTCGCCCCCGAACTCCAGGGCCATGGGCACACCGCCGACACCGATCGTGCGCTGACGGTGCCCGTGCTGGCCTCGGACGTGGTGGCCCTGCTCGACGAACTCGGCATCGCACAGGCGGACCTGCTCGGCTTCAGCCTCGGCGGACTGACCGCGCTGGAGGTGGCCGTACGGCACCCGGACCGGGTCGGGAGGCTGGTCGTCGCCTCCGCGCCGTACCGGCAGGACGGTTTCCACCCGGAGATCCAGGACCCGGCTTCCGGCTCGTCCCGGCTGCCGAGCCCGCAGGACTTCCAGGAGATGGCGGACGCGTACGCCGCGGTCGCGCCCCACCCCGGGCACTTCCAGGACCTGCTCGCCAAGTGTTCGGCCGCCGCGCACACCCCGCTGCCGTGGAGCGCCGACGACCTGCGCGGACTGCGGGCGCCCACCCTGCTGGTCATCGGCGACAGGGACTTCGTGCGCATCGAGCACGCGGCCGAGATGCGGGCACTGATCCCCGACGCCCGGCTGGCGGTGCTGCCCGGCACCACCCACATGGCGCTGATGCGCCGCACGGCCCTGCTGCTGCCGCTGCTGCACGAGTTCCTGGACTGATGGGTCCGGGTCGGTCAGAACACCGAGAGCCCGGTCAGCGTGGTGAACCGGTCGAGGGCCGCCACTCCGGCCACCGAGTTGCCGCGCTCGTCCAGGCCCGGGCTCCACACGCACAGCGTGCACCGGCCCGGTACGACGGCGATGATCCCGCCGCCGACGCCGCTCTTGCCGGGCAGGCCGACGCGGTAGGCGAAGTCCCCGGCCGCGTCGTACGTCCCGCAGGTCAGCATCACGGCGTTGACCTGCTTGGCCTGGCTGCGGGTGAGCAGCCGGCCGCCGTCGGCGCGGATGCCGTGCCGGGCGAGGAAGCCGGTGGCGAGGGCCAGGTCGGCGCACGAGGCGGTGATGGAGCACTGCCGGAAGTACTGGTCGAGCAGGGTCGGCACGTCGTTGTCGATGTTGCCGTAGGACGCCATGAAATGCGCGAGGGCCGCGTTGCGGTCGCCGTGGGCGGTCTCGGAGGCGGCGACCTCCTTGTCGAAGTCCAGGGTGGCGTTACCGGTCTCGGTGCGCAGAAAGGTCAGCAGTTCGCCGGCCGCGTCTCCGGTACGGGTCTGGAGGCGGTCGGTGACGACGAGGGCGCCCGCGTTGATGAAAGGATTCCGCGGGATGCCGTTCTCGTACTCCAGCTGGACCAGGGAGTTGAAGGGGTTGCCGGAGGGCTCGCGGCCCACGTGCTCCCAGAGTTCGTCACCCTCACGGGCCAGGTCCAGGGCCAGGGTGAAGACCTTGGTGATGGACTGCGCGGAGAACGGCTCGCGCCACTCCCCCACCCCGTACACCGTGCCGTCCAGCTCGGCGACGGCCATGCCGAAGCGCCGGGGGTCGCAGGCGGCGAGGGCCGGGATGTAGTCGGCGGCCCGGCCGCGGCCGGGCGTGCGCTCGACCTCCTCGGCGATGCGCTCCAGGACCGGCAGGAAGGTGAGGGACGACGTCGTTGTCATGATCACCATTGTGCCTCCGGACCGGCCCTGGAGCCCACTAGCGTACGGGTTGATATCTGCCCGTAACCGCAGGTCAGGCGGCAGGTGCCCCGCTGCCGGCGACGACCTCGGGGCGCAGCAGGTCGGCGAGCCGCTCGGCCGGCAGGAGGCCCTTCTCCAGGACGAGTTCGGCCACGCCCCGGCCGGTGACGAGCGCCTCCTTGGCGATCTCGGTGGCGGCCGTGTATCCGATGTGCGGGTTGAGGGCGGTGACCAGTCCGATGGAGTTCTCCACGGTGGCGCGCAGCCGCTCGGTGTTGGCGGTGATGCCGGCCACGCACCGCTCGGCCAGGGTGAGGCAGGCGCTCTGCAGGTGCGTGATGGACTCCGACAGGGAGTGCAGGATGATCGGCTCGAAGGCGTTGAGCTGGAGCTGTCCGGCCTCGGCGGCCATGGTGATGGCGACGTCGTTGCCGATCACCTCGAAGGCGACCTGGTTGACCACCTCGGGGATCACGGGGTTGACCTTGCCCGGCATGATGGACGAACCGGCCTGCACCGGCGGCAGGTTGATCTCACCGAGGCCGGCACGCGGACCGGAGGACAGCAGCCGCAGGTCGTTGCAGCTCTTGGAGAGCTTGACCGCGATCCGCTTCAGCACACCGGACATCTGGACGAAGGCACCGCAGTCCTGGGTGGCCTCGACCAGGTTGGCGGCGGTGACCAGCGGCAGGCCGGTGATGTCGGCCAGGTGCCGGCGGGCGGCCTCGGCGTACCCGGCGGGCGCGTTGAGTCCCGTACCGATGGCCGTCGCGCCCAGGTTGATCTCATGGATCAACTCGACGGCCTCGGCAAGACGGCTGCGGTCCTCCTCGATCATGACGGCGAACGCGGAGAACTCCTGACCGAGCGTCATCGGGACGGCGTCCTGCAACTGTGTACGGCCCATCTTGAGCACGTCACGGAACTCGACGGCCTTACGGGCGAACGAGTCCTGCAGTACGGCCATCGCCTTGAGCAGTCCACGGACCGCGAACACCGTCGCTGTCTTGACGGCGGTCGGGTAGACGTCGTTGGTCGACTGACCGAGGTTGACGTCCTCGTTGGGGTGCAGATGCGCGTACTCGCCCTTGGCGTGACCGAGCAGCTCCAGCGCCCGGTTGGCCACGACCTCGTTGGCGTTCATGTTGGTGGACGTGCCGGCGCCGCCCTGGATGACGTCGACGACGAACTGGTCGTGCAGCTTGCCCGCCCGGATCTCCTGGCAGGCGGCGACGATCGCACGTGCCTTCTCCGGCGCCAGCAGGCCGAGTTCCTCGTTGGCGAGAGCGGCGGCTTCCTTGACGGCGGCCAGGGCGTCGATCAGATGCGGGTAGGCGGAGATCGGGGTGCCGGTGATGGGGAAGTTCTCCGTCGCGCGCAGGGTGTGCACACCCCAGTAGGCGTCGGCGGGTACGTCACGGTCGCCGAGCAGGTCGTGCTCGCTGCGAGTGGTGGCGGCGGTCATGAGGAAACGGTCCTCTTTCTGAGGTACGGAGGTGAAGGCGCCCCCATGGGGGCGCGGGGGACTACGCGATCAACCACAGACGGCCGGCAGACCGGCGACGACCCGCAGTCCCCCTCTGAGATCGGCGAATCCCTACGCGCAGGCAGGAAGCTCAACAGGGTCCAGCGCACGCACCGCACGCACACGACCCACCGGTTCCCCGCCACCCAGCAACGGCTCCCCCGCGAACTCGGTCAGCAACTCGGGATCCACGCCCGCGCGAACGAGCGCCGCCGCCGCGACCGGAATCCGCGCCCGGTTCGCCCCGTCCGCGATCTTCACGGCGATGGCACGGCCATCAGGAAGGGCAGCGACCTGCACGCCCTCGAAGCCGTCCTTCGCGAGCAGCCCTGGCACGGCCCGCATCAGCGCGGCCACGTCACGCCCCGCGCCGGAGGCCATCTCGGCGTGTGCGCGCATCGCGTCGGCGACCCGGGCCTCGGGCGTGCCGGGGGCGGCCGAGGTGATCCGGGACAGGGCGCGGGCGAGGCCGTGCAGGGAGATGGAGAACAGCGGCGCGCCGCAGCCGTCCACGGTGACCCGGGCGACCCGCTGGCCGGTCAGGTCCTCGACGATCTCCTCGATGGCCTGCTGGAGCGGGTGCTTCGGGTCGAGATAGTCCTCCAGGGACCAGCCGTTGAGCTTGGCGGTCCACAGCATGGCCGCGTGCTTCCCGGAGCAGTTCTGGGCGAGCCGGGAGGGCATGCGGCCCTCACGCACCCAGGCGTCCCGGACGGCCGGGTCGAACGGCATGTCGGGGACGTTGCGCAGATCGTCCTCGGTGAGCCCGGCGAGTTCGAGGATGCGCCGGGTGCCGGCGAGGTGGCGTTCCTCGCCGGAGTGGCTCGCGGCGGCCAGCGACAGCAGTTCGCCGTCGAGCGGCAGCCCGGCCCGCAGCATGGCCACGGCCTGGAGGGGCTTGACGGCCGAGCGCGGGTAGAAGGCGGCCTCTATGTCGCCGAGCTGGAACTCCACCCGGCCGTGGGCGCCGAGGACGACGACGGAGCCGTAGTGGATGCCCTCGACGACTCCACCGCGGATGAGGTGGGCGACCGGGGCGTGGAGGGGCTCGCGGACGATGGGTGCGTCTGCGGGGGAACTGCTGTACATCACTGCCTGCATCGATGGGTCGGGGTCGGCCGGAACGCGGGTCACGCGTCGGCGCCGGTGGACGTGCGGGATATCCGGCCGCGGATGCCGTACCAGCCCGCGACCAGGCTTGCGACGATCAGCGGCAGACAGAGCACGGTGGTGCGTCCGGCGCCGCCGTCGGCGTACATGAGGACCAGGACGGAGGCGAGGAACGCCAGCGTCACGACTTCGGTCCAGGGAGAGCCCGGCAGCCGGTACGACGGCCGGGTCAGCTCGCCCTTCTGGGTCTTCTGCCAGAAGAGCAGGTGACACAGCATGATCATGCCCCAGGTCGCGAGGATGCCGATCGCCGCGAAGTTGAGGACGATCTCGAACGCGTCGGCGGGGACGACGTAGTTGAGGCCCACGCCGAGGACACAGATACCGCTGGTGAGCAGGATTCCGCCGTACGGCACCTGACTGCGGCTCATCCGCGCGGTGAACTTCGGGGCCGACCCGCTCATGGCCATGGAGCGCAGGATGCGGCCGGTGGAATACAGGCCGGAGTTCAGCGAGGACATGGCGGCGGTGAGCACGACCAGGTTCATCACGTCACCGGCCGCGGGGATGCCGATGTGCGACAGGACGGTCACGAAGGGGCTCTCGCCGGCGCTGTAGGCGTTCCAGGGCATCAGCATGGACAGCAGGACGACGGAGCCGACGTAGAACAGGCCCACGCGCCACATGATCGAGTTGATCGCCTTCGGCATGATCTTCTCGGGGCTCTCGGTCTCACCGGCGGCCACGCCGACCAGCTCGACGGAGGCGTAGGCGAAGACGACACCCTGGATGATCAGCAGCATCGGCAGCAGGCCGTTAGGGAAGATGCCGCCGTTGCCCGTGATCAGGGACGGGCCGGGGTGGTGGCCGGCGACCGGGTGCTGGGTGACCAGCAGGAAGATGCCGATGCACATGAAGACCACGAGTGCGCCGACCTTGACGATCGCGAACCAGAACTCCAGTTCGCCGAAGATCCTCACCGAGATCAGGTTCACGGTGAGGACCACGGCCAGGGCTATGAGCGCGATCACCCACTGCGGGATGTCGGAGAACATGCCCCAGTAGTGGGTGTAGGTGGCGACCGCGGTGATGTCGGCGATGCCGGTGGTCGCCCAGTTCAGGAAGTACATCCAGCCCGCGGTGTAGGCGCCCTTCTCGCCCAGGAACTCCCGGGCGTACGACACGAAGGCGCCGGAGGACGGGCGGTACAGGACGAGTTCGCCGAGCGCGCGTACGACCAGGAAGGCGAAGACGCCGCAGACGGCGTAGGCGATGAACAGGGAGGGCCCGGCGTCGGCGAGCCGGCCGCCCGCGCCGAGGAAGAGGCCGGTGCCGATGGCTCCGCCGATGGCGATCATGTTGACGTGCCGGTGCTTCAGGCCTTTGCTGTAGCCGGCGTCTCCGGCGTCGACATGGCCGGACGAGGGGCGCGTCTCGTCTTTGAGGTGCTGCTCGCTCACGCCTCGGGTCCGCCTTCCGTGGGGAGATCGTCCGTCCGCTGGGGACGCACGATGTCGGTGAGGGTCGTCTCGACGCGGTCCAGGTGGTGGCTCATGGCCTCCACCGCGTCGTGTTCGGAACCGTCGATCAGCGCCTCGACGATGGCCCGGTGCTCGCGGTTGGACTGCTCGCGACGGCCGCCCAGCTCGTTGAGGAAGGCCGACTGACGCGCCAGTGCGTCGCGGATCTCCTCGATGACCCGGCGGAAGACCGGGTTCTGGGCGGCCTCGGCGATCGCGAGGTGGAAGAGGGTGTCCATCGCCACCCAGGCCGTGGTGTCCGTCTCCCGCTCCATGCGGTCGAGCAGATGGGCCAGGTGGTCCAGGTTCTCCGGGGTCCGGCGCACGGCCGCGTATCCGGCGACGGGGATCTCGATGTGCCGGCGCACCTCGAGCAGGTCGCTGGCCGCGTAGTCGCCGAACGTGGGGTCCTCCACGGCGTTCGCGACGACAAAGGTGCCCTTGCCGGTCCGGGAGACCGTGAGGCCCATCGTCTGCAGCGCGCGCAGCGCCTCGCGCAGCACGGGCCGGGACACCTCGAGGGTGCGGCACAGCTCGGCCTCGGAGGGGAGCTTGTCGCCTACGGCGTACTCGCCGCGCTCGATGGCGCCGCGGAGGTGGGCGAGGACCGCTTCCATGGCGCTCACACGCCGGGGACCCAGACCACCTGTCTGGCTGTCTGACAGGTTCACGGGAGTGATCCTGCGGGTTGCGTGCCGGGACTGTCAAGGCGTTCCGTAAGGAAACTTTCACGGGGTGCGGCGCCTGAATGCAGGCATCCGCACCCCGTGGGTGATCAGGAGCGTTGGGTCAGGCGTTGAGCACGCCCGCGCCGAGCAGGCCGAGCAGGCCCGCGCCGATGACGATCCGGTAGATCACGAAGGCGTTGAAGGAGTGCTTGGCGACGAACTTCAGCAGCCAGGCGATGGAGGCGTAGGCGACCACGAACGACACGATCGTGCCGACGGCCAGCGGCGCCGCGCCCACACCCGCGCCGAGGGCGTCCTTGAGCTCGTAGACACCCGCGCCGGTCAGGGCCGGGATGCCGAGGAAGAAGGACAGCCGGGTGGCGGCGACACGGTCGAGGTCCAGGATGAGCGCCGTGGACATGGTGGC
>NZ_JBFAWG010000116.1:0-15896 GCF_040680215.1 Streptomyces sp. NPDC052107
CGCTCTCTTGCTCCTCAGCCCTGACGGGCCCGACCTTCTGTCAGACAACCAGGACACGGACGCAGTTGCACACACCACGTAAAACATGCCTCAAAACTCTGTGCGAACCGCTGGATCGGGAACCATGGGGGGTGCGACATCGTCGCCTGCTGCCTTATGGGCGGGCCGGGATGCAAGTGGAGCCGCACGGCTCCGATGGGCGGCGGCGCCAGTTCAGTGGCGGTCGGCTGGTCGACGCCGCGAGTCGACGTCGAGAACGGCGGCCAGGTCGAACTGGCTGTCTCACCGTGGTTGAGAGTGATCTCCGCGCTGATGGCGCTGCTAGTCAGTCTGAGCTTGCGCTCCTTCGGGATGGCCAGAGTGGTCTGCAGAGGCCGTCCTCGGACCGGACGCGGCCGCCGTTGCGGCCCTGTCCTATTTATTCTGTGCGTGACCTGCCAAGTTCGTGAAGCAATCCCCGGACTATCGAACCGAGTCTCGCACGCGTAGAAGCGTTCGTCGCCGGCTTGACTGGTGACGCGACGCGGTCTCGCCCGGCCAGCAGACCGATGTCGAACAGGCGAAGACCGTACGGGAGGCCATTCACCCGTTGGCCACCGCCCGTCGGCTTGAAGTGGACTGCGACGGAACGGCGTTGACCGTCGTCAACAACGCCGCACGCAAGCCCCCGGCGGTGCCGCAGTTCACTCCTTCGGGGCGCTGGACGCAGGCAACGCCGGAAGAGGGGCGGTTTCTATCGGTGGTTGCGACTCCTGAGAGGAGTCCGTCCCGTGCCGAAGTATCCGCCGAACCGCCTGCCGCTGTCGGTACCGAAGAACTACTTCGAACTGCGTAGAGGTGGCCTGAAAGGGGCAGCCGCTGCCCGCCGGGTGGGCGTATCCACCAGCGCAGGCTCGGTGTGGTTCATCAAGGCTGGACGCATGCTCCTGCCCGACAAGCCCATCGATGGCCGCTACCTCACCCAGGACGACCGCATCGTGATCGCCGAAGGGCTGCTCGCCGGCCGTACGGCCGCGCAGATCGCCGAGGAGATCAGCAAGCACCGCTCGACCGTGTACCGGGAGATCTCGCGCGGCCGCGGACCCGACGGCCGCTACAACCCGTGGTGGTCCCACAACCATGCCATCCTGCGCCGGGCCCGCCCGAAGGAGGAGAAGCTGCGGGCCAGCCGTGCGCTGCGGGACGTAATCAACGAGAAGCTCAAGGAGCGCTGGTCACCACAGCAGATCACCCGTCATCTCGCGCGCACCAGCCCCGACCGACCCGACCTGAACGCCTGCCCGGAGACTATCTACCGCGCCCTCTACAACGGACTGCTCGACAAACGCACCGCCCGCCTGCGCACCCGCAGGACCCGCCGGAAGAAGCAGCGCCGGGGCATACCCACCAAGAACGCCATCCCGAACATGCGCTCGGTCCACGCCCGCCCCCGCGAGGCCGAGGACCGTCAGCAGGCCGGCCACTGGGAGGGCGATCTCATCGTCGGCAAGGGACAGGGATCCGCGATCGGCACGCTGGTCGACCGCGCCACCCGCTACACCCGGCTCATCCACCTGCCCGACGGATGGAAGGCCCCGCAGGTCCGCGACGCCCTCGTCGCCCAGACCGCCCACTGGCCCGGCTCCCTTCGGCGCACCCTCACCTGGGACCAGGGACGCGAGCTCTACCACCACGACGAAGTAGAGGAGTTGACCGGCTTCAGGATCTACTTCTGCGACCCGCACTCGCCCTGGCAGCGCGGCACCAACGAGAACACCAACGGGCTGCTCCGGGAGTACTTCCCCAAAGGCACCAGCCTCGCCCACTACACCGCCCGCGACCTCGCGCAAGTCGAACGGCAGCTCAACGAACGGCCCCGGCTCGTCCTCGGAGACCGCACACCGGCCGAGGCCATGAGACGCTGGTCAGGAGAACTGGCCTACCGCTGATTCGCAACGATCAGTGGAAACCGCCAGGCCCCTTCCCCGGTGGCGTGCCACGCCGTCGAGCTCCTGAGCGGGCCGGACGTGCCCGTGCTCAAGGAATGCGGCACCCCTGAGTGCACCCGCACCTACATCGACCGCTCGCGGGGCATGCGCCGGCACTGGTGCGGGATGGAGTCCTGTGGCAGGGAGATCAAGGCAGCCGCGTACCGGGCCCGCAAGGAGACACGCCTGCGGCGGCCCACTGGCCGCGAGACCGTCAGGTCCGCACCGTCTTGCGTGCCGTCAGCTCACTCGCCGAGGTGGGGGCACGTCGTGGGCGTCTTTGCGTCACCGGGTCGTCATCTGTACGTACATGCGTACATGGACCAACTGAACCTGCGTCATATGTCTTCCGCGACCAAAAACCTTCCCAGATATATCTAGAAAGGCGCGCAATCGGCGCAGGCGGATCGCTACCGTGGTCGGATGGATACAGAGAGCTTGCGGCCTCTCGACACCGGAGCCTTCCGCAGTCAGCTCGTCGCGCATGAGGAAGAGGTCCGTCACCTGGCGAAACAACTCGGCATCGCAGGCGAGTTCCAGGCGTGCTGCACGGTGCGCGACGCGGCGGACTTGCTGCTGGCCGCCGGCCGTGCGCTCGCCGCCGAGACGCCCTGCCGGACCACGACGCACACCATGGCCGTTCTGTACGCGCTGTGCCGGACGGACGCATAACCCGCTATGCCGTGAGCTCCTGGGCAGGACTGGCGCTCGGGGGCGCACGGGGTGGTGTCGGCAGCGGTAGGCCGGTTGCGGCGGTGGTCGGCCAAGCCGGGAGTTCGCCCGGGATGGCCGGGACGGACGTCCTCCGGCCGACGCCGGCAGCCGACATGAGGCGGTGTCATGTCGTGGGTTGCGGAATGACGAGCTGGAGCAGGGGGCCGAACGCGACCAGGTCCGGCTTGGCGCACTCGACCTGGGACGTGACGATCGGCTGCAGGGCGACTCGGCGACGTGTGTCCTCATCCGCCCTGCTGTCACCCTAGACACTCGAAGATCTCGTCCCAGAACGCCGAGTCCTCCACATACGGTTCCAGGCCGGTCATGCGCTTGCGCAGATCGGTGACAGCGGTCGCGCGTACGGCGTCGTCGGCCGATTCCAGGGCGCTGCTCGACTCGGCGATCAACCCGAGAAGCACGGCCAGCACGGGGAGGTCATCGGCGGCCGGCCCCTTCCAACCGGCCCCGTGATCCCACCCATTGGGGTCGTAGTGGGTGATGCCACCGTTCGCCGCGTCGAGCATCAGGTGCTGGTCGTACCAGGTGGCCACGGTGAAGCAAAAGTTGGTGGGCGGAGAGTCGTCGTCGGAGTGGCGTTCCCCGTAGATCTCGTCGGCATCGAACGGTTCCATCCCGTCCTCGTCCAGCAAGTGCCTCGTGTCGATCCCCACGACGTCGAGGTGGACGGCGGGAAAGCCGATCGTGAGCAGGAACTCCCTCGACCCGGCATGGGTCGGCTCGGCCGGCAGAACGGCCTCGTCCGGCCGCCAGAGCAAGCCTTCGCCCAGCCGTTCCTGCAGCCACACCGCGCCCGGTACCAGCGGAATGTAGTCGCTTCTCACTGCGTGGCCCCCACGATGCATCAACCGCCTCAAGCAGTGGCGCGGTCTGGCCACGCGAACCGACAAACTCGCCCTCGCCTATCAGGCCGCACTCCACCTCGCCGCCATCCTCATCTGGACACGGTGCTGACCAAAGCGACAGAACCTAGCCGGTCGGCCGACGGGCGCGCTCAGTGCTGTACTGCGAGTCCGGGGCGGTGACGCCGCATCGCGTCCAGGACCGCCTCAGGCGGCACCGGCAAGGTGTTTGTGGCCATGTTGGCCGGACCAAAGCCGAGTCGTGCGTTCATGGCCGCGGTGCTGCGGACGAGCTTGGGTGCTCGAGCCAGATAGGCGTCTGGGTCGTGCAGCACCAGCTCAATGAACCGCTGCGAGGTGTTACGTACCCGCTGCTCGCGGATCCGCACGGCGGCTATCTCGTCCCAGCCGAACCGGCCCAGCCTCACGTGGTCCACTCCCGCGTCGTCCAACACCAGCTCCGGTCGTTCGCGGAGCAGGCGCTGGATGATGATCACCGAGCAGAACCCGAAGAAGGGCACGGCCAGCGCCCCCGCCACAGTCATCTTCACGGTGCTGTGGGCGACCAGGAAAACAATGCCCAGAGCGACGAAGACCAGAGAGCCGGCCAGCATGGCCCACACACGTCCCTTGGCGAGCGGGTAGACCGTCGGGGGCAGTGGAACGCTGTTTCTGATCACGGGCTCAGACGATAGGACCCGAGCCCTCGTCAGCGGAAGCCTTTTCGCGGACCGCCTGGTGCCGTGGCCGTCCCGTCTGCCGTCTCCCACACGATAGTGGAGCGGGCCCGTTCCCTGACCTCCAGGTGGAGCGCCCAGCTGGACGTACGACCTGGACGCCGGGGAAGGGGTCTGCTCGGCTTCGCCTTGGACGCCGGCGGGCGCGACGGCAGATCCCTCCTCAACCACGATCTACCGGACACAAGTGCACCGTCTTGGCCATCCCGGTGCCGGAGTTCCCCGCCGGAGGCATTCCGGGCACAGGCGGGTCGGCGCGGAGCGTCTGTGGTTCGGCGATGCTACGTCTCACTTGGCTGGCCTGAGGGCTTGCCTATCGGACAGGCGCATCCGATCAACTGATGAGCCCGTCAAAGAGACACGCTCTAGTCTAGGGCCGGGGGCCGGGGGCCGGGCAGGGGCTGGCTACCTTGCGCAAGGCGGGCATGGGTCAGTAGCCCTGGACGATCACCTTTTCCCGCATCAGCGTTTCCAGTTCCGTGTTCGACAGCGGGTGCAGCGTGTTCAAGAGGTGGCGCAGGGCGGGTTCGCCGAGGGACTGGCTGGTGACCTCAACCTCCGCATCGTGGTGGTGGCGGGTGAGGGTGATGTCGCGGGTGCCACCGGGGAGGCGGCGGATCATGCACATCTCGCCGTGCCCGTCCACTGTGCAGGTCACACCCTTCTCCTCGGACTCTGGGCATCGTGGCGTCTGCGTGAGCGGCGAACGCACCACGAGTCCTACGTACCCCAACTCGTATCCCTCCCGAGCGGGGTGGTAATCGACGCTGAAGTAGGCGGGCCCGACCACGGCACGGGATACCCGCATTCCAGGCGGCGCAGCGCCCAGATACAGCAGTTCCGGATGCTCCCGGTAGCGCGCGATCTCCGCCGCGTGCCGGCGCTGCTGGGCCTGCGCCGGGCCGATAAAGCCCCCGTAGCCCATACCGGCCGTCAGCACAGCCACCGCCCCCAGCCGTACCCACCGGCTCGGTACGAAGAACGCAGCGGCGACGGCGTACGGCACTCCCGTCAGCGCGACCCGTGTGCCGGCGCTGCCCAGGTCGACGTTCCCGCCGTAGGCGGCCAGGCCCGCCAGGACGCCGAGCGTGCCGAGGACGAAGACCAGGGCCGCCCAACCGAGCCGCCGGCGCACCGAGCCGCACAGCGGCACCACGGTCCGCGCCGGTATGCCCGCTATGGCCAGCAGGCCCACCATCAGCGGTACGCCCAACGCGAGGACAGGCACCGCCGCCCGGGCACTGCTGCCCCAGGCCGCCACCACCAGCTCGAAGCCGAGCGCCGGCATCGCGGCCGCCATCATCGCCCAGACCAAGAAGAGATGCAGGGCCGTCCGCGCCCCTCTGCCACTTGTCATACCGCGGAGCCTGCCAGCCTCCGCCCTGACGCACATGAGTTCTCCTACTCAGTACGTCCCCTCCCACCCTGCCAAAGGTGCACAACCGCCCTCGCCGAGCGGCCCGTCGCACCATGGACCCGGCTGGCCACGCGTCGGCACCACAGAAATTGGGCCAGAACCCGAGATGTGGCAGCACTTGAGCACGACTCTGGGAGGCACCTCGCGGGTGGAGCGATGCTCGGATGTCCACGAGTTTTGACACCAAGGGCGTGGGGCGTCGGTCCGGCTCACGTGCTGTCGTCGCCGGCGGCGAGGATGATCTGGCTGGCTCCGGAGAGACGTGCGCAGCGTCGGGTCATGGCGTCGGGTGACTGGTCGGGGTGGTTGATCCACCAGCGGACCAGGGCCGTGCACAGGCCGCGCCATGCGTGTTTGAGGGCGTCGGCGTCGAGCGGGTCGCTGGATCCGGCGGTGTGCAGGAGGTCGGCGGTGCCGGTCGCGGCGAGGTCATCGATGGCGTCGCGGTAGTAGGCCGCGCGGTGGGCGGCTTCGCTGGCGGGCGGCAGCGTGGGGTCGTAGAGGACAAACCATGCCTCGCGCTGGCCGTCGAGGGCGGTGAACAGCGCGCGCAGCACGCGCAGGGGCGTGGGCGGCGCGCCGGCGTCCTGTTCGGCCATCGCGGCGCGGATGGCGGCCAGCAGCCGGTCGCCGACCGGGTTGAGGCAGGCGAGGTAGAGGTCCTGCTTGCTGCCGAAGTACTGGTGCAGGAGTGGTTTGGTGACGCCGACGCGGGTGGCGATGGCGGCCACGGTGGTGGCCTCGTAACCGTGGCGGCCGAACTCCTCGGTGGCCGCGGCCAGGACCTGTCGTTCGCGCGCGGCCCTCGGCACGCCCTTGGTGCCGGCCCTGGAGGAGAGCGTTGTCATGCACCAGATCTTACCCTAGGGTAATTTACCGTCGGGTAAATTCCTTGGACCCCGCTGGAGCGCGCCCATGCCTGCCACCGCGACCGACCCCCGCACCTCCCGCACCCGCTCCTGGTGGGGCTGGGGCTACGCCGACGCCCACCCCGACGACGCCGAATGCGCCGCGATGGGCGCCCTGCTGCCGGGCACCCTGGCCCGCCCGCTGCCGATACCCCGCATCGCCGACCTGCCCATCGGCCGCCCCGCCGCGACGCCCCCTCCCTCCCTGGCACACCTGGTCACCGCCGACCCGCAGGCGCGCGCCGCCCACGCCATGGGCAAGGCATACCGCGACGTCATCCGGGCCCTGCGCGGCCGGCTCGGCCGGATCCCCGACCTCGTCGCCCACCCGGCCGACGACCAGGACGTGGCCGACCTGCTGGAATGGGCCGGCGAGCACGGCGTGGCCGTCATCCCCTTCGGCGGCGGCTCCTCGGTGGTCGGCGGCGTGGAGTACCGCGGCGACACCCACCACGCAGTCCTGTCGCTCGACCTGACCGTGATGGACCGCGTCCTCGAGATCGACACCACCAGCCGCTCAGCCCGCATCCAGGCCGGAGCCCTCGGCCCCGTGCTGGAAGACCAGTTGCGACCCCACGGCCTGACCCTGCGCCACTACCCGCAGAGCTTCGAGTTCTCCACCCTCGGCGGCTGGCTCGCCACCCGGGCCGGCGGCCACTACGCCACCGTCCACACCCACATCGACGACTTCGTCCAGTCCCTCCGCGTGATCACACCCGCCGGCGCGAACACGTCCTGGCGGCTGCCCGCATCCGGCGCCGGACCGTCTCCCGACCGGCTCTTCCTCGGCTCCGAGGGCACGCTCGGCGTCATCACCGAGGCATGGATGCGCCTGCAAGAACGCCCCCGCCACAAAGCCTCCGCATCCGTGACCTTCGCCGACTTCCACCACGCACTGGACGCCGTACGGGCCATCGCCCAGTCCGACCTCGCCCCGGCCAACTGCCGCCTGCTCGACCCGGGCGAGGCGCTGCTGTCTGGCACCTCCCACGACGGCTCCACCGTCCTGGTCCTGGGCTTCGAGTCCGCCACCACCCCCGTCGACGACCGCCTCACGGCCGCCGTGGACCTGGCCCGCGCCCACGGCGGCCGCGGCCGGACACATGCGGCGGACCGCGACGCCCCGGCCGATGCGGCCGTGAGCGCCTGGCGCTCGGCGTTCCTGCGCATGCCCTACCTGCGCGACGGCCTGGCCCGCATGGGCGCCGTCGTCGAAACCTTCGAGACCGCCGCCACCTGGGAGAAGATTCCCGCCCTGATCGACGCCGTCCGCACCGAGGTCGGCGCCGCCGCCTCGAAGGCCACCGGACACCGGGCCACCATCAACTGCCGCCTCACCCACGTCTACCCCGACGGCGCCGCCCCGTACTTCACCGTGGCCCTCGCCGGCCGGCCCGGGGACGAGGTCGAGGTCTGGGACGACATCAAAGCCGCCGCGACCGACGTCCTGCACCGCCACCGCGCCACCATCACCCACCACCACGCCGTCGGCCGCGACCACCGCCCCGGCTACGACCTCCAGCGCCCGGAACCCTTCGCGCTGGCACTGCGCGCCGCCAAGAACGCCCTGGACCCCCACCACATCCTCAACCCCGGCGTCCTGCTCGACTGACAAAACAGCGGCAATCAGGCGAGGGCCGCGGGAACTGCCGCAACGGCTTTCCCACGCCGGCCCTCCGACAGCGAGGTGATCAGATGCCTCCAGGCCTCGTGCTCAACTGCTGTCGCACCTCGTGGACAAGGGCACTCCCTGGCGCGCCAAGGGAGGCCCAATTCTCGCCTCGGTCGGTGCGGTGCTGCTCGAAACCATTCCGTCACTGGACGCGCTGCATTTCGTCGGCAGTCCCCCAGGGCTCGGGTGGTGCGCTCGGCTGTTGCGGTCGCCCACCGTGTGGCGATCGTCTCCTGGAACGCCAGTGCCGTCTGGTCATCAGCGGCTGAGACGTCCACGACGATCAGACGCGGCCGTGCCACATGTGCCGCTGGCTTCCGCGTCCGCGTCCGCGCCCGACTCCGGTACTCGGTCGGATTCCGGGACTCAGTCGGATTCCGGGACTCAGTCGGCGTCCGGTATCGGGCCGGTCGCAGGTTCCGGCAGGTAGCTCGCCAGTCCGCGCAGGATGATCTCCAGGCCGATGTCGAACCGCTCGTCGGAGGAGTCCGTCACCATCAGCCCGGCCAGGGCGCGCAGGTGGGGGAAGTCCTGCGCGGGCAGGGACGCGAAGTAGTTCTGCATCTCGTCGGTCATCTCGTGCCAGTCGGGGCGGGCCGGCGAGGCAGCGTGACCGCCGTGCTGAGCTGCCCGGTCGCGCCACATGCCCTCCTCCAGGACGAACCCGTCGATGTAGGTGGAGATGAGGTCACCGGCCTCCGCCGCGATGCGGTCGGGTAGCCCGGCGGTGCGGAAGATGGCGAGCAACGCCTCGACGTGCGGCAGCAGTTCGGCGGTGAAGGGTACGTGCCCCATGGAGATCCGGGCCATGTCCCGGTGGGACAGCAGACGTCGGCGCCAGGCGCGGGCGAAGTCTCGCAGCTGCTCCTGCCAGTGCTCGGGATCGGGTGCGGGCATCGCGTAGCCGGTGAAGAGCCGCGTGTACATGAGCTCCAGGAGGTCGTCCTTGGAGCTGACGTGGGCGTAGAGGGCGGAGACCGCGACCCCCAGTTCGGCCGCCACCTGACGCATCGAGAGGCCGTCGAGCCCGTGCCGGTCCAGCACGGTGAGGGCGGCCTCGACGACGCGCTCGCGCGACAGTGGCGTGCGTACGGGCGCGATGTGGGTGCGAGCGGGGCGCTCGCGCTCCCACGGGGACGGCGGAGGGGGTGCTGGGGTGCCGGCGGCCGCGTCGCTCATGGAACCAGTCTAGGGACACGGAGAACAGTGTTCTGCCCAAGGTGAGGACGTCCCACTACCCGCAGTCGCGATATATCTTGTCCAAGGGGAGCGATTGCGCTATATCTTAATGAACGCCGTTCTCTAGATGAGCACTGTTCTGCTACAGTGAACACTGTTCTCCAGAGTGTCCGGTCGCCTGTCTTTCTGGGCCGCACCAGCGAGCCGGGCGGTTTCCGTCCAGCCATCCACCGCGCCCGCGGCACCTCGACGCGACGCGGCCTTCTGTGAGGAGTTTCCGATGTCCACCACCGGTGTCGCGTCCGCCGAGACGCCCACCGACTCGCCAGCGCCCTACCGGTGGCGCTGGGCTGCGCTCTTCGTGATCCTCGCGGCCGAGGTGATGGATCTCCTCGACGCCGTCGTCACGAACATCGCCGGCCCCTCCATGCGGGCCGACCTCGGTGGCGGCGCCTCCACCCTCCAGTGGCTCGCCGCCGCATACACCCTCTCGATGGCCGTCGGACTCGTCACCGGCGGCCGGCTCGGGGACATCCACGGGCGCCGCCGGATGTTCCTGGTGGGAGCCGCCGGCTTCACCCTGGGCTCGCTGCTGTGTGCCGTCTCCGTGTCGCCCGAGATGCTGATCGCCGCACGTGTCGTCCAGGGCCTGTTCGGCGCGGTGATGCTGCCGCAGGGCCTCGGCATGATCAAGGAGATGTTCCCGCCGAAGGAGTCGCAGAAGGCCTTCGGCATGTTCGGCCCGATCATGGGGCTGTCCGCGGTGTGCGGGCCGATCCTGGCGGGCTGGCTCGTGGACGCCGACTACTTCGGCACCGGCTGGCGGATGATCTTCCTGATCAACCTGCCGCTGGGTGCCGCGGCCTCCCTCGGGGCCCTGCGCTATCTGCCCAGGGGCCGGTCCGGCGACAGGTCGCGCCTGGACATACCCGGCATGCTCCTGGTCTCGCTGGCCGCGCTGCTCATCATCTTCCCGCTGGTGCAGGGCCGTGAGTACGACTGGCCCGGGTGGACGTTCGCGATGATGGCCGCGTCGGTGGCCGTCTTCGTCGCCTTCGCCACCTACGAGTCGCGCCGCAGCAAGGCCGGCCGGGACCCGCTGGTCGTCCCCAGCCTCTTCCGCAAGCGCGGGTTCAGCGCAGGCATGACGCTCGGACTGGTCTTCTTCTCGACCATGCAGGGCTTCATGCTGGTCTTCAACCTCTACACCCAGATCGGCCTCGGCTATTCGCCGCTGAAGGCGGGCCTGGTGATGGTGCCCTGGTCGGGCGGCATGATCGTCGGTTTCGGTCTCGCTCAGGCTGTCGCCCGGTTCGGCCGGGCCGTGCTCCAGGCGGGCACGGTGGTCATGGCGCTCGGCGTGTTCGGCGTGTGGCTCACCCTCGACATGGTGGGCGGCGGCGTCGGCCCCTGGCAGCTCGTGCCGGCCCTGCTCGTCACCGGCATCGGGATGGGTCTGCTCATGGCACCCTTCTTCGACATCGTGCTCGCAAGCGTCGAGCAGCACGAGACGGGCTCGGCGTCCGGCACGATGACCGCGATGCAGCAGCTCGGCGGCGCCTTCGGCGTGGCGCTCCTCGGCACCGTGTTCTTCGGCCTGCTGGGCGGCGGTATCGCCACCGCCGTCGACCACCACTCGGCCGGCCTGCGGGGTCAGCTGAGCGCCGCGCACATGGCGCCGGCCGACCAGGACCGCGTCGTGGCGGACCTGCGGGGGTGCGCCTCGGACCGTGCCGTCGCCAAGGATCCTGTCGCCACCCCGGCGTCCTGCGCCCGCCTGGAGAAGGACACCCGGTCCGCCGTAACGTCGCCGCAGGCCGGCGCCCGGATACCCGGTGCGCTGGAGACCACCGCGAAGTCGGCCTTCCGCAGCGGTTTCGGCTCCGTGATGAAGACGGTGCTGTGGATCGTCGACGGCATGCTCGTCCTGACGTTCCTGCTCTCCTTCCTCCTGCCGCGCCACGCACGCCCCGAGGACACCGCCGGTCACTGAGCCCCGGCAGCCTCAGCGAGACGAACGGCCGGACAGCCATCCAGCGGTGGCTGTCCGGCCGGCCAGTGCCCGCCGACGCCCGGTCCGAGCGGGCCGCATGAGGTCCGCGCGTCCGAACTCCCCTCGTCCAGGACGGCACCGCCTGGATCGTCCGGCAGGTAGGCGACGAACGCCTGTGGGACGCCACAGAGGACGAGTTGGCGCGCCGACGCGTGGACGGCGCCCCGGGGCTCGACCGGTTCGAGGTGAGCGTCACGCCCGAAGGGCGGACTGTCACTTGGGCCAAGGTCTGACCCGGAGCGCCCACGGAGAGAGCGCGACGATCGTGGTGGTGAGAGGCAGTCCGTGCCTGCGGCTCTCAGCGAAGGAGGCGAGGCATGGGTGGTGTGACGGGGCGCCATGTCTGGGTGGTGCCGCAGTAACGGCGGCGCAGCGCGCCCTCATGGCGTCCCGGACCTTGCACAGCGATACCGACACCGACGAGGAGTGGGAGTGGAGTGGCTCCGGATGAGCCGCTCCAACCGGCACACTCCCCAAGGCCCACATCAGTGGGCCGGGATCACATCCGTGAGTCGGCGGGCGCTACGCGTGGCACACGCCGCCGTTGACCATCTGGATGTGGCGTGCGACCACCGGGCGCGCGCTCTTGGCCAAGGACTTGACGAGCGGGTTGGTGCCCGAGGTGATCTCCTTGTTGACGAGCGCGAGGGTCTGCACGTGGGCGGGGTACTGGGCCTTGAGCCACGCGGCATCGTACGCGCGCGTCCCGGCGCGGGACTTGAGGGCGGCGGTTTGCCTCAGCTGCGCCGCCGTTTGCCCGGACGGCAGTGCCACCCCGAGTTGTGCCGCGGTCTTGACGACACCGGCATCGAGGGTGCGGTGGTCGCGGATGAAGTCGGCGGCGACCCGCTTGACGCAGGCGGTCGTCGCGGCGCTCCGAGCTTGCTGACTGGCCGCAATCTCCCACAGGTTGCCCTGGTGGGCTGCGGTCAGGAGTTGCTTGTCCAGAGCGGAGACCGCCGACGGCGAGGCCGTTGACGAAGCGAGAGCCGGGAGCGACGCGGCGCCCGTGAGGGACAGAGCGGCGGCGCAGACGGCGGTGAGACGGGCAGCGGATCGAGTCGTGTGCATGAGTCCTCCAGAGGTCGCACGTGCAAGCCCCGACGAAAGCCCCATCCTCATGGCTCGAAGGGTGGGAAAGAGTACCTATGTCATGGTTCACCCGGTTGAGTTGCTCGGCAACCGAGGACGCCGGCGCCTCTCTTGCCTTCGGCGGATGGTCGGGCGTCGATCACCGGCGGCCGACTGTAGGCCTTGAGCACACCCGCATCACCACGTGGTGAACGCAGGGCTGTCGGCGCCTGGGGCGCCCGTCGCGCGACTCGCATGATCCGCCAGGGCCCAGCCCCGGCCCCGGCGCTGCCCGCTCCCAGGCCTCTGTCCACACGAGGTGCGGATACGGCAGCACTGCCTAAAATTCATAGTGGACGCGCGTAGTGTCGGCACCGCAGCAGAGTCCAGTCGCCGCAGCGATGCAGTACTCGCAAGGCGCCCGAACCTCCGCAGGCAGCTCTCGCTGCAAACGCGCTCGTATACAACTGGCTGGGATGCTCCTGGTGATGCGGGCGCCCCGGGCAGCAGCCCGGGGCGCCCTGTCACTGCAGCAGCCGCTTCTCCTGTGCCGCAGCGACGGCCTCCTGTCCGGTCAGACGGACCGTAGGGCCGCTGACCAGCCCGTCCCGGCCCACGCCGACAATCCTTGCTGCCGAGACCCGGACTTGGCCTTGTGTTGACGCGGGGACCGCGGCGGATGTGCCGCGGCGGGACAGCCCGGCACTGCACCACCATGCCAGGCGCGTACAGCGCAGGACCGGCCGATGACCGGCACGTCAGCGACTGGTAAGGAGCCGGCACGAGCGATTCCGTCATTGGTCGGTCGTCCTCATGATCAACGCCCACGACCAGGAGCAAGGCCGCTTCACGGACCAGCCAGCGGCAGTGTTCGACCCGCTGTGGCGGAACGGCTTCGCCGAAGAACACCAGGTCCGGCTGGAGGATGCCGCCGCAGATCGTGCTTTTGCGGGTCAGTCGTCGGCCTGGTCCTCCGGTCCGGCCGCGTCACCAATGGCGACGCGCAGGTCATGCATGCCTTGCAGGATGTCGATGAGGGCTTCTTCCGCCCCGCTTAGAGCGCTTCGGGTTCCCTCCGTATCGCCGCGCTCGGCGTGCAGCTGAGCGCTGAGGGTGTACACCGCTGTCATGACGGCAGCGAAGGCGGCCTCCCGGCCGGGTGGCAGTTCTTCCGCCTCGGGTTCGGAGACCTGCACCGCGGTGCGCTGCAGCCGGTTTGTCAGGACGTTGACCGCGAGGCCGGGATCCGCTCCCACCTGCTCCCCCCAGCCGAGCAACGTCTCAAGAACGTCCTCGATCTCCCCTTCCTCGGTCAGGCGGGTTGCGGCGGTGATCTCGAGCTCCGTCTTCGCCAGCAGACTGCCCAGCAGGTGCAGGCGGTCTTCTTCCTGTGGCCCCTCGGGCCGCTTCTCCGGATCTGCAACCGGCTCAGCCGCCAGAGCGGCCAGCGCTGCGTAGATCTGCTCAGTACTTACCGGGCGCTCGCTACTGATGCTCACGCCTTCAGCTTCACCCAGCGAAGGCGTACCCGCCCGCCCAGTACGTACGAGCCCCAGCCGAGTTCCACCACCCAGACCAGCGCCTGGCCGAGCAGACCGAAGAGCTCTTCGATGCCTTCTGGCTTGTTTCCGCGGCGGCGCGCACCGGGCGGTTCACCTGGGCCCTACGAGTACAGCACCACACGCTCGCGGAGTAGCTGGAAGCCGACGCGGCCGAACATCCGGCGCTGGAGCATCTTGATCGGGCTCACGTGGCCTTCGACCGGGCCCGAGTCTCCGGGGCAGGGTGAGCCCGGTCGATGCCGGCGTCGCGGTCGCGGTCGACGGCTGCGGCGTATCGCTGGGCACTGGCGGGCCGGGTTGGCCGACGGGGACAAGCGTGCGGAGGTGTCCGAGGCTACCCGCGGTGCCGCCTGGTCCGAGTGTGCCGGTGGCCGTCGCCGAAGTGATGCGGCGAGGTGGCCGACCGGTCAGCAGCACGGATAGCGTAACCGCATGGCCCAGGATGAACGGCTGCTTCACGCCTCGTCGTTCGGCGCAGCGGCGGTCGCATACGCCCAACACCGTCCGGACTACGCGCATGCCGCGGTGCGCTGGGCGCTCGAGCCCGCGCTCGGCCCGCGCGTGCTCGACCTCGGCGCCGGAACGGGCAAGCTGACCGCCACGCTGGTCGCACTGGGTGCCGAAGTCATCGCACTCGAGCCCGACCCGGCGATGCTGACCGAGCTGCGCCGCTCCCTGCCGGCCGTCCGTGCCCTGCCGGGTAGTGCCGAGGCGATACCGCTACCAGACGCGTCCGTCGATGCCGTGCTGGCCGGCAACGCCATGCACTGGTTCGACATGGCCGTCGCGGGACCCGAGATCGCCAGGGTCCTCGCACCCAGCGGCATCCTGGCCGGCCTGTGGAACGTCATGGACGACCAGGTCGAGTGGGTCGCCTGGCTCGCACGGATCAGTGGGAGCGCGGCCATCGGCCCGCGTGACACGCCCACCAGCTGGCGCGCCGAGACGGCAAACATGCACCTTCCACAGACCGGTGTGGCCGCCCGGTTCGGCTCGCCGGAGCAGGCCGAGTTCCCGCACGGGCAGCGCCGCACCGCCGACACCCTCGTCGCGACCATCGCGACGCGCGCGGGGGTGCTGGTCATGCCGGAACAGGAACAACAAGCCACGCTGGGCCGGATCCGCGCCTTCCTCGCGAGCAGACCGGAGACCGCCCACGGCGAGTTCACCCTCCCGATGCTGACCGGCGTGCTGCGCGTCCGGCGGCTGTGAAGCAACACGTCGACAACGATCGAAGACACGCCGCACGCCGTCTCACGAAGGCGGCTCATCCGTAGTCTCATCCGGCACCGACAGTCGGTCCACATCGCTCGGAGAGCGGCAGCGATGTCCAATGCCAACTCGCATGCACGCTCGCCACTTGAGGCGCCGAGACACAGATGAAAACCAGCCCTGACGCGTGCCACGCACCGCTGGCATTCTCACCCCACCAGCAAGATCGCGATCTGCAGCTGGAGGTGTGCCACGAACACTGAGAGTGAGGTTGATGTAGGCAGAGACCCTACTTGATGTGGTGCTGTGCGGAAGATGAAGGTCTTGTGGCCCTTCGGCGTCGCCCTGCGGTGGGAGACGTCAAACCGCCCCGAGCTGCGTTGGCTGAAGACCGTCGTGGTGAGCGTCCGGGGAAAAGGCGCCGGTCAGGCGTCAGGTGGGGACCGGGAAGGCGAACGCGAGTGAACCGCTGATGACGTGTCGTAAGTAGTAGGTGACATCGAAACCGGGGTGACTTCAGGATCCCGGGACAAGCCTGGCG
>NZ_JBFAWG010000117.1:0-15414 GCF_040680215.1 Streptomyces sp. NPDC052107
CGTCATCGGGTGTATCCCGAGACGCTTCGCAGCCTTGGACATCCGCAGCAACTCCATGCACAGAACTATACGAGCACAACACCCGGGATAGCTAACGAAGTTGTTGAGCCTCCGCAAAAACCCGTTGGCGGAATCACGGCAGCCACTGCTACGTTTCCGGAGGCCGTGCAAGAGAGCGAGGAGGTGGTACCCGTGAACGTATCGACATGGGTGCTCCCCTCCGGGGTCACGGTCGGGCGATAGGTCGTCCGGGAGTGCCGTTCAATGGCACTCCCGAAAGGCACGACCATGCAATTCACTTCTGAACAGCGTCTCGACGACGGTGTGCTCGAGCGCGAATTCACCCTCGGCGAGATCCCCGGCATCCTGTGGACGCCTGGATCCGCATTCGCATCCGCGCCGGCGCCGCTGATCCTGCTCAGCCCCCCTCCGCTCGGGCTGCGCAAGGCGTACCCCCGACTGGTGGCCCGAGCCCGGCAGTCCGCGGCGGACGGCTTCGCCACGGCCACGATCGAGCTCCCCGGAAGCGGCGACCGGCCCCGCCTGCCCGCCGCCGAGCAGGCCCTCGCCGACCTGCGCCAGGCTATGGAGGCCGGCGAGCCGGTCAGCGATGAGACCATCGATGCCCTCATCCTCCCCCTGGTCGACAAGGCGGTCCCGGAATGGCAGGCCGCCCTGGACGCCCTCCTGTCGCTGCCCGAGATCGGCGGCCCGGTCGGGTACTCGGGGGGAGTGATCTCCATCGGGACCCGGCTGGCGGTGGTCGAGCCGCGTATCTCGGCCGCTGTTCTGTTCGCCGGGAGTTTCGTCCCTCGCGCCATGTTCGAGGAGGCCCGCCAGGTCACCATTCCTCTGCACGTCCTGCTGCAGTGGGACGACGAAGGGAACGACCGGCAGGCGGCCCTGGACCTGTTCGACGCCTTCGGCTCCAAGGAGAAGACGCT
Organism: Streptomyces sp. NPDC052107; assembly: GCF_040680215.1. Taxonomy (NCBI): domain Bacteria; kingdom Bacillati; phylum Actinomycetota; class Actinomycetes; order Kitasatosporales; family Streptomycetaceae; genus Streptomyces; species Streptomyces sp. NPDC052107. Next base: position 945 of record NZ_JBFAWG010000117.1, read on the forward strand.
GCACGCCAATATGGGCGGGCACACCGGCGTCCCGCAGTTCGCGGGGGACGCCGCGGCCCAGTTCTTCGCCCGACACCTGAAGTGACGCCGGGCCGTCAGGCCACCAGCAGACGGTAGCCGTGTTGGCCAAGATGCTGCTCATCCAGCGACACGTCCCGGCCTTCCTCGGCTCTGTCCACCACGGGCCCCTGCCGGAATCCTGGCAGGGGCCCGTGCTGCCCGAAGCCATGTCTCCCCGGGAGGCGGCGCGCCTGCCCCGCGCCACCCACGCTCCGTCACTCGGGCGTCCGTATCGAAGAAGCACTCGAACTCACTCATCTCAGCATCCGGCAGTACCAGCGGCCAGGTGGGGAAGTCATTGCCCTACTCGTGGTCGAACGTTGTGGCGCCGGGTGGGGAAGTCATTGCCCTACTCGTGGTCCAACGTTGCGGCGCCGCGGAGCCTTGCGCGGGTTTGGACCTCGCCAGCCACAGGCCGGTGAACACGGCGGTGGCCAATGTGACGGTGCCGGCAGCGAGGAAGGCGCTGTTGAGGCCGGTCTCGAAGGAGGCGCCGCCGGATTGCCGGGTGCGGACGATGGCTCCGAGTACCGCCACGCCGAGCACCGCGCCGATCTGTCGGGTGGTGCTGCTGATGCCTGATGCGAGGCCGCCTTCCTGCGGGCTGGCTGCTTGGATGGCGGCGCCTGTCAGTGGGGACATGGTCAGGGCGAAGCCGGTGCCGACGACTCCCAGCCGCCACCACACGTTCCCGTAGCCGGTGTCGGCGTGCACCATACCGAGCGCCAGCAGTCCCAGGCCGGCCAGGGCCAGGCCGACGGTGACCACGATGCGGAAGCCGTACCGGGCGGCGAGTCGGCCCGCGTACGGGCTGACGATCACCATGGCGAGGGATACCGGCAGGGTCTGCAGGCCGGCGCGCACGATCGAGCTGCCCTGGACGTACACGAAGAACTGGGAGAAGAAGAACGACGAACCCATGAGTGCGAACCCCACCACGACCATGGCGGTGTTGGACACGGTGAACAGGCGCTGCCGGAACAGCCGCAGCGGCAGCACCGGAGCGGAACGACGCGCTTCGACGGCGACGAAGGCGGCGAGGAGGATCACCGCGGCGGCGAAGCTGCCCAGGATGACCGGTGAGGTCCATCCGCGGGCACCCCCCTCGATCAGCCCGTAGGTCAGTACCCCCACCGCCAGAACGGACAGCACCGTGCCCGGGATGTCGATCGCGGGGGCGCTCGGATTGCGGGACTCGCCGAGGTGGCGCAGGCCGACCAGCAGCAGGACCACGCCGATGGGCAGATTGACCAGGAAGATGGCGGGCCACCCGAAGGCTTCTGTCAGCACGCCGCCGGCCACGGGGCCTGCGGCCAGACCGATTCCGCTGAATCCGGCCCACAGCCCGATCGCCTTGATTCGTTCTTGCGGCACGGGATGGGCGGCGGCGAGCAGGGCGAGCGAGGCAGGGCTGAGCGCCGCGGCCCCGATGCCCTGCAGCACCCGGCCGGCGATCAGCCAGCCGAGCGAGGGCGCGAGGCTGCACAGCAGCGACGCGGCGGTGAACACCGCCACGCCGGTCAGGTACACCCGCTTGCGGCCGAACCGGTCGGCGAAGACACCGCCGGACAGCAGCAGCATGGCGACCAGCAGTACGTAGGCGTCGACGATCCATTGCAGACCGGTCAGCTGAGTGTGCAGCCGGTGCTGCATATCGGGCAGCGCCGCTCCAACGATCGTGTTGTCGAGCAGGACCATGAATTGGCCTAGGCAGGTCACCGTGAGCAGCACGGCCCGGTTTGATCGACTGCCTACGGTCGCATGCGATGCAGCCATGGGATCCCCCTCAATCGTTAGTTGCGCCCGGTCGTGGTCGACGCGGGTGGCGATACACCCGAGCGCCCTAAAGCAGTCAGTGACTGCGTTAGGTGACTATAGGGAGGGTCGCCTCGTAAACGCAAGTCGCGACTGCGTTAAGGTGGGGTGCATGAACGAGCCACAGCGAGCCCGGCGTCCCGGCGGGCGCAGCGCCCGCGTCGGCGCGCAGGTGCACCAGGCCGTCACCGACCTGATCAGCGAGCGCGGCTACGGCAACTTCACCGTCGGCGAGGTCGCAGCCCGCGCAGGCGTGGCCGACAGCAGCATCTACCGTCGGTGGGGCAGCCTGGAAACCCTGCTCACCGACGTGGCGCTCACCCGCCTCAATGCGCAGTCGCCGATGCCCGACACCGGGAGCCTCGCCGGCGACCTGCGCACTTACGCGGCCCAAGTGGCCCGCGAGATCACCGGACCCGACGGTCCGGCGGTGCTGCACCTGGCCGTCGCCCTGTCGAGCAGCGGTCAGCAGGGCCTGCAGGCCGGTGCCGACCTCCGCGCCGAACGCACCCGGCAACTGCAGTCCATGCTCGATCGCGCCCGCGACCGTGGCGAGCCCGCACTCGACGCGTTCGACGTGCTGGACCACATCCTGGCCCCGATGTATATCCGCGTCTTGTTCGGCATGGTCCCGCTCACCCCGGACTACATCGACGGGCTGGTCGACCGATTGCTGTGACCTCAACCCAGTCCACGGGATCAGCCCTCGGGCGCGGTGCCACGGCACCGTGAGGTGCTCGCCGACACACACCCGGCCCGCTCGGCATCCGGCCCTTGGCTGGCTCACGCGGCCTGGCTGAACCCGTCGGTCGGCGAGCCGTTGCCGCGGATCGGTGTTCCGGGGATGAGTGTGCGGGTCTCGACGCGCGGGGTGTGGACGTCGATTGGTCCGCGGGCGGCAAGGCTCAGCGTGGGCACGGGCGGTGCCCGGGTGTCGTCGGGTCTTGGGCCGTTTTATGCCTCGAGTTCGCTAGGCGGTGGGCGGCGCCGGACAAGTACGCGTCGAACCTCCAGGCCTCGTAACGTCGCCCCTTCGGCCGCGCAGCTGGACCGGGCTCGACGGCAGGCAGAGCCAGCCCAGCAAGAGGCGCGACTTCTACACCTGGTCCAAGTCGGTCTACCTCGGCTGGGAGAGCTAGCCAAGAGGAGGCCGTTACTGAGATTCCACGCGTGATGTCGCCGCCAGCGTCTGCTTGAACTGCGACGATCGTCGGCCATGACGCGACATCACGCAAAGATCATCAGTAGATGTCTAACGGCCTCCTACCTCGATCTCGTGGTGTTCCTCGAAGCCGTTGGCGTGGACGTCCGAGTGGCAGCCGCCGAAGGGCGTCACGCTGGCCGCGGTGCGTGAGCGGCTGCCGGGGCGCCGGGCCCGGTGGCAGCGGGTGCGCATGGTCGGGGTGCGCGACCTGTTCGGCTGACCGGGTCCGGCCGTCGTTTTGCGCCCCCTACCGCCCGATGGTGGCAGGGCGGGCGGGGGTCGGAGGTGTGTGGTCGGTTCGTGCCGTCAGCCGCGTCGTCCGGTGGCTGTGTACTGGTCGGTCTGCTGCCAGCTTGTGGGGATGCCCAGTGCGGTGGGGGCGTCCGCGATTCCCGCCCCAAGGCGCGGGTCGGCACCGGGCAGGGGCCGGCAGGCGGTGCGCATCAGCAGGTAGAGGCGGTCGGCGCGGGCCGCGGTGCGCGGTACCGCTTGGGTGCGCAGGTGGTCGTGGTGGGCCAGCAGCAGCGCCGCTAGCCCGGTGACGTGGGCGGCGGCGATCGCCGTGCCGTCGACGGCGGTGTAGCCGTCATCCAGGCTCGTGGTGATGACTGCCGCGCCGGGCGCGACCAGGTCCACGCCCGGGCCGGTGGGGGTGAATGGCGCCGGGAAGGGGCCGGGCCACGGCGGCTGTACGCCGGTGAGCGGGCTGCTCACGGGGTAGGTGCCGGTGTGCGCGAGTGCCCCCACCGCGAGGACTCCCGGCAGGGTGGCGGGCTGGGTGAGGGGGCCGGCGGTGTCGCCGGCCGGGGCGACGATGGTGATGCCGGCGGCGTGTGCGTCGGCGAGTTTCCAGGCGGCCAGCTGCGAGCGTACCGGGTAGGCGAGGCTGATCTGGGCGATGTCGATGGTGTGGGTGATGCAGTAGTCGACCGCTTCGAGCAGGTCGCTGAGGTGCCCGCCGGGGAACAGCTTCAGGGCATGCACCTCGGCCTCCGCCGCGATCCCGGCGATGCCGGCGTTGTTGTCCGCGGCGGCGATGATGCCGGCGCACCATGTGCCGTGCCCGGTCGCATCGAGGCCCCAGGTGTCGTTTTTGGCGCTGGTGAAGTCGTGCCCGTGCTTGACAGTGTCCTTCAGGTCCGGGTGGGCGGTGTTCACTCCCGAATCGAGCAGCGCGATCCGGATGCCGTGGCCGCGGTAGGTCGGGGGAATCTGGTGGAGCCGCATCGCCTGGACGCCCCAGCCGGTGACCGCCTTGCCGGGAAAGCCCTCGAACGTCTCCGACAGCGCCTGCACCCTCACCACCGTCTCTTGCCCGCCCGTGGGTTGGGGGGTGGTGGTGCGGGCCGGCCAGTAGCCGGCCACCGGGCGGACGTAGAGGGCCTGCAGCGTGTCCGGGGTGTCCGCGGCCAGGGTCAGCGTCAGCCGCCCGTCCGGGTCGGTGGTGCCGTGGACCGGGCCGCCGGTGCCGATCGCCCACACGTGCGCCCCGGCCACCGCCTCCCCGTCACCACCCACCACCCGCAGCGTGAGCTGCTCGGGCTCTTCCAGCGTGATCGCCAGCATGGGGTCGATCATCGGCGCCGGGCCGACACCCACCGACGGGGTGGGGGTGTAGGAGAGCGGCTGGTCGATCTCCACGACCACCTGTGGGTTCCCGGCCAGGGCGCGGGCCCGCTCCTGCGGCATCCTCACGACCGCGACCGGGGGGCAGGCCGGATGCGGCTCCGCGATTGCCCCCAAACCCCGGGAACGCGGCGGGCGCACCTGTGCCACCGGCTCCACTTCGGGGTCTTCCTCCAGCAGCCGGAACAGCGCCGAGGCCTCGATCGGCGGCACCCCGCCCGGAAGTAGCCCCACCGGCCGGGGCGCCACCAGATACCGGCCCCACCCCGCCCGCACACCCTGACCCGGCACACCGGCCTCCGGCCCCGCGCGGCGTTCCCCGCCCGTGCTGCCCGGCCCGCCCGCCGCCGGCTGCCCGGCCTCACCCGCCGCGCCCTGCGCACGCGGGGTCTTGCCCTTGCCGTTGCCCGGCTTCATACCATTGCCGCCCTGCTCACTCATACAAGCCAACCGCCATCTCAGATACATAGAGTCGTCGTACACACGCCCTGGATCTTTTACGTCGCCGGCCGGGAGGCGGGGGCCCTGAGCTCCCCGGCCAGCGGTCGCCGCACCTTCGCCTCGACGTCCCAGCGCGGCGGGGTATCCGGCCGGGCAGGCCCGCTTCCCCACACGGGAGGCAGAACGCGCTGCCCGGCCGGGTGTCTCACATGCCCAGAGGCGACAGCTGCCCGAACTGCGGCTGCAGGCCCGGGAACTGGCCGAACTGCGCCTGGCCGAAGCCGCCGCCCCACTGCTGCTGGCCTTGCTGACTCTGCTGCACCAGCGTCAGGATCGCGGTCGGCAGTGCCTGCTGCACGGACTGCTCCACCGCGCTGCGCACGCCCTGCTGCAGCGTGTGGTGCAGCGCGAGAGCCAGGTACGGGTGCGCCTGGTGGGCCAGGCCCTGCTGCTGAAGCTGCTGCTGGACCTGCTGGATCTGCTGCAGCGTCTGCTGCATCCGCTGCGCGATCTGCTGGCTCGCCTGCTGGCAGGCCTGCTGGATCGACTGCTGGACCACCTGCGCGAGCTGCTGCTGGCCGATCTGGCCCCAGGGCTGCTGCTGGCCGTACTGCGGCTGCGCGATCGAGGACTGGCCGAACATCTGCTGCTGGCTGTACGGCTGCTGGGTCTGCGGCTGGCTGATCTGCTGGGGGGTGTACACGGACATGCGGAACTCCTCCTTGAGCTCTCCGGAAAGCAGGGAAGAACGGCGCACCAGACAGCCCTGGACGCCGCCACCGAGCAGCAAACCACCACCCGACCAAGAACACATTCCGGGACATACCGCCAAGCGGTGGAGCACGTCATCGCGCTGGCCGTCACCGCAGTCACGGCGCCCGCCCTGCACACGCATGGCGACGGCACCGGCAACCAGTAGGCGATGGGCCTGGACAGGCCACCGGGCGCAGGCTGGAACCATGAGCGTGGACCCATCCCCCGGCGCTCATGGTGAACTGCCGTTGCCGGCGCCGATGCTCGCGGTGACCGGCCCGCCGCCCAGGCCGGAGACCGAGGCACCTGGTCCTGAAGGCCGAGGACCTGGCCGACGCCGACCTGATCGCCCAGCAGATCAATCTGGACCGCGCCCGTGAAGCACGCCTGGTCGCCGAAGGGATCAGCGACCGCATCCGCGACAAGTTCGGTCCCGGCGCCATCGGTCCAGCTGCCGCATTCCGTCACGCATCATGACTGACCTTGCTGATCAAACCTCCGAGTTGTCCGAAACGCCAGCGATGAACTGTGACACCTGCCGCCGCGGACTTTTCGGAGAACTGACGCCCGCGGCAGGCAGCTCGGCGAGCGCTGCCTCCAGCCGAGGATGCACCTCGCCCGGAGGCAGACCGTCAGAGCGACATCCGGATCAGTCAGTGTTCGATGTGGTAGCGGCTTTGAGCGACGACGGCCTGGCGGAGTTTGGTAGTGAAGTCGGGGGTTCGGGCGATGCGGTCGACGCCGCCGGCCTTGCTGTGGCGCAGGGCACTTTTGAAGTTCTGATCCAGGGTGCCGGTCATGCGGGCCATCAGGTCATCGTTGAGGTGGTCGAGGTCGATGCCAAGGAGATCCCGCAGAGTGGGCTGGCGCAGGTGTTCTTTGCCTGCAGGATCACCAGCTCGATCTTGCCGGCCCGTGAGGGCAGGAACTGATGCGCATCGGCGGTGATGTAGCGCTCGTCTACGAAGGTCCAGATGCCGTCGATGCCGCAGTCGTGGGCTCCGTCCACGATGCCGTCCGTGATCTCGTCGTTGTCGAGATCCCAGTCCTGCAGGGCCTTGTCGGCGGCGAAAAACGTGAAGAAATCGTCCCTGCCCTTTTCCGGCGCCAGCTTGCGGTGCTGGTCTTCCAGAATCCGGTCCAGCAATCGCTGGTGTTCTGCACCGACGTCACGCCACCCCCCACCAAGGCGACAGACCCAGGACAGGAAATGGTGGCAGGCGCACGCATCGGTGAACACCCCACGTACTGAGGTTTTCTCAGTGGCGCGATTCTTCCCATCCCGTTTGCTGATCGTCGCGATGACAGCTCCGTCGCTGACTGGGAGCGACATGTCAACGAGCAGCGCCTCTGCCATCGGGCAGGACGTTGCGCGAGATGGTCTGTTTCAGGATGCCTTTTGGTCGGCGGGCTTCTTGATCTCGGTGGTCACCCGTGCCCCTCGGAAGAGCACCGGGAGCCACAGCAGACATGCCAGCAGGGGGACGGCGGCGTAGGTGGCCATGCCCACACTGGAGCCCATCCCGTCCATGAGCGCGCCGAGGACGAGATAGCCGGTGCCGATGAGCGCCGACTCCACGAATGCGATCATCGACAGCAGGCTCGCCCGGTGGCGCGACGGCACGGCCTCGTTGAACACGTTGTCCACGATCACGGCGGTGATCTCGGGAATCCCGGCCAGGGCCAGGAACGCGGCGATGGTGACCCAGACAAGGCCGAGGCCGCTCAGGCCGAGTGCCGCGGCGAGCGTCAGGAGAGACACCGGGACTATGATCCGATACCCGATGCGCCGGTCCGCGCGGTCCGACAGCAGCGGAGTGAGCCCGCCAGCGATGAATCCCGCCGATATGACCACGCTGACCAATGCGGTGCCCGCTCCCTGATCGGAGAGGGTCTTCTGCGTAAAAATGATGTACGGCGTCAAAGTCGCATGCATCAATCCGGACACCACGACAAGCGTCACGAGCGCCGGCGTGGCGACCCGAAGCATCGCCCGCCATGCTGTGACGTCGCCGTGCTCCTCCTCGGCTCCCTCCTGCTCGTCCACCGCGTCCGCGCCGCGGATCTCGGGCACCCCTGACATCAGCACCACCGCGGCCAGGACGAGGCACGCCGCCGAACCGACGTAGACGACTCCCCAGGAAATCTGCTGCAGTTGGCCGCCGAGGACGATGGCGGCTCCCGAGGTGACCGTCCCGAGCATGGTGAACCGGGACTTGATCTTGACGTAGCTGGCCGTTGCACCACGACGCACGAGCAGGTCGTACAGCAGGGCGGTGTCCGAACCGGACACACATGCCATGCCCATACCCTGCCCGATGAACAGCGCCAGGAACACCCAGTAGTTGGAGAACGCCACCTGACCGAGCAGACATCCAGCTATCAGCATCTGGCCGATCACGATGCTGGCACGCCTGCCGATTCGGTCGGCGATGACTCCCGTCGGCAACTCCGCAAGTCCGCTGACCAGGTAGAGCAGTGTCTGCAGTAGGGCCACTTGCGCGGCGGAGAAGCCGCGCTGATAAAGGAAGATGACGAATACGCCTCGCTGGAATAGCGAGTTGGTGAGCACGGCGTATACGTAGAACGGGCGCGTGACACTTGGTGCTGCATTGTCGACTGCAGCCGACCCGCTAAGGGCCTCCGTGGTGCCGGTCATGCTGCGGGCTCCCTGGTGACTCCGGTGATCATTAGTGTTGGGCCTCCGCCGCCGACCGGAACCTCCAGTCCATACTTCGCGCAGGATATTGGGCCGGCCATCCGGGAACCGTTGCCAGCGCCGTGGCCATCTGCGGCGGTGGTGTCAAATGCTGGAAACAGTAGCGTGCATCTTCTGGAAACGGTTGCGTACATCTTGGAGCCAGCGTGGGCGTGAAGTCAGGGCAATCCCAGACCTCGTCACTGAGAAATGATCTTCGCTGAGCTATGTGAACCGCCCGATTCGGGACGGGTGGGGCAGGTGGGCCCCGATCGTCGAGAGACGTGAACCCCCTGGTAGGACGGTTCTCACCGCAAGATCGTCCGCTGAAGCAGAGGCTTCACGTTGGTCACCTATGCTGCCACGCTCGATGTCCCGCGCCACATCGTGGTGCACCTCTCCCGACTGCTTGCCGCGCATCGCCGTCGTCTGGGCACCCCGCGGGGCTCGCGGGCACTGGGCACGTTCCGGCAGGCGGTCCTCGTGCTGCGCTGGTTCCGCGAGCGGGGCTGCATGCACTGCCTGGCCAGGGACGCTGGCATCTCCCAGGCCACCAGCTATCGCTACCTGCACGAGGGCATCGACATCCTCGCGGCCCAAGCACCCGATCAGCACGAGGTGTTGGACCGCTGCCGCGAGGAGGAGATGAGTCACGTGATCCTCGACGGCATGCTCATCGAGAGCGACCGCCTGGCCGGCACCCGGGACAACGGCAACGACCTGTGGTTCAGCCAGAAACACAAGAGCTTCGGCGGCAACGTCCAGTTCCTGTCCGCCCCGGACGGCACCCCGCTGTGGGTCTCCGATGTCGAGCCGGGCTCCACCCCGGACATCACCGCCGCCCGGCTGTACGTCCTGCCCGCGTTGTACAAGGCAGCCGCAGACGGCCCGCCCACCCTGGCCGACAAGGGATACATCGGCGCCGGCATCGGCATCCGCGTCCCGGTCCGCCGCCCGAAGGGGAAGTCGGAACAAGCCCTCGACGCCGACACCCGCACCACGAACTGCCTGGTCAGAGACCTCCGCGCCCTCGGTGAGCGTACCGCTGCCGAACTCAAAGAACGCTGGCGCGCGCTCCAGCGCGTCACCCTCAGCCCCAGCCGTATCGGCGACATAGCCCGCGCCGCCGTTGCCCTCAACCGCCACTGGAAGTGATCTTCACTGAGAAGACCTCACTGGCTCAAGTTCCTACCAGGGCTGTTCCCGCCGGTTCAGTCCCGCACCGTACCCAGGCTGCTCAGCAGCGTCGACGGACGACATTGACCTGACCGAGGCCGATCCTGCCGACCTGGTTGCGGATCACCGGCCGGCACCGCCTGGCGCCTGTTCAACGACCAGCGTCGCTTGCCGAGCCGGTAGTGAGCTGTCCGTCCCACAGCGCCTGGTGCTCGTCGACTTTGGCCTGGTCCTTGCGCCAGGTGGTGAAGAAGGGGTTGTCGTCTCCCTTGACCGACTCCACGAACGCCGCGGCGTGAGCGCGCAGCGTGTCCAGCTGCTTGATGATGTCGGTGACCTCGACCGCGTACTCCTCCAGTGCCCCGGCTACTGTCTCCGGCTTGTCGGCGACGCTGCCGGAGGTGTCCTGCACCGCCTGCGTCGTCACGAACAACTGCTCGGCGTCGGTGCCTTGTAGGAGGCGTCCAGGTGCTGGAAGCGGGTGTGCACGACGCTCCCGGATCGCCTTCGCCGCCCGCCGCAGCGAGAATGCCTCCCGTTGCAGCTCGATCAGGTCCCTGGTGAAGGTGGGTATGTTGTTCGGGCTGATCACCGGCCCTCGCCCGTCCTTTTGCGGGTTGCTTCTTGATCAGCACTTGAGCCCTCCTTCGGTCGCGAGTCTGTCGAGGCTGTCTGCCCAGTTCTGGCCGGGTGCGCAGTTTCTACGTGAGGTGGTCGTAGGCGGATTGGAGGTACAGCTCGGAGATGACCGCGGCCCGCATGGCGGGTTGGCGGGAAGATGGAACGTCAGACGGCACCGGTCACGCAGTCCCTGTATGTCAGGGCGACAGCGAAGCCCGTACAGCACCTCTACCGTCCGGGACCATCGCGGCGAAGTCAGCTGCTGGGACGGCTGAACGGAATGCCTCCGGCCCTACCTCCTGTGGTAGTGCCGTGTGTTGGCGGCTTACGCAGCTCTTCTACTCAGGCGAAGACACTTTTACTCAAGCATGTACGCGCGTGAGTAAGTGTGAGTATGCTTGTGCGTGCTGACGTGCTGAGAGGGCGCGTTGGTATCGAAGGGAGGGTCATATGCGCCTGATCGATGGCACGCCGCAGGAGATCGCCGAGTTCTTGCGGCTGACTACGCCGGAGGACGATGTGGACGCCGGCGCGCCCGCTGAGGCAGAACTGGATGCCCCTGGCAACGGACTTGGCGGGGAACTGGACTGGATCCAGATCAAGGACCTGGTCCGCGGTCGCGCCCGCAGCGCGGAAATCGCCAAGCGCGTGCTTGACTTCCTCCAGGGGGCTGTGGCGCTCGGCAACGTCGAGATCGGTTCGGGGGAGTCCGAGCGAACCCGCGACGGCCGCACCGACTACGTCATGGTCCGCGACGCAGGCGTGCGCCGCTTCGGCGCCGTCGCCTACGTCAGGGCCACCAACGGCGGACTTACCCTGCGCCTGACCCGTGAGGACGTAAAGGACCTCGACGAGCCACGCATCAGCTTCCGGCAGGTCCGCCCCGGCCACCAGTACGTCGTCAACTGCCCGCTCCGCGACGACCAGGCGGTCCAGGCAGCACTGCGCCTCGTCGAGCTCGCTCTGAGGAAGGTCCGCCAGTAACGCGAAACTGCTCCGGACGTCACCTCAAGGGGCCCTGCCCGACCGGACAGGGTCCCTTGAGTCGTGATCACCGCCAGTTCTGCGCCGGAGGCCCCGGCGCGCCGCGCACCTGTCTCCAGCAGTGGTGCAGCAAGGCAAACCTGGCGCGCGTGTACCTGCCGTCAACTCTGGAGGATGACCAGGTGGACCAGCAGATCGAGGTAGAACGCAAGAGGCAGCCCCGCACGACGGCGCGGTCCTCGCCGGGCGGCTTGTCGAACTCGGCTGGAGCCCCGACGAGCCCGTCACCGAGGTGGACACCTACTACAGCCGCCCCGACTTCGACTACTTGAAGACCGTCGAGTGCCTGCGCGTCAGGCGGCGCGGCGACTTCGCAGAGATCACCTACAAGCCGCCGTCCACCGCGGCCACCCACAGCGCGGACAGCGTGATTTCCAAGCCGGAGACGAACGTCCCCCTCGACTCGGCGAGCCAGGCCGCACTCGCCAACCAACTTCTGGAGAACATCGGCATGCGACTGCTGGTCCACGTGGAAAAGCACCGCGAGACCTACCGCCACGCGCTGCACCCGGACGTCACCGTCAGCATCGACACGGTGGCCGGCGTCGGCACCTTCGTGGAGACGGAAGTCGTCAGCGCCAACGCGACGCAGGCTGCCCTGCGCGTCGAACGCGTCGAGAAGGAACTCGACGTGGTCGACCTGCCCATCGTCGATCTGCCCTACCGGGATCTCACCCTTGCCAATGTCGCCGCTCCCTGAGCTGCGAGCACCCGCACGCCCCTGCGCCCGTGCCTCTGAACTCGACAGCATCGAACTCCGGTCGCGCCGACCAGATGGTGTCCAGACGCCGCAGCAGGAGGGCATCGTAGAGGTCGGCGTCGTCACGTTGCCCAACGGTCGGCTGGCCGCGCAGCAACGGTCGGCTGGCCGCGCAGCTGTGGTGTCACTGGCCGTCGGTAGCGTGAGAAGCGTGATGGTGGGCACCGAAGAAACCAGGCTGGTCGTGCTGCGCGGCAACAGCGCCTCAGACAAATCGTGTGTAGCGGCAGGCCTCCGTGAGAGGTTCGGCCGCGGCCTGGCCCTGGTCGGCCAGGACAACCTCCGCAGCATGGTGCTCCGTGAACGCGATCGTCCTGGAGCTGGCTTCGGTGCGTCTTGCTCGACCTGCCGGATCCACTCCAGCAGCAGGTATCCGCGTTGGTGAGGGACGAGGTCGGCGAAGGCTCGGGATCGGTCACAGGTTTGGGCGATGCCAGCAGTAGAGCCGGACTTGAAGCAGCCTCGCGTCCTGGCTGTCGGGGAGAGTCGCGCGGGGCCTCATGATCCACGAGGTGGTTTTGCGGGGCTGGGGATGTCGACCCGTACCGGTTCGGCGGTGCCCGCGCGGAGGGAGCAAACCAGTTTCGGTCGTTCCGGACGAACGGTCACGGTGACGTATCCGCGAATGAAAACTCCGAAGGGGCCTCGAGGTTCACAGGCAAGCTCAGAACGTCGCATGTCCTTTTATCTTCACGGCTTCCCTGCAGCCAAGTAACCTCTGGGGATATCGCCAAGGGGGGCATGTGAAATATCAAAAGGGGATCTTCGCCGCCGTAACCGTGTCCGGGTTGATCGCCTTCGTGGCGAGCAGAACTACGGTGCGGCAAGCCACCACTGCGTCAACGCTCCACTCGGCGCCAGAGATACCTCAGGAGTCTCCTGAGGGTCACTACGACGCCCGCAAAGGCGCTGCCGGCTACGCGCCCATTGTCGGAACACTCGGCGCACTGGCGGTTGCCGCAGTCGTCGTCGTGTTCACAACTCTCCCTGACCCCCTGCGCCACAGTGAGGTCGCTGCGTTTGCGACAGGGCTCTTCGTCGTCACCGTCATCGGCAGCATTATCGGAGCCATCTCGCTGGCTGCCATCGGTGGAGAAAGCGCCCTGACGCCCAACTTGACGCCGGCGGTGATGTACGCCGCTGTTGCGGTCGTCATCGCACTCGTCGATGTGGTCGCAGCGTTCGAAATGCTCGCCTCGCTCGTGCTGTCCCCCGCCCGCCTCCTCCTGCAGGTGATCACAGGTATAGCCGGAGCCCTCGGAGTGTTCTTCACCGCCCTTGCTTTGGGAGACAGTTGGGCCACTCACCCGGCGGCGCACACGCCCGGCTATGAGAGGTGGAGATCCGCAGAGTGGATTGCTTCGCAGCACGACGCAGACAGGGCCGCGATCCGCGTCTCGGCAATCGGTGTCCTCCCGGCCGTGGCAGGCACGGCCCTGCGAGTCACCAAAGTGCTGCATCCGACGGCACATGTGGCCGCGGCGAACACGATCACTCTCGGCGGCCTGGCCTTGACGGTCGTTGCCACGGTTCTCAGCGCCCTGCGTTCCCGGCATCCCGAATGCGTGCCATCGCGGGGCACGCGTCGATGGGAGGCCTACGCCACCACCCTCGCCACCAGTTCCTACACCGCAATCCTCCTGATTTTCTTGCCGTGAGGAGGGCACAGGTCATGTGGCCGGGCGACATCATCTGGCCCGACGGCGCCGCTCGCCGAGGCTGATCAAAGACAAAGCCGCGTCACAACGGATGCTTTAGCACCACTCCTCGCTGCCAGCCCGAGAGCCTTTGAGAGTCCGTATGGCCACCGAATTCAGTGATCTCGCGAATGAACTAGTGCGGCGGATGGCCACTGATCAGCATGCACGAGGAGTGCGCCAGGACGGACGTGCAACGCCGGATGGGGAGGCCATGCTGGCAGTGGATGCTGACAACACTGCGTGGCTTGCCTCGGTCTTCGACCGGTATGGATGGCCCGGCCACACTCTGGTGGGCGAAGAGGCCGCGAACGCGGCATGGTCCAGCAACGCGCCCTTGAACTCCTCACCGCGGCTGCCGACTCAGCAGACGCCACGCCCCGGCAGCTGGCCTATCTGACCGACCGCTGTCAGGTGAACCACAGTCTGCCGCAGACGTTTGGCACGCAGTACACCACCGGCCCTGACGTTGAAGGCTCTCCTCCCTGGAGGACCCCGTTGCTGATCTCTCATTTCGAGGGGTGGGTGAGGAGGCGGGATAAGTGGGTGGTGCGGGTGCGCTCGGGGCGGTGGCC
>NZ_JBFAWG010000118.1:0-15300 GCF_040680215.1 Streptomyces sp. NPDC052107
AGCGGGTACTTCCTCGGGGCAGGCATCGTCTGGGCTCCTCTCATGAGACCCATCTGACCTGCTGTCACCTTTCCCCGCATCTCGGGGGAACCTCAGACTTGCCGCCGCTGGCAGCGGAGATCACGGCGGCGAGGGCCACGATGCCGACGACGCCGAGGCAGCCGACTCCAGCACAGGTTTTGGCCTTGCTCTTCTTCTTCGGCGGTTCCGGGCCTGCGGCTGGAACGGCTGCTGCGGCTGGCCGGACTGCTGGCCCCAAGAAGGCGTGGACATGCGTGGGTACCCCCTGTGGTGGTGCGAGGAAGGAGACGGGCTCAGATGGACGGCGAACGGACGTGCAGTCACCGGGGCCTGACGCTTCCCCTCAAGCGAAAGCATGGATAGGTAAGCATGAAAGTGAAAGCGTCGTCAATCATTCTGAACGTGCAGAGGGGTGCCCCATGTTGAGGGAGGCGTCACCGAGGGGCTTGCGATCGGCCTCGTGAGCAGTCAGAGAGGGGGCTTGATCGGCGGATTCGTCGGAGGGATGGCGGTTGGCCTCATGTCTGGGCTGGCCCAGGCGTTCCGTCGGGCGGCGTCACAGGCAGCCGAACCGGGCTGGCAGCGGGCTTACCGCCGTGATCGCAGGGCGAAGCGAACCCAGCCCAGATTGTCCCGCTACGGCCTCGCAGTCGGGTCGGCGCTCGGCTGGGCCGCCGCGATCGTCGCTGGGGTCGCCGCCGGGAGGGCAGTCGGCCTCGTCACCGGAGCCGTAGGCACGCTTGACTCGCAGAGGCGCCGACGAGTCTGACCGCGGTAGGTGATCCCAACTCGGTTTCCCTGACCTTCGCACCTTTGCGGTTCTTCACGGCGATTGGGGTTCCCCGAGATGTGATGGGAGGTGGCGGCATTCGTCGCCGGCAGGCGGAGCCGGGCGGCACCACCCTTGGAGCCACCGCGTCTCGGGGCCGTCACCGGTCTTCGACATTTCGCGTCGGCTGCCGCCACTGTCCCCCCACCGTCGGTGAAATTGCTGAACACGGGTTGACTGCTCCCCACGCAGCGGAGAGGATCTTCACATCTTCTACACGGCAGCGGACCCCCCAGCGCGCCATAAACCATTGACCCTGGAGTCCGGATTGCCTTGCCCTGCTTGCGGAATGCCGTCACGCCGCGCCGACGACCGGTTCTGCGCCGGTTGCGGGGCTCCGGTCGCTCCTCCTGCACAGGCGCCGCCCGTGGGGACGGTGCCTCCGACCCGGCCGTGGAGTCTGAGCAAGGACAGCGGCGACGCGACTCCGCCACCTTGGAGGGCGGCCCCCCCGCCGGATGCTCCCGTGCCGGCGCCCTGGGCGTACACGCCTCACGCCGGCACCCAGCCCGGTGAGGGCCTCGGTGCCGGTGCCGGCAACGCGGGGGATCCCTCGGCCACTTCCGTGGGCCCCGGAGCGTATGGCGGGGTCGGCTCGTACGGCGGCCCGGCCTCCGGCCAGTGGCACGTACCTCCCCCCAGGGGCGCGGCGTACGGCTTCCCCACCTCCCCGCAGCCACCGTCCGGCAGCGGATTCCTCACCGGAACGGCCTGGTTCGGCCCGCCGCTGGCGAACTGGGGACAGCGGGCAGGCGCACTCCTCATCGACTACCTCGCTGCGATCGTGCCGCCGTTCATCCTGTTCGTCATCGGTATTGCCTCGGCGCGGACGCTCGGCGCCGGAGTGGTGCTATTCCTGTTGCTCGGCATAGCCTGGTTCTTCGGGTATGTGATCTATCAGGTCGTCGGCGAGGGACGCACTGGGCAGGGGCTCGGCAAGCGGGTGGTCGGCATCCGTGTCGTCCGCGAGAGCGACGGGCAGCCCCTCGGGGTCGGCCAGGCCTTCGGCCGCCACCTGCTGCACATCATCGACTACCTCCCCGCGGTCGTCATCGTCATCCCCCTCGGCTACCTGTGGCCACTGTGGCACAACAAGCGACAGACCTGGGCCGACATGGCGCTCGGCAGCGTCGTGCTGTCGGACCGGTGACATCATGAGCCAGTTCGGCCGACCGCTGTACTGTGCCCGCTGCGGCCAGGCGGGCATCCCCACGCCGGGTCGGCCGTGCCCGGTGTGCGGCATCACCCACTGGCTTCCCGACTTCGGCCGCATCGACCAGGTCGGCCATCCAGAGGCGGCCCTGGAGACATCGCTCGCCCAGTTGCGCGGGGAGCAGTCCGCCGCCGAGGCGACCGCCCGCGTGCTGGCCGACCCGTACGCACCGGACGGCTCTCCCGTCTCCATTGCCCGCTCCATGCTTTACAGCTGGCCGCAGGACGACCCGCCGCTGCACATCTGCGGCGCCAACCTGCTGGCGATGACGACCACCGCCGGCCCGTTCCGAGGCCTCTTCGGCGCGGTCACCGTCCCTCTCGGCCCGGCCGCCGTCACGCTCGGCGCCGGCCAGGCCGGACAGCTCGCCGACCGGCAGCAACTCTCCCCAGTTGATGCCGGTGCCATGGTGCTGAGCCTCGGCACGATTGCCTATTTCGGACGCATGCAGCGTTGGTCGATTCCGGCGGGGGAGTTGCTGGGTTTTCAGCCGCAACAGATCGCCCCGCAGGTTGTACGAGTGGTCCTGCACACCGCGCATGCCGCGCAACCGGCCACGGTGGACGTCCTGCACGACGGGCACTCTCCCAATGTGGCTTTCTACCTCGAATGGGCTCAGGCCCATGCGAACAACCGGCTTTCCGAGTTCGAGCGGCGGCTCGACGCCCAATTGGCCGCCCTCCGCACCGCCAACACCGATGCCCGGGACCGCTATGCGGCTACCTCACCGGTGTACCGTCCGGGGTGAGCCGGACGGGAGGCCCAGCGGCCATACGCACCTTCGTCATGTCGGCCATCGGGGCTCTTCCCGGCACCCCCTCGTGGCCGCGGGACCGACTGCAGCCGCTCAATTACCGGCAAGCTCCTGGCCTGACAACCCCGAGCGCCGCCCCACGCATTGCGTCACCGAACCCTGACCGCCGGGCGCGCACCGCAGTCTGGCCTCGCGACTTGCAGCGGCCGGTTTGCTCCCTGCGGATTCCCGGGTGTGCCTGTGCCCCTGACATGGCCGCTGCGCTGTGTTCAGAAGCCCGGCACCTTCCTCGCCCCCAATCCGTCAGCGGTGGTTCTTCTACTGCCACGCCCGAACACCATCCCTTGCTCGTCGGCGCCGGGAAGGCGCCCCTCCTCTCCTGGACAAGCCATATGGAAGATAACGAGATCGACCTTGCCACCGTTCGCGCCCTGTTCCCCACCTCAGAGACCAACGCAGAAGGGGACCTGGGCACCGACGGCGTACTCGACGAGTGGCTGCAGCAGGGATACGACATCGCGTTGTACCGCGCCACCGATCACCGCCTGCTTGTTCGCCCCACGAACTCCGCCGGGCACACGCCGGGATGGCTCATCGGCCCCCGCTACGGCAAGGCCCAACTGGAGTCCCTCTACATCAATCCCCACCCCATCGAAGCCGCGGAGACGGCAACGGCCTGCCCGCCCGACGGCCACACGGACGAGAACAGCGGCGAGGCGACGCCGGCAACCGAAAGCCACCCCGGGCCCGAGTTGCACATTGCCGACCCCTTCGACTTCCAGGGAGCGGCCAATGCCTACATCAGCCAGGTCGATGACGGGGAATACGAGATCGAGTTGATCGATGAGGGGGGGTTGCCCGGGTGCTCCACCTATATGGAGACCCTGTCGTTCCGCCTCCTCCCCGCCGCAGCACCTTCCAGCGCCCCAACCGAACAGGATGCGCGCGTCATCGAAGCGGCTACCGCTGAGCTGGCTGACCACGGATACGCGCCCACCTCCGCCTGGACAGGCAGCACCGACAGCTTCAGGGTAAAAGTCGGCATCACCGACTGGGGGATGGACCGCCTATGGGAGCTGCTCTACGCGACCGATCCACCAACGGACGAAGGCGACGAAGACGACGAAGCTGAAACGGAAGAAGCCGAAGAGGGGTAGCACCATTTTCCGACGTCGACGTACCCGGTGAGCGCCCCGGGCACCTCTTGCGTTCGTTAGGCCAGCGTGGGCCACATGGAGGCGAGCAGGTATGCAGCCACGCTACGAGGCGGGCTTGCTTGTCAGGCTTGGAAGGGCTGCGGGAGCTGCCGCTGTTCGTGACCGTGGAGGGCGCGGTTGGAGTCAGTCCTCCTCGCCGCCGAGGGTGAGACGGAGGGTGGCGGCTCGGGCCAGGACGGCGTCAGCGTCGTTGCTGCCGAGGTCGTGGAGCAGTTCGCCGAGGTTGTGGAGGGCGGAGACCAGGGCGGGGCGGTAGACGCCGGGGACCTGTGCGGCGAGCTGCTCGTAGACTGACACCACTTGGCCCTGCTGCTCGAGGGCCTCGGCAGGCCTGTCGGCTGCGCGCAGGTAGCGGGAGAGCCGGGACCGGGCAGCGGCCAGAGTGCCGAGGTAGCCGTCGGGGTCCTCGAGGGCGAACGGTTCGAGCAGCCGTATCGTCTCGTCCTGGGTCGCGGCCGCCTCGGCGTGCTGCTCGCTGCGGGCGAGCAGCAGGGCACGGGAGTCCAGCAGGACAAGTCGCAGCATCGGGTCGCTGTCTGGGTGTTCCAGCAGGTGGATCTCCCACAGGCCGAAGACGCGGTCGAGTAGTTGCTCGGCCGGCCGCAGGAGGTCAGCGCGGATGAGATCCTGGACGGTGCCGTCCAGGGTGCGGATGGTCTCCTCCAGATCGTGCTGGTTGTCGGTGAGCCGTTCCAGGGTGTCCTCGGTGTCCCGGCCGAGGCTGTACTCGACGAGCAGGCGACTGCGTAGGTTTCCGACAAGGTAGCTCTGGTTGCCGAGCTGGCCCCAGATGCGGGTGGCGCGTTCCAGCAGCGGCAGCGCCGCGCCATGGTCCTGCTGCCGGGAGTGGCGGGTGGCGAGGTTTTCCAGGGTCATGGCGAGGTTGCCGAGATGAGGGTCGGGCCACTGGAGGGCCAGCTCCTCGTACAGCTCGACGGCCTCGGTGAGGGCGGCGGTACTCTCCTCGGCCCGGTTCAGGGCGGACTCGCGTGCGGAGAGCTGGACCAAAGCGAGAGCGAGGCCCTGTTGGTCGTCAGCCTGCCGGTAGAGGTCCGCGGCGAGGCCGGTGGCGGACCGTGCCTCCTCGTCCTGGTCGAGCTGGGTCAGGTAGATGCCGAGCGAGAGCCAGGAACCGGCGAGCTGACGACGGAAGCGCTCGGGATCGCCCTGCGTCAAGTCCCCGTACAGGGCCACTGATCTGCGCATGTGCTCGAGCGAGCGGTCCAGGCGGCCCTGCTGCTCGTGATAGCGGCTCAGGTCGTGCAGTACCTGCGCGAGTTCTGCTCCGTAGTTGTCACTTCCCGGCGTGTGCAGCCGCTGCAGGAGGCTGACCGCGCGTTCCATGGCGGTGATCGCCTGGTCGAAGCGGTCGGCGCGTTCGCACACTTTGCCAAGCCGTGCGAGGGCCTGGGCGAGGTCGGGGGCCCAGCCGCTGTCCTTGTCGTACAGGCGCTGGTAGACCTCGACGGCCTCGACGGCAGCCGGCACGGCCTCCTCTATCTGGTCGGCGAAGTGGTGGGTGACCGCCACGTTGTACAGCACCATGCCCAGGGCGGGGAGATTCCCGGCGTCGCGGAAGATCCCGGCCGCCTCACCGTTCGCAGCCAGCGACTCCACCGTCCGCCCCAGGTCGTGGAACCGTGTTCCGAGGTCCCGCAGGGCCCGGGCCAAGGCGAGGGCTTCTTCGGGGCAGTCACGCAGTAGCGCGACCGCAGTCGTGGTCTCCTCCAGCGCGGGCTCGCGGCGGCCGAGTTCGGCGAGCTGCTGGCCGAGGAAGAGATGGCAGTGGGCGAGGTCGGCGGTCCACTGCGGGTCCTGTTCGCGAAGCTGACGGTAATGCGCTGCCGACTCCTGCAGCGCGTACACCGCTTTGACGTGGCGGCCGGTTGCGGCGAGCCTGTGGTGCAGCTCCACCAGCGCGAGTGCGAGGTGTGGGAGGTGGCCTGGCTCGTCGCCGACGATGCCACGGTGGAGTTCGACGCACTGCTTCGCGGTCTCCACTGCGGCGTCGCCGTCCAGGTGGCTTTGCACGCGGGCGAGGTCGCCGAGCAGTTCGGCGCGCCGCCGGTTGGTGGCAGCGTCCTCGGCATCGGCGAGGAGCTCCGCGGCCTCGGCCAGGTGGACGCGGGCGTCCTCCCATTGCTTCAGTTCCTCGTGCCGCAGACCTACGGAGTGCAAAGCGGCTGCCAGCACGACGGGGCTCTCCCGCTCGAGCAGGACGACCGCCTCCTGAGCGGCTTCAAGCGCGCCAACCGGGTCGCCGGCGTCAGCGGTGCGTTGGGCGAGGCTCAGCAAGGCTTGGGCATAGGGCTCGACTGCCCAGGGCATGCCCGATTCCGCGTACGGGGCGAGCCCGTGGACGGCCCGCCGGCAGGCCTCAGTCGCGGCGGCCGGGTCTCCGGCGGCGACCAGTAGATCGCCGTACGCTACGGCCTCGGCGAGGGCGTCCAGCCACCGGGTGGGTTCCTGCGCCGCCAGGGCGCACAGCGCGGTGAATGCCTCGCGTCGGGCGTCACGTGCTTCATCGGTGTGGCCGAGGGCGGTGAGGGGGCGGGCGAAGGCGCTCAGGTCGCGGGTGTGCTGCAGTGTGCCGGTGGCGGTGTGCAGGTCGAGGGTGATGCGGCGGGCGAGCAGTTCGTCGTCGTGGCGGTGGTCCTCGGCGAGCAGGTCGGCGATGTCGGCAAGGGCGTGGCGCAGCCCGGCGAGGACGATGGCCGGGTCGTCGAGGACCAGTTGCTCGGTGTCGTGCGCCGCATCGCCGAGCCGTGCGCAGAGGTCATCGAGTGAGGCGGCGACCGTCTCGCTGAACGGTTCGGTGCGGGCTGCGGCGCAGGCCCGGTACTGGGCGACGAGGTGGCCTATCGCCAACGCCATGGTGTTCCTCCCTATCCCTGCGCAGGCCTGGTGCTGCCGGTGCGCGAAAGAAGACTAGTCAGCACAAAATCTTCACAACAAGGCGGTTCGGCCTCGGAACCCCGGGAGGGTGTGGACAGGCGCCTCTTACGTCTCCGTGAGGGCCCCGCGGGGGCAGTGCCGACCTCTGTCAGGTCGTTTCAGGATCAGTTCAATGCGGGACGTCAGCCCGGACAGGCCGCCGCTGTGGCCCGCGAAGGCATGACCGACCGCGCCTTGATGCCGCGACGCTCGGAAAGCGGTCGCCGCAGTTCAGCGCGTATCGGCACGCGGTGACGGCTCCCGACGGGGACAGGAACGAAGGCACAGAGCTTGACTATGCATGCGTCGGGGCCTTGAGCCGACGGAGAGGGGGCAACTTCCGGGATGGCGAACGTGCGCTTCTTCTGGCCGTTCACGAGGTGGTCCCATCCGGGCTATGTGCACCTCTTGAGGAATCGCGCGGCCGTGGGCGGCGCGCCCTAGGCGTATCGAAGGGTGCTCAGGATGTGCGTCTGCTCCTTGCGGGCGACAGCAGCGGGGATGCGGCCGGTGGCGCGGCGCAGGGCTACTGCCGCAAGAGCGTCGGCGGTCTCGTTGAGGTCGTGGCCGATGTGGCCTTTGAGCCAGCGCACCTCTACTCGGTCGCGGTACGGCATCAGGTTGGCCAGGAGCTGCCTGCCTTCGGGGAACACAACGGTGCGGTGGGCCACGGCCGGGTCGGCGGATTCCAGGGCCCGGTTGACGGCGGTGACGGCTTCCAAGCTGTCGCACAGGATGACGATGGGGGAGTGCGGGCTGTGGTGGAGAAGGGCGAGGGCGGCCGTGCAGATGCCGATGACCTCCGCCTCACCGCTGCTGTGGGCCATGGAGGCGCCGTGTCCTGTGGCGCCGTTCTCGCAGACCCAGCCATAGCCGCACTGGGCGGACTCGTCGCCGACCGCGGCGTCGGCAACAGCCACGACCGCCTGGGGGAGGAGGTCGTTGAGGATCGCGTATCGGTCTGAGGCAGCGTCCGGCTCGACGATCTGCCCTGGGGCGTCGTCCACGTCCAAGAGGGCGGTGGCAGGGACTTCCATGGAGAGGGCCGCCCCAAGAGCGAGGTGGCATCGCGGGCAGCCCTCGGCCCGTTCCAGGCAGCCGGTCTGGTGCTCGGCGGCCAGCCGCTGAGCGCGGTCCCACAGGCCCGGATGGACGGAGGCGAAGCGCGCGATGGCCCCTGCGTGGCACTGGGCGATCAGGTCGGCGAAAGACCCAGTGGAGGCGAGCTCTTGGATACGGTCGTGGAGGTCGGCGGTTTTGTGCCTGGCTTCGATCGCACGGGCGGTGAGGATCGCGGTGTCCTGGTAGGCATCCTCCAGCGCGTCGAGCTGGACGCTGCGGGCGGTGAAGGGGCGGGCGAGCGCGGCCCGCTCGGCCTGGGCGATCGCGTAACGGCCCCAGGCCAGCGCGGTAGGGGCGTGCCGGTTCCACCGTTCGACGATCGCGTCATGTCCAAGGTGGCAGTTCTCCGCCTCCCGGGCGTCGTGCAACAGCACCTGGACGAAGGAGTCGTCGCCGCAGTCCAGCAGTTCGCGGACCGCAGAGGGGATTTCGGTGTGCATCAGCCGGCGCTCTTGCGCCCACCGGGCCCGGTCGCAGTTCGGCACACTCAGAGCCTCAGCAGGCAGCCCCCGCTGGGTGAGCTCCTCTTCCATGGCGCGCAGGTACGCCTGCGGGTGTGCGGCCCGCGCCACCCGCAGGTCCAGCGGACCGGTCACCGGCATGCGCCGCTGCGAGATCCGACGGGCACGCTGCTCCTTGCACACGGCTTCAGCCTGCAACCGGGCGCGCCGAACCCGGCGGGCGTACTCGCGCAGCGGCCGCAACCGCTGCGCCGGCATCACGGAAAGCTCAGCGCGCCGGACAGCTCCCCGGGCAAGGACCTCCACGTGGGCGAGCGCGATGGCGACAGCTCCGGCGAGTGCGGGGTGGTCCAGCGCGGCTTCGGTCTGCGGGGAGGCAGTGCCGTTCATCCGGGCCAGGGCGGCGTCCTGGAGCGCGGTGAAGTCCTCGGCGAGGCGGCTGACCAGTTCGGGGCGCTCAGGGGACGTCATGTCAGAACTCCCAGGTCACGGGCGGATGGTAATGCGCTTCGGGGGGTGGCTGCTTAGCCGGGCCATGACGATGGCTGTGTCATCGCCGTGTGGCGGACGGCCGCAGTTCGCGGGCCAGGCCGTGAGGACCAGGCGCTGCCGACGGGGATGGGCGGCGGGCGGCGGTGGCCCGCCACTGGGCGGGACGAAGGGCGGATGCGGGGTTGGTGCTTTGCGCTGGTTCAGGTGGTGCGGGCGGCGTTGGCGCGGACTTGCGCGTAGACGGTGAGGAAGAGCTCCAGGTCGGCGGCCTCGTTGGCAGCGGCGCGTCCGGAGGCGAGCCTGGTGTGGGCGTCGTGGTGGGCCTGGCGCAGGTACTTGCTGCGGTCCAGGTGGTGCCACAGGAGCCGGAAGGCCTGTTGGTGGTCGTACAGGACGGTTTCGTACTCGCCCCGTGAGACGCGGCGCGCCTGTTCCAACAGGGCGCGGAAGTTCTCGTCGTCGCTGCGCTTGAGCAGTGCGGCCAGGTGCCGGTGGTAGACGGTGAGCTCGGGCTCGCCGGACTCGGTCAAGCTGTGCTTCTTTCTGTCACTGGGTGATGGTCGTGGGTTGTCGGGTCGGGGGTGCTGTGCGCTCAGCCGACCTTGGCCCACTTCTGGCAGCCGGTCGTCTTGAAGACCTCGCCCTGCGAAGCGGGGCGGGTCTGGGGCGCGACGCTCAGGAACGGCTGCGCTCTTCGTCCGTGGCCGGTCAGGGTGCGGGGTCGGTCTTGGCGGTGTCGTTGACGTTGTCGAGGCAGGCCTTCATGAAGGCGTCGCGGTGGATGGTGCCGCCGTTGGGCTGCTGCGAGATCGTGGCGTACTGCTGGGAGCAGGTGGCCTCGCTGGCGGTGTAGGTGAGGTTGCCATCGTCCGTGTAGACACCTCCGGAGATGGTGCCGGCCGCGTAGGCGCCCAGGAGGGTGGAGCGGCCGAAGACGGGCTTGTCCACCGTCTTGGTGACGACCTTGGCCGGGCGGGATGCAGCCTGCTGGGCGCGCTGGTCGGCTGCGGCCTCCTGGCGGCGGGCGGCCGCGAGCGCGGTGTGGGTGCTGACGTGGTCCACCGTGGCTGCGGTGACGGACAGGACGGTCAATCCGCAGGCGGTGATGGCGATGACCTTGGGCCGGTTCACTGGTGTCCTT
This sequence comes from Streptomyces sp. NPDC052107, assembly GCF_040680215.1. NCBI lineage: Bacteria > Bacillati > Actinomycetota > Actinomycetes > Kitasatosporales > Streptomycetaceae > Streptomyces > Streptomyces sp. NPDC052107. Next base: position 10,185 of record NZ_JBFAWG010000118.1, read on the forward strand.
CGTGTAAGGGAGCGAGTGGAGGCGAAAGCCGAGCAGACGGCGGCGCTGCGGTGGTCGGCGGGGGATACGGACGCCTCTGGCCGCGTCCGGAGTCCGGCTGACGGGCCGGCGGTGGTGCGTCAGCCGGCGTTGGTGTCGGTCCACTTGTCGCCGAAGAGGTCCTTGCTGATCTCGCAGGAGGCGATGTTGTAGCCGCCCGAGGCGGTGGACTGCGAGATGACCTTGCCGTTGACCTTCAGCTGGCAGGTGACATGGCCTGCGCCCTGAAGCTGAGTGGTGATCGAGTAGTACTGCGGGTTCTTCAGCGGCTTGGTCACGTGCATGGGCACCGTGCCCTGGGCGGAGGACCCGGCCGGGCCGTACTGCACGTCGGCGCCGCTGGTGCCGGTGACGACGTAGGTGACGGTCTGCGGCGTCTGCTTCGGGCCCGCAGAGTGCGGGGCGGCGGTCTTGGCGCCGTTGTTTGCGTGGGAGGGCGCGGCGGCCGGCTTGTCGGTGTCGGCGGACTTGCCGCCGCCGGCAGCGGTGATCGCGCCGCCGAGGACCAAGACGGCGACGACGCCGAGGCAGCCGGCCCCGGCACAGGTCTTGGCCTTGCTCTTCTTCGGCGGTACCGGGGCCTGCGCCGGGAACGGCTGCTGCGGCTGGCCGGGCTGCTGGGCCCAGGGAGGCGTGGACATGGGTGGGTTCCCCCGTTTGCGTGTGAAGAAGGCATCGGAACGTGGACGGGACGCCGACACCACAGCCCTGGAGCTGCGCTGCCAAGCGGAAGCATCAGCAGATAAGCATGTCTGTGAAAGCACTGTCAATCACGATGCATGGTGAGATCGATGCTGTAAAGTGTGGACGGTCAACCCGCCTCGAGGTCTGGAGTGCCATGCCGAAGCCCTCCGCGCAGGTGACCGCGGCCGAGATCTCACGGCTCGCCGGAGTCACGCGCGCCACGGTCAGCAACTGGCGCCGCCGGCACGCGGACTTCCCGGCCCCGGCCGGTGGTACCGACACCAGCCCGCTGTACGACCTCGAGGCCGTCCGCGCCTGGCTCGACTCACGCGGCCATGCCACCGCCGCCTCGCCCGCCGAGGAACTGCGCGCCGCACTGCGCCTGCACACCGGCAGCGGCGGCGCCGCCCGGTTGCTGCCCCTCGTCCTCGCCGGCGCCCAACGCGAGCGGGGAGCACTGACCGCACTGGGCGAACTCCCCGACGGTGAACTGGCCGCCCGCTGCCACGACGCGGTGGCCGAACTCGCCGACACTGTTCCGGGCACGGACACGGTCACCTACACCCCGGCCGACGCCCCCCTGCTCCGCGCGCTGCTGCACTGCGTGCGCGACGAAGGCGGACAGACGACGCTCGACATCCTGGCCGAGCGCGAACTGGAAGACAGCGCCGCCAGCGGCGCCTACCAAACCCCCGAGCAACTGGCCGACCTAATGGCCCGCTTGCTCACCCCGCACCCCGACGACCCCTACCCCGCCCGGGTGTTGGATCCCGCATGCGGCAGTGGCAGCCTGCTCGCCGCAGCCGCCCGGCACAGCGCCACCGGCCTGTTCGCCCAGGACTTGCTGCCGGTCCAAGCCCAACGCACCGCCGTACGGCTGCGCCTTGCCGCACCCGAAGCGCACCTCGCAGTGCGGGCCGGCGACACCCTACGCGCGGATGCCTTCGCGGACCTCACCGCGGATGCGGTGCTGTGCAACCCGCCATACGCGGACCGCGACTGGGGCCACGACGAACTCGCCTACGACCCCCGCTGGGCCTACGGCTTGCCGCCGCGTGCAGAGTCCGAACTCGCCTGGGTGCAGCACGCGTTGGCCCATCTGCCCCCGGGGGCCTTCGCGGTGATGCTACTGCCGCCCGCCACCGCCTCCCGCGCCTCCGGCCGCCGAGTCCGCGCCGAGCTGCTGCGCAGTGGCGCACTACGCGCCGTCGTCTCCCTGCCACCGGGAGCGGCGACACCGCTGCACATCGGACTGCACCTGTGGATCCTGCAGCGCCCCCAGCCGGGCGGCAGTGACCTGCACAGGGTTCTCTTCATCGACGCCATCGGCGAGCAACGCCCGCACGACCTACCAAGCCAGCACGGCTCCGCCTCCTCCACCACCCGGTCACGGGGCGGAAGGGCTCCGCTCGACTGGACCGCACTGAGCACGAACGTGCTGGACCACTGGCAGACGTTCGCCGCGGACCCGGCACACTTCACCGACCACCCCGGCACAGCATGTGCCGTCCCCGTCATCGAGCTCCTCGACGACCTCGTCGACATCACCCCCACCCGCCACGTCCGGGTCACCCCGCGCAGTGCCGACCCGCTGGCGGTGGCCAAGAACGCGCGTGATCTCGAGGACCGTCTGAAGGAGAGCGCCCTCGCCCTGGCCGCATCGTGCGCTGGTACCCCCTGGGTGGCGGCCGAGGAGGAAGCCCGGTCCTGGCGCACGGCGACGGTCTCCGACCTTGCGCGTGGCGGTGCACTGACCGTGCACCGCGCCGTGCCGGCAGGACGCGGCTCCCAGGACACGCCACCATCGCGCAGTCACACGGGCGTCAGTACCCTCACCGGGCGCGATCTAGCGACCGGCAGCCGCGCTTCCGGAGACGTGGACGAGCAGCAGCAGACGGCCGACTCCACGATCATCGAGGCGGGCGACGTGCTGATCCCGGGTATCCGGGCCGCCCAAGGCGGCGGCGCCCGCGTCGCGGACGACCAGGACGCGGGATGCCTTGTGGGACTGCACGTTCACCTGGTTCGCCCTGACCCCGACCGGCTGGATCCCTGGTTCCTCGCGGGCTTCCTGGCGGCCGAGGACAACGTCAACAGCGCCACCACCGGTTCCACGTCGCTGCACATCGATCCGCGGCGACTGCGCGTACCCCTGCTGCCGCTTGACGAGCAACGCCGCTACGGCCTGGCGTTCCGTCAGCTGCACAGGCTACGGGTCCTTGCGCGCGAGGTCGCGGAGCGGACCGAGGAAACCACCGGCTTGCTCACCCAGTCCCTCACCAGCGGCGTCCTTCTGCCTCCCGAGGCCGTTGTGGGCTGACAGCGACAGGCGAATGGGCGGCGATTTTGTCTTACGGCACGAGGCTGAGCGTCGGCGGTAGGCGCCTTAAGGATCTGCTCGACAGCCAGGCCCTGCTCCTCGCGCAGGTCCTGCCACCGCTGCGATGCCCTCACCCTTTGGACCACGGCACGTTGCTCTGACGGCGCCAGCCGTCAGAGCAAGCAGGCGCCGCCGGGGACGAGTACGCTCCGCCGGCGACATCCGGCTGTTTCGCCGGACCATTGTCCTTGGTGAGGTGCCAACGTCTGGGACATTCCCGCACCAAGGCGAACGGTGGCCTTGGCTTCCTCTAGGCAGGATCCGTAGCCGTTCGAGCAGCATCGACGCGAGCAGTCTGCGCCCACGGGACACTATTTGGCCTGCTGCGCAGGCAGGGCCAATGGCCTGGACGTGTCAGTGCCGGTGACTACAGTTCAGTGGTCGGTTGAGCCTGTGATGCCGTTGCGGCTGGGGCAGGGGGTCGGCGACTCGTTGGGGGAGTGGACCTGCTGTCGAGGGGGCGGCGTTGAGAGACGCGAAGGTGCGTGTTGGCGGGCGGAGCGTGGAGTTTGAAGTAGCGGCGCGGTGGGTTGGCTCCTACTTCGATGAATCGGCGAACAGGGCCGCCGCGGCCGCCAAAGGGGGTAAGCCGTTCGCTTACCCGGCATACGACCGTATGGCCACAGGCAGCGGTCCGGACGAGTTGAACGATGGTGATTTCCTCGCTCCGCTGCTCCTCAACGCCGGCCCCACGATTGCCGCTGTGTACTCGCTGCAGGCTGTGCGGCCGGTGCTGGAGGCCGGGCTGGCCGCCATACCCCAGGACCTGGCGCTGCAGACCGCAGTCGCCCGAGGTTGCCACAGGCCCCTGCTTGAGGGGCTGATCGGCGTCTTGGACGACCCGGGAAAGGTGCCCGGGATCGGACTGACGAAGTTGACCAAGGTCCTCCACCGCAAGCGCCCGCTTTTCGTCCCGCTCTTCGACCGGCAAGTCAAAGCTTGCTACTACAGCACGCACGCCACCTACCCGATGCATCCCACGCCAGGACGCCCAGAGGCCGTCTTCTTCTCAACTCTCGCCGCATGCATGACTCGAGACCTCGAGGAGCAGCCCGAGCAGTGGCAAGCCCTGGCAGCGCAGGCCCCCAACGATGTGTCGCTGCTGCGGATCCTGGATATCGTGGCCTGGAATCTGGGCGCCGGCGCGCTCGCTCCAACAACAGCGTGACGGCTTCGCGACAGCACTCCCAGCGAGGGATGTCCGCGAGCCGCTGACGCCTGACCGGATCACTCGGGCGGGGTCCAGTAGGGCTTTCGCTTCGTGTGCAGGGTGGGGCCCCGCTTCGGCAAAGAACTTGCCCGACATCTGCCTGCGCAGCCGGAGAGCCTCCAACTTATCGGCAGCGTCTTGCGGAAGCTGGAGGCTTCACTCGGTGGGTGGGGCGGCTGCTCGCAGGCAGCGGGCGAGGAGGGCGCCGGCGGCGTCCAGGCGCTCGTCGGGCGGGAGGGTGAGGAGGAGTTGGTAGGCGGCGTCGATGACGGCGGGCAAGTCCTCTGCGCTTGCCGGCGCGTGGGCGAACCGGTGGGTGGCGATCGGCTGTTTTTGGCTCGCGTCGGGCTGGTAGTTCGGGTTGGGGATGTGCCGTTGTCCGCTGGATGCCGCCGTTGGCGGCCGGGAAGACCGCTGGGTTGTGGCGGGGGCGAGGAGTGCGTCGACGGCCAGGCCGAATGTCTGGGCCAGTTTGGTGAGGGTGTCGAAGGAGGGCTCGCGGTCGCCGTTCTCCAGCTGGCTGACGTATGGGTAGGACAGGCCGGAGCGCTCGGCCAGGTCCTTGCGGCTCCAGCCCCGCTCGTCCCGGAGCTCACGCAGTGACCTGCCCAGCCGTGGGAGGTTCCTCGTCCTGCGGTTCGACTCCACCATGCGCTTCCGCTCCTTGCATACTCGATGCCCTCAGCATTATGCTCACAGCATATCAATCGGGGGGGTGCCCCTATGGGTTTCGTCAAGGGAATCGGCCTGCGTTTCGGTGAGTGGCAAGGCAGCATGGCGTGATGCCTGACCTGCTGTGGGAT
>NZ_JBFAWG010000119.1:0-15299 GCF_040680215.1 Streptomyces sp. NPDC052107
CGCTCTCTTGCTCCTCAGCCCTGACGGGCCCGACCTTCTGTCAGACAACCAGGACACGGACGCAGTTGCACACACCACGTAAAACATGCCTCAAATCTCGGGTGCCCACCCGCCCATATGAGAACACTGCCGACGCACCCTGCTCGAAGCCCCTGCCATCCTGCACCGGGAGCGAGGCCGAAATGGTCCAGGACCCGCGCAGCATGACGTGGACTCCGGGCGCGCGGTACTCCGGGGTTCACTTCTACTCACAAGCCGGGATCTTCGAACTGGTCGAGGTCGAACTGGTCGAGGAGGAAGTCGACCGGTGCGAGGCCCGAGGCGGCGGGAGTGTCGCCGTGAAGTATCTGTTCCGCCCAGATGACCTTGCCGTGGGTGGTGTACCGCGTTCCCCATCGCTGGGCGAACTGCGCCACCAGGAACAGCCCCCGTCCGCCTTCGTCCGTGGTCGCCGCGCGCCGCAGACGCGGCGAGGTGCCGCTTCCGTCCGACACCTCGCAGATCAGACAGCGTCCGCGCAGGAGCCGTACGCCGACCGGCGGCGAGCCGTACCGGATCGCGTTCGTGACCAACTCGCTGACGATCAGTTCCGTGGCGAATCCGGTCTCCTCCAGCCCCCACTCCAGCAACGTCTCCCGGCAGCGCGCCCGCACCGCGGGAACCAGCGCCGGGTCCGGCGGCACGTCCCACTCGGCCACGCGCGAGGGCGGGAACTTCCGGGTGCGCGCCGTCAGCAGAGCGATGTCGTCGGAGTAGTGCGACGGCTTCAGCGCGTCGATCACCGTCTGACACGTCTCCTCCGGCGTACGGCCCCCGGACCCGTCCAACGCCCGGCGCAGCCTGTCCATGCCGACGTCCATGTCGTGGGTGCGGTCCTCCACGAGGCCGTTGGTGTACAGCACCAGTTGTGAACCCTCCGGCAGGGACAGCTCCACGGTCTCGAAGGGGTAGCCGCCCAGGCCGAGCGGCGCCGAGGTTGGTACGCCAGGACTGGTGACCGTCCCGTCCGGGCGCACCACCACCGGCTCGGGATGCCCCGCACGGGCCAGCGTGCAGGCCTCCGCCACCGGGTCGTACACCGCGTAGAGACAGGTCGCTCCGGTCACGCCCTCCCCTTCGTGGCCTTCCGTGGCATCGCCCGTGTCCTCCTCGTTGTCCATGCGCACGACCAGGTCGTCCAGGTTCCCGAGCACCTCGTCCACGGGCAGGTCCAGGGTGGAGAAGTTGTGCACCGCGGTGCGCAGCCGGCCCATCGTCGCCGCCGCGTGCAGCCCGTGACCGACGACATCACCCATCACCAGAGCCACTCGAGCGCCCGGAAGCGGGATGACGTCGAACCAGTCCCCGCCCACCCCCGCCTCCGCGGGCAGATATCGCCAGGCCACCTCCAGTGCGTCCTGCTCCGGCTGCCTGCGCGGCAGCAGGCTGCGCTGCAGCGTCACCGCCATCGCGTGCTCCCGGGTGAACCTCCGGGCGTTGTCGATGGCCACCGCCGCCCGCGCGGCCAGTTCCTCCGCGAACGTGAGATCGTCCGGCTCGAACGACGGGGAATCCACCGTCCGGTAGAAGTTGGCCACGCCCAGCGGTACGTTCCGCGCCCGCAGCGGTACGGCCGCCAGTGAACGCAACCCGCACTCCAGGGCCTTGTCGGCGCGCTCCGGATCCTGTTCCCGCCAGCCGGGTGCCTGCCGCAGGTCCGCCTCCAGCACGACCCGTCGCTCCTGCAGCGCCCGCATCTGCGGCGTTCGGCGCGCGAACGTGATCACTTCGCCGAGCGGATACACCGGAATCATCCGCCGATCGCCGCCGATCGCTGCCCGGCGCAGATGCCGCCAGCCCTCCGCCGTAGGCTCCCACCCCCGCAACACCGCTTCGAGCAGATCCACCGTCACGAGGTCGGCGAACTGCGGTACCGCCACGTCGGCCAGCTCCTGGGCCGTACGCTCCACATCCAGCGTGGTCCCGATCCCCACCCCCGCCTCGTACAGCAGCTTCAGCCGCTCCCGCGCGACCTCGGCCCGCCCCGTGACCGCCGCCAGCTCCGTGGTGTCCCGCAGGGTCACCACGCTGCCTCCCCGGTCGGCCTGCGGGTACGTCGGCCGTTTGTTCACCGCCAGCAGCCGGTGCCCCGCGAGATACACCTCATCGGTGACCGTCTCCGGCGACGTCAGCAGACACATGACCGGCTCCGGCAGTCCCAGCTCCCGCACCGGGCGCCCCCGCGCGTCCGCCGGCAGTCCGAGCAGCTGTGTGGCCTCGTCGTTGGCCAGCATCAGCCGTCCGTCGGCGCTGGTGATCAGCACTCCTTCCCGCACCGCGTGCAGCACGGCGTCGTGGTGCTCGTACAGCTGCGCCAGCTCCTCCGGGGCCATGCCGTGCGTCTGCCGCCGCAGCCGCCGGGACACCAGAGTCGTTCCCGTCACGGCCAGCGCCAGCGCGGCCGCGCCGCTGCCCAGGATGATCGGCAGCTGGGGCATCCACAGTCCCGCCACGTCCTTGACCGTGATTCCCGCGGAGACCAGGCCGACCACCTTGCCGTGCGCGTCGGTGACCGGGACCACAGCCTGTACGGCCGTCCCCCTGCCCGCGGGCAGCGGCGGCCCACCGGCCTGCTCGACGACGGTACGGCCCTTGAGCGCCGGTGCGATGGTGCCGACGAACTTCTTCCCGATCTCCCCCGTATAGGGATAGGTATAACGAATCCCCTTCGTGCTCATGACGACGACGAAGTCCACACCCGCACGCTTCCGCGCCGCTTCGGCCCGAGGCTGGAGCACCGCCGTCGGATCCCGGCTCCGCAGCGCCGCGGCCACGCCGGGGGCATTCGCGAACGACTGGGCCGCGACGACCGACTCCCGTCGCCCCTGCTGCAGAGCGTCACTCGCCGCCTGGAGCACCATGCCCACCGCCGCGGCCACGACCAGCAGGACCACGACGACGACCTGGAGAAGGAACACCTGACCGGCCGCACTGCGCAGGTCCAGCGGGGAGGCGCGACGTTCGCGCGAGGGTCCGACGGGCGGATGACGTTCCGGGCTCCGAGGATGCCCGGAAAATTCCTCCATACACCCTTGATAGCACCACTGCGGGGAAGCGGACGCTGGTCAAGCCCGTCGCCCGGCTGCCGCGTCACGGCCCACCGGAGGGCGTTCATCATCTCGCCGTATCCACGACCGGGCACCGCGCCGCACCACGGCCTGCGCTGCACCGGCGAGTGCGGCGGCTTCGAGCAGATCCCGTCGGCGAAGTTCCGGGGTCGTGGAAGGACCACTCATCGGAGCATGCTCTCTCACGGCACGAAGCCCGTTATGCCCCGATAAGATACATTTTATGATCAGTAAGGTATGGCCTCGACGTCACCGCTCTCCATACGGTGGCCGACGCGAGACCGTACTGCTGTCCCCCATACTCCTCACCGTCCTCATCGCCGGCCTGGCCTTCGCCACCCCCAGGGAGATCGCCTTCAGCCGTCTCCTGCCGGCCGCACCCGCCCTCGCCGCCGCGATGTGGCCCGTGCTCTCGACGGTCCTACTGGGGGTGTTCTGCCTGCTGGTCATGATCGGGCTCAGCCTCGTCTACTCCGATCTGGGAACGCCCTACACGGCTGCTGCGATCGTTGCGGTCACCTTGGCGGCCGCCTATACGAGCCATCTCCGACTCCAGCGAGAAGAGGCACTCTTCCAAATCCGGCTCGTCGCCGACGCGGCGCAGCAGGTGCTGCTGCGCCCGCTGCCGCGCCGGGTGCAGGACGTCGAGATCGAGTCGCTGTATCTGGCGGCCCAGGAGCAGGCCCGGATCGGAGGCGACTTCTACGAGGTGGCCGACACGCCGTACGGGGTTCGGCTGCTCATCGGTGACGTGCGCGGTAAGGGCCTGTCGGCGGTGGGGGCGGCCTCGGCTGTGATCAACTGCTTCAGGGAGAACGCGTACGACCAGCCGGACCTGAGTGGCATCATCCATCGCCTGGAGACCAGCATGTGCCGCTACAGCGTCGCGATCCTCGACCCGGACCAGCCCGAGCACTTCGCCACCGCCCTGATCGCCGAGATCCCGCACGTCGGTGGGCATGTGAAGATCCTCAACTGCGGACACCCCCCGCCACTGCTGATGCAGAGCGGAGAGCTCCGCGTCCTCGAGCCCACCGTGCCCTCGCCGCCCCTCAATCTCGCGGCGCTCCTCGGAGACGACTACCACGTCGACACCATCACCTTTGCCTCGGGCGACCAGATGCTGCTCTACACCGACGGCGTGACGGAGACCCGGGACCGCACCGGCACGTTCTTCCCGCTACCGGAGTGGATGCGGCAGCTCGGCCCGGCGGCGCCCCGTGAGCTGCTGGACCGGCTTCACCAAGACCTGCTCCACTACAGCGGCGGAAGGCTGGATGACGACATCGCGGCCGTCGCCGTCCGCTGTAGGCGCCCGGTGGCGCAAGAGGGCTCTGCGTAGGCTCTTCGCCGACACGAGCCGCTCGCGCCCGACCCTGCGCGCTGCGACCGGGTGCGCACTCGCATCTCACCGGTCCCGAAGCGTGTCGACGCGGACAGGGCCACCGGTCGTGACGGACTCGATGGCGGCGCGGGTGACGGCCATGGGCTTCTCGCAGTAGACCGCCTTGGCCGCCTTGGCCGCCGCCTCGACCAGGTCGGCATGGGTGCGGGCCGGGGTGACGATCACGACCGCGTCGACGCGCGGATCGGCGAGCAGCTCAGCGCTGTCCGTGGAGGTGGTGGTGCAACCGAGGCGGTCGCCCAGGTTCTGCGCGGCGCCCGGGGCGGGGTCGGCGATGGCGGCGAGGCGGACGCCGGGAAGGCGGTGGGCGAGGGTCTCGGCGTGGAAGGAACCCATCCGCCCGGCGCCGATGAGGCCGACGGAGAGAGGCTGCTGAGTGCTCATGCGGGTACTCCGTACGTCATGTCGTGGTCAGGGCTTCAGAGGGTGAAGGCAGAGCGGAAGCGCTCCAGGGCGAGCTCGCTGTCGCCGGAGGCCCATGCCTCCATCGCGACCGTGCCCTCGTAGCCCAGCTCCTTCAGTGTGCGGGCGATGGCGGGGTGATTGATCTCCCCGGTGCCGGGTTCGCGGCGGCCGGGCACGTCGGCCACCTGTATCTCGCCGATCAGGCCGAGCGCGTGGGCCCTGCGGACCAGCTCGATCAGGTTTCCCTCGCCGATCTGGGCGTGATACAGGTCCAGGTTCATCCGCAGACCGGGGCGCTCCACAGACTGGACCAGGGCGAGGGTGTCGGCGGCCGTCGCGAACGGTACGCCCGGGTGGTCGACGGCAGTGTTGAGGTTCTCCAGGGTGAAGACCACCCCGGCCCGCTCGCCCAGCTCGGCGAGGCGGGTGAGGGTGCGGTGAGCGTTGATCCACATCGCTCCGGTGGCCGCACCGGTCACCGGCGCCACCGGCAGACCCTTGTCGTCCAGGCCGGTGCCGTGGAGGTTCAGCCGGGGGCAGCCCAGGTGTTCGGACGCCCGGACCGACATCTCCGCCGTGCGCAGGAGTTCGGCCGCTCCCTCCTCGTCCGTCAGGCTGCCCCGGAGGTAACCGGTCATGGACGAGACCTCGGCCGGGGTCCGGGCCAGAGCATCCAGGTCGTGCCGGCTCCAGTCCCAGATCTCCACCTGGAAGCCGGCGTCGTGGATGCGCCGTGCCCGTTCGTCGATCGGCAGGTCCCGGAAGACCATTTCGGCGCAGACCGCCAGTGTGTACATCGCCATCCGCCCTTTCTCGGCAGCCTTGACTAGAACGTTCTAGCTACTAGAACGTTCTAGTTTGGTCGATGGGCAGCAGTACGCCAGCCACGGCACACAGATGTCAAGAGTTCGGTGGCCAGTGAGGGCTAGAACGTTCTATAGTCGGCCTCCGAGGAGGCGGCCTCGACCAGGGAGGACAGGTGCCCCAGACCCCGGCGGCCCCGGACGGAAAGCGGCCGACGCTCGCGGACGTCGCGGCGCGGGCGGGCGTGTCCACGGCACTGGTCTCCATCGTGATGCGCGACGCCAAGGGCGCCAGCACGGCAACCCGCGAGCGCGTTCTGCAGGCCGCGCGGGAGATCGGCTACCGCCCCGACACCCGGGCGCGGCTGCTGCGCAGCCAGCGTTCGAGGCTGCTCGGGGTGGAGTTCGGCCTTCAGCATCCCTTCCACGCGGACCTGGTCGAGGGCATCTACGCGGCGGCCGAACCGGCCGGCTACCAGATCGCGCTGAGTGCCGTGACCGCCGGACGCGGCGAGCAGCGCGCCGTCGAGACCCTGCTCGCCGACCGCTGCGAGGCGCTGATCCTGCTCGGCCCGCAAGCCCCCGCCGCACGACTGGCGGAACTCGCCGCGCAGCTGCCGGTCGTCTCCGTGGCCCGCCGGCTACGGCCGCAGGTCCCCGGTCTGGAGGTCGTGCGGACCGCCGACGACGAGGGCGCCCGCCAGGCGGTGGAGCACCTCGTCGCCCTCGGCCACCGCGACATCGCCCACATCGACGGCGGCCGGGCGCCGGGCGCAGCCGACCGGCGCCGTGGCTACCGCACCGCCATGAACCGACACGGCCTGGCCGAACACATCCGCATCCTCCCCGGCGGCCTGACCGAGGAGGAAGGCGCCGAGGCCGCCCGCACCCTGTCGACCGCCCGCCGACGGCCCACCGCCGTACTGGCCTTCAACGACCGCTGCGCGACCGGCGTTCTCGACGTCTTCCTGCGCTCCGGCATCGCGGTCCCCGGCGACATCTCCGTTGTCGGGTTCGACGACAGTCACCTGGCCCGCCTCGCCCATATCGACCTCACCACCGTCGGACAGGACATCCCCCGCCTCGCCCACCTCGCCGTCAACCGGGCCGTCGCACGGCTGGAAGGCGACCAGACCCCGGCCGGCGAAGACGTCATCGCCCCTCACCTCGTCATCCGGGGCACCACGGCACCGCCCAACTGAGACCTGACCTTCCGCGACCGGTCCACACCGGGCCAGGCCACGGCTCTTCCTGCCCGGTGGAACGCCCGGCGGTTCCACCTGCCGCGACACGGGGACGACCCGCGCGGACGCATCGTCGGCGCCGCCCGCGACCGCTGCCTCACCGCGATGACCGACCGCGGCGACCACTGACAGTGCGCCGCCCTTACCTCCGAGGGCCCCCGACAGCCTGCGCCGCGCCGACGGCCCGGACCGCTTCCCGACCGACTTCGCCGCGACCGTCCCCTGGATCGCCGACCGCACCCACGCCCGCGGGCTCTGGACGCCCTGATCGCCGAGCTCACCCGGTGCGCCGAGGGAACCGCCTTCGCCACCGGCACTCGGACGGAAGTCGAGCAGGCGTCCGTCCGCTACGAGCACTTCCGCAACAACGACGTCCTCTCGCGGACGTTCGCCGGGCACCAGCAGCGGGCCGACACCACCGTCGGTGATCCGGCGCCCGGCGTGTACCTCGGATCGTCCGACATCGGCAACGTCAGCACGAAGGTCCCGGCCATCCATCCGGTCGCCGCCATCCTGGACTCCGGCGCCTTAGACCACACGCCTGAGTTCGCTGCGGCGGCGGCCGGCCCCCGCGGCAGGCACACGATGCTCGCCGCCGAGGCACTGGCCTGCACCGCAGCAGACGTACTGCTTGGGCCCGGCCTTGCCGACAGCGCCTGGTCGGACCTGCCCCGCAAGGCGGCCGCAGGCCGCTGACGCCTCCGACTGCCCGTTCTTGGGCTGGCGGGGACCGCCGGACCCGTCAGCGCAAGCGGGTTTGGCGGCTCTGTATCGCCCCGAAGCGGTGGAGTGGCGAACTGCGGTGACGTTCCACCACTGTCACGACGTCACCGAGTCCGCCGCCTCGCCGTCGGTGGGGATGCCCAGCCGGCCCGCCACGGTGGTGAGGGCCCTTCCCAGAGGGAGCGTGACGCGGGAGAGGGCGTGCCGGTCGCCCCGGGTCGGGTCCCGGTTGACGATCAACACCGGCTTCCCGGCCTGGGATGCCTGGCGGACGAACCGGAGCCCGGACATCACCGTCAGCGAGGAGCCCAGTACCAGCAGCGAGGCCGATTCACGGACCAGCTCGCGGCAGTGCTCGACCCGCCGCGGCGGAACGGCTTCGCCGAAGAACACCACGTCCGGTTTGAGGGTGCCGCCGCAGACCGTGCAGGGCACGACGCGGAAGTCCCCGACCTGTTCGTCGGTGAGGTCGGCGTCACCGTCCGGGTTGATGCCTGCGGCCACCGGCTCGAAGTCCGGATTGGCTTCCTCCAGCCGCTGGGCGAGTTCGCGGCGCGGGCTGAGGGCGCCGCAGGAAAGGCAGACGACCCGGTCCAGGCGTCCGTGCAGTTCTGTGACGCCCTGGCTGCCGGCGGCTTGGTGCAGGCCGTCGACGTTCTGGGTGATCACACCCGAGAGCAGGCCGTGTCGCCCGAAGGCGGCCACGGCCCGGTGCCCGGCGTTGGGGCGGGCGCGGCCGAAGGTGCGCCAGCCGAGGTGACTGCGCGCCCAGTACCGGCGCCGGGCTTGGGCGCTGGCGGTGAATTCCTGGTAGGTCATCGGGGTGTGCCGGCTCAGGCTCCCGCCCTCGCCCCGGTAGTCGGGGATGCCGGACTCGGTGGAGATACCCGCTCCGCTGAGCACCAGCACGCCGCCGGTGGTCAGCGCGGCGGCGACCGGTTCGAGGTCCGTGGTGCCCGGCGGCAAGTCCTCGGTAGGGGTCCAGCTCAGAGTGGGGCGCATGCGCATGCCGCAAGGGTACGGAACGACCTCCCGTCGATCGTCGTCGCCGATCAGCAGGGTGCCGCACCGTGCTGCTGCGGCGGCCTGGCCGGTTTCGGCGTGGCCCGTTGCAGCGCCGCCATGCCCTTCCCGAGCGCATCGAACGACGCTCCGGCATCGTCATGCGCTGGACATGGCCCGGCACGGACGGAAAGAAGGGCGTCCCGGTCGTCATGCAGTGAGATGTGCGGTCGCCGCTGCGAGGGCCGCGGCCATGATGCTCAGCTGGGGATTCACCTGCGGGCAGCTGGGGAGTACGGAGGCATCTGCGACCAGAACTCCTTGTACTCCGCGGAGCCGGCCCGCCGGGTCGGCGGGGAACCGCTGGGGGTCCGCGCCGGCGGCGACCGTGCCGGTGGGGTGGTAGGCCGACAGGTGCAGCTGTCGCGCGGTCGTGGCGGCGAGAACCGCGTCCAGCTGCGCGAGGCTGCGAACCCGTGGTGCGCGGGGGAGCCCCGTGAGCACTTCCTCGGCGCCCGCGGCGAAAAGCAGCTCGCCCATGGCGCGGACGGCCTTCATCAGGCGGTCCGCGTCGCGTCGGTCCAGGGCGTAGCGGATCAGTGTGCGGTCACGGCCGAGGACGCGTCCGGAGGGGCGGTCCGCGATCATGGCGCCGAGTGTGGCAAGCCGGTCGGCGTTCTCCAGTTCGCGCCGTAGTTCGGCACCCAGCCCGGGGAGGACGAAGGAGCCCATGCCGGGCGGAGTGGCGGTGGCCTCGATGAGGATGCCTGTGTCGTGGTGTTCCTCCACGCCGACGCTCTGCAGCACCCCCTGCCAGGCGGTGACGGGCTGGGTGAAGCGTCCGGCGACGCTCGTGGCCGGGTGCACGCTGAGGTTGAGGCCGAGGCGGGGATGCCGGCCGAGGCCGGAGCGGCGCAGCAGCGGTGGGGACTGCAGTGCGCCGGCCGCGACGACGACCAGGGGCGCGAGGATCTCCGCCCCGCCGTGCTCGCGGTGCACGCGCACCCCCGCCGCCCGTGGGCCTCCGGGCCGGTCCGCTTCGACGAGGATCCGCTCGACCCGTGCCCCGGTCACGATGCGGGCACCCGCGGCGCAGGCGTCGGGCAGCACGGAGAGCTGGACGCTTTGTTTGGCGCCGGTGGGGCAGCCCACCACGCACTGGCAGGAACCCTGGCAGCCGGGTGCGTTCCGGCGCAGGGGCGCGGCCTGCCAGCCGAGTTCCCGGGCGCCGGCGAGCGCGACGCGGCCGTTGTCGCCGAGGACGTCGAGGGGTTGGGTGGCCACGTGCAGGGTGCGTTCGGTCTCGTCCAGGTACTGGGCGAAGCCGTCCGCGAGCGTGAAACCGAACTCGCTGCTCCAGCGGGCGAGGACGTGGGGCGGAGTCCGGTAGCAGGTACCGGAGTTGACGAGGGTGGTGCCGCCGACGGCTCGGCCCGTCGGTAGGAGCAGGGGTGGGGTGCCGACGGCGACGGTCGCCCCGCCGTCCCGGTACAGCTCGGTGAACCGGTCGAGGGGTGCACGCAGGCCGAAGGACTCGGTGGGGTGGTGCTGTCCCTCTTCCAGGACGACGACGTCGAGTCCCGCTCGGGCCAGGGTCCGCGCCGCCATGGCTCCGCCCGCCCCGGATCCGATGACCACGGCGTCGGCGGTGCAGCGAGCGGGCCAAGCGGAAACGGGCGTCAGGTTCAGCGGCGGGTCTGGACGTGTCAGGGCCGGCGGTACAGGGCCGTCCTGGAGCATCCGTTCGGTGCCGGCCGCCAGGAGGACGGGCACCTTCAGCACGTCCAGCAGCGGGAGGAGGGCGGGACGTGCGGCGAGCCCGCGCAGCACCAACTCCCTCTCAAGCGAGGTGAGTTGGCCGAGACGGTGTCCGGTGCGTGCCAGGGCATAGGCGTCCACGCCGCGCGCGGCTGCCCGCAGGCCGGCCCGGGCGGCGAGCGGCGTCGCGGCGAGGACCGTCTCCAGCCGGGCGGGGACGCGGCGGGGCCATTCGGTGGTGCCGTCGTCGGCGATCAGGGCGGACACGAGGCCGGCGAGAGTCATCGTGTGCCCACCTCCGCATGGGCCGTGCCGTCGAGTGTCCACTCCGCCTCGGTGCGCCAGCCGCCGAACCACCACCGCTCCAGCAGGACGTGTGAGTCGGCGCGCTCGCTGTTGCGGCACGTCGCGTGGCTGCCGTCGGGGTCGGTGTAGTCCAGGGCGAGCGTGCGGTCCGTCGGCTGCGTCACCTCGACCCGGATCCGGCGCAGCCCCGCGCGGCCGGTGACCGTCCACGTGGGCAGGCCGATGCGGGCGCGGAAGCGGCCCGCGCCGGCCCAGCCGACGGCCGGCCGTTCGGGACGGCGTGGCCAGCAGCGGCCGTTGCGGCGCAGCCGGAGAAAGACCAGGGGTGGAAGTTTGCGCAGGCCGGGACGCATGGATACGGCCGCGACGATTTCCAGAACGTCTCCGGCGCCGAGGTCGGCGTGCAGCCAGGCCCAGCGGCGGGCGTTGCCGTGACCGTAGATCCGGGCCGAGGCGCCCGGCGCCGCGGTGAGCGTCAGCGGCGTGCCGTCATGGCTGAAGGTGCCGTCGTAGAGGGCCCGCGCGGCCGGGAGCATGTGGGCGGCCGGCAGCAGCGGCCGCCTCCACGACCAGCGGGGAAAGGTGAACAGCGGTTGGTCCGCCGCCCGTTCCGAAAGGTCCCAGCGCAGGGCGCCGTCCGCCGCGGATCCGGTCAGGCGTCCGGGCCGGACCGTGACCCCGTCGGCCGTGAAGCCGGACTTCTCGGGAGTCCACCGGGCCGGGCCGAACCGGGCGTGCCGCACGGGGCCGTCCTGGGGAAAGACGGCCGCCCAGCCGTGCGCGTACGGCGGGGATCCGTCGGCCGGCGCGGTCAGTTCGTGATGCAGCCACAGTCCGCTGCCGGAGTCCGGATCGGTGACGGTGGTGTACCAGACCTCGGTACGGCCCGGCTCACCACGCCAGCGGGGCGCGAGCAGGGCGCCGGGATCCTCTTGCCGCGGAAAGCGGAAGCCGGCGAGGAAAGGCAGGAGTTGGGTACCGAGGGGGAAGCGAAGGGTGCCGGTGCCGATGGGCACCGCGTCCTCGTAGACGGTGTACGGCAGCACGGTCATCGAGGTGAGGGGTCTGCGCGGGGTGATGGATTTCCAGCCGTCAAGGGTGAGCCGTCGGCCGTCGGCGGTGAAGGTGATGCGGTAACGGATGCGGCGGCGCGCGACCGGGGAGATCTCCAACTCGCCCTGGGCGTCGGGGTCGTCGGTCCATCCGGTGACACGGATCCGGCCGGTGGCGCGGGCACGGGTGGTTCCGAGGAGCCTCAGGAGGCGGTCCGCGGTGACGGTCAGATCGAGGCGGACCCGGCGGGCGTGGTCCTCGTCGTCGAGCGTGAGCGTGCCGAGCATGGTCTCGCTGAAGCGGGTGCCACGGGCTGATGAGCCGCTGTCGTTCCTCGCCCCGCTTGCGGTCGTGTCCGTGCTCATGCGAGAGCCTCCAGCATGATCCGTTCGGTCGCCGTCAGATACTGCTCGGCCGCCCGCCGGGCGCCGGACTCGTCCCCCGCCCCTACCGCGTCGACCACCGGCTCCAGGCGTCCGTGGGCCACCTGGGCGTCCTCGAACGGTGCCCTGAGTGCCGCGCGCACGGGCAGATAGGCGTTGAAGAGGGTGTTGGTCAGCAGGACGTAGACGCGGTTGCCGGTGGCGCGTGCCAGGGCTCGGTGGACCTCGATGTCCGCGAGCTGGACGGCATCGGCGTCCGCCGCCTCCTCCACGCCCGCCAGGAGTGTGCGAAGCTCCGCACGCTGCCGGTCGGTGGCCCGGGCCGCGGCGCGCTGGGCGATCAACGCGCCGATGTGGCGCCGCACTTCGAAGACCTCGCCGATCCAGTCGGGGCTGTGCCGCACGAGCATGGGCAGCAGGTCGGCGCCGCCCAGGCGCAGGTAGTCCCGTACGCGGGTGCCGACACCGTGCCGCGTCTCCAGGAGTCCGGCCTGCGCCAGACGCCCGAACGCATACTTGAGAGTGGTGCGCGTGACGCCGTAGCCGTGGGCGAGCGTGCGTTCAGGCGGCAGATAACCGCCCGCCGGGTGGTGTCCGGTGAGGATGTCCTCGCGCAGACGGCTCTCCAGGACATCGACGATGGTTTCGCGGGGCAGTGCCTCCACGCAGTCCTCCCGGTGGCTCAGTGGCTGAGCCACTCAACCAACATCTGCCTCCGGAGTCAATGGACATGACAACATGAACTTTTCCGTCCTGGGCCAAGTTCTGCCGCCCGGCGTGACCGCCCCGCGCCCCGGCACGAGCCGGGTCAGGCGGCTCTACCTTCTTGAGCGGGTTGATCGAGCCATTCGTAGGGTTGGGTCGCCCAGGGGTGCTGGGTGTGGCTATCAGGCGGCTGCCGTCTCGTGGTTTCCCTGGCTTCGCCGCCCGGCACCCCACGACGACTCGGCCGCCGATTAGGAAGTGCGAACAAGTCGCTGTGTAGAGCAATGCCGGCGAGGTCGTCCGTGGCACGAACAGAACGAACACGCACGACAGGAGGGCGATGAGCCGGATATGGGCGGGGATCGACAGCGGCAAGGGCCACCATCACGGCCTCGCCCTGGACGCGGACGGCAAGACCCTGCTGTCGCGGCGGGTCGCCAACGACGAGCCCGAGCTGCTGAAGCTGATCGGTGACATCCTGGACCTGGCCGATGGCCGTGAGGTCACCTGGGCCATCGACATGACCGGCGGCGAGCCCGCGTTGCTGCTGGCCCTGCTGGTCAACCACGGCCAGGAGGTCCTCTATATGCCCGGCCGGCTGGTCAACCGGGCCAGCGACGGCTACCGCGGCGAGGGCAAGACCGATGCCCGCGACGCCTACGTGATCGCCGACCAGGCCAGGATGCGCCGCGACCTGCGGCCCATCCGCCCCGGCGACGAGGCCGCAGTGGAACTCAAGCTGCTGACCGGACGCCGGGCCGACCTGGTCGAGGACCGCACCCGCGTCGTCAACCGCCTGCGCGGCACTCTGCTGAGCATGTTCCCGGCCCTGGAACGGGCCCTGGACGTCACCAACACCGGCCCGCTCAAACTGCTGACGGGCTACCAGACTCCGGCCACGATCCGACGCGCCGGCACCACACGGCTGACGACGTGGCTGGCCAACCGCAAGATCCGCAACGCGAGAGCCCTGGCGGAGGCGGTGGTCGAGGCCGCCGAACGCCAGCACACCGCTGTCCCGGGGGAGAAGACCATCGCCAAGCTGGTCCACACCCTGGCCGAGGAGGTGATGGCCCTCAACGAGCAGGTCTCCGAGATCGACAAGCTCATCGAGGGCCGGTTTCGCGAGCACGAACTCGCCGACATCGTCCTGAGCGTCCCGGGGATCGGCACCGTCCTCGGTACGGAGTTCCTTGCCGCCGTCGGCGGCAGCCTGGACGAGTTCGACTCCCCGGACGCCCTGGCGGCCTTCGCTGGCGTCGCCCCCAGACCGCGCGACTCGGGCAAGGTCAGCGGCAACCTGCACCGGCCGCTCGTCTATCACCGAAGGCTCCAGCGCGTCTTCTACACCTCTGCGCTGGTCAGCGTCCGCTACGACCCGAACTCGCGGAAGTTCTACGACCGCAAACGCGCCGAAGGGAAGAAGCACGTCCAGGCCGTGCTCGCCCTCGCCCGCCGACGGGTCAACGTCATCTGGGCCCTGATCCGTGACCGACGGTGCTACGAAATCACACCACCGGTCACGACGGCCGCTTGACAACAGCATTAGGAAGCCGAGGGGCGGCTGTTCTGATTGACACGGAAGAGGTTCGAGGGGTCGTACATGTCCTTCACCCTCACGAGCCGCGTTCTGCGCGGTCAACCTGAATCCGGGTGCCGCGGTGGCGGCCCGCTCGACGAACAGGCGCACGGAAGGGAACCGGCCGAGCTCGGCCGGATCGGGCAGCCGGCTTGGGTCGGGCAGGACCAGAGACGGCACCCGGAACGTACGCTCGCCGTAACTGCGCAGTGGCTCCCTGCTGGTCGCCAGCAGGGCGACGCCCGGACAGTGGGCCATGACCTGCGAGGCGAGGGCCGTGCACGCGTCGACCAGATGCTCGCAGTTGTCCAGCACCAGCAGCATGTCCCGGCCGTGGAGCTGAGCGATCAGGGCTTGCCCCGCCCTGTCGGACGGCGGGAGCTGCACTCCGGTGGCAGCGGCGACCGCCTCGGCGACGAGATGCGGCTCCGTCAGGGCGGCGAGGTCCACGAACGACGCCCCGTCGCGGAAGCCGTCGGCCCGGCGGGCCGCCACCGCGAGGGCGAGCCGGGTCTTGCCGCAGCCACCGGCTCCGGTGAGGGTCAGCAGTCCGCCCCGCCCGAGCGACTTCTCCACCTCGGCGATCTCGCGCTCGCGGCCGATGAGAACGGTCGCGGGTTTCGGCAGCGGAGGTCGCGGCCGTGCCGGCCGCTGCTGATCGGGCTCGACCGAGCCGGCCTGCAGGGTGCGGTAGAGGCGACGCGTCTGCGGGTCGGGGTTGTGAACAGCTGCGCGGAACAGCGTATGAGTGTGTTCTGGCGCGGATGAGTGAGTGTTCGGGCTGTGGTGGGCGTACGGGGAACGATAGTTCTCTCATCGAATGGGT
>NZ_JBFAWG010000120.1:0-14900 GCF_040680215.1 Streptomyces sp. NPDC052107
ATGGGCGCACCCACTCCCTCCCCCCAGCCTCCGGCAGCCCTCGGGGACCGGGGGTAGCGCCCGGGCCCCGGTGGCCTGCCGGGGCCGACCCTACCTGACGTGCTCGTGGCTGTCTTGGCCGAACAGCCGCACCGGCAAAGCCCGGTGCACGAGCCGCTGGCCGCGCCGGCGGTCGTTTCGACGCCTGCACGGATCCACCTTCACCGACCGCAGCGGGGCCGCGGCAGCACCCGGATGGCTCCTGTTCTTCGCAGAACTGCTTGGCGGCGGCCAAGTTCATGGCCCATTTGTCGGCTTGCGTACGCCGTACGAGCGGTTTCTCGTCCTCGGCCGCGGGCAGTGACCCGCGTCACACCCGGCTCCTGTCAGCAATCGGGGCGCCGTCTCGTTCAAGGGGCACGCGAACCAGACAGGAGCAACGCCATGAAGCACCGCATCGTCGTACTCGGCGCCGGATACGCCGGGGCCTTCGCCGCCGGAAACCTGGCCCGCCGACTGTCCCCCGCCGACACCGAGATCACCATCATCAACGCCCTGCCCGACTTCGTTGAGCGGATGCGGCTCCACCAGCTCGCGATCGGACAGGACGTCGCGTTCCGCAAGCTCGCCGACGTATTCGCGGGCACCGGGGTACGGCTGCGCCTGGCGCGCGTCAGCGGCGTCGACCCCGAGCGCAGGACCGTCGCCGTGACCGGCGAGGACGGCGATGGCGAACTCACGTACGACACCCTTCTGTACGCGCTCGGCAGCTCCGTAGCCGACCATGGCGTGCCCGGCGTGGCCGAGTACGCATTCGATGTGACCGGCCTGTCCTCGGCGCTGCGCCTGCGCGAGCACCTGGCCGGTCTGGGCGAGGGCGGCACCGTGCTGGTCGTCGGTGAGGGACTGACCGGTATCGAGACCGCCACCGAGTTCGCCGAGTCCCGGCCCGACCTCTCGGTCGCGCTCGCCGCCCGCGGCGAGCTGGGCGCCTGGCTCTCCCCCAAGGCCCGCCGTCACCTGCGCCAAGCCTTCGACCGGCTGGGCATCACCGTCCACGAGCACAGCGGCATCGAAGCCGTCGAGCCGACACGGGCGATTGCCGCCGACGGTACGTCCATCCCCGCCGACGTGACCGTGTGGTCGGCCGGGTTCGCCGTACACCCCATCGCGGCCGCCAGCAGCCTGGAGGTCGCCGAGACCGGCCAGATTGTCGTCGACCGCACCATGCGCTCGGTCTCGCACCCGAACGTCTACGCCGTCGGTGACTGCGCCTACGCGATCGGCGAGAACGGCCGGCCGCTGCCGATGTCCTGCGCCTCGGCTGGCTACACCAACATGCAGGCGACCGCCGCGATCATCGCGCGCCTGACGGGCAGCGAGGTCCCGACCACCGGGCTGAAGTACCACGGCAACCACATCAGCCTCGGGCGGCGAGACGCGATCTTCCAGATGGTGGACGGGGACGTCCGGTCGAAGCCCTGGTACCTGGGCGGCCGGCCCGCCGTGTGGCTCAAGTCGGGCATCCTCAAGGGGGCGGGGTGGAGCATCGACCACCCGACCTTCGGCATGCCGAAGCGCAAGCGCCGCCTGGCCACCGCGCCCGACCGGGCCGGTGTGAGGGCCGCCGCCGCATAGGCTGCTCCGCATGGACAGCGCAGCCATCGATCGGTTCGAGGCCAGCCGGGGCCGGCTGGCCTCGCTCGCGTACCGTCTGCTCGGCTCGGCCGCCGACGCCGAGGACGCCGTGCAGGACACGTTCCTGCGCTGGCAGGCCGCAGACCGCGAACGGGTCGAGGAGCCGCAAGCGTGGCTGACCAAGGTCGTCACCAATCTCTGCCTCGACCGGCTCCGCTCGGCGCAGGCGCGCCACGAGCGAGCGGCCGGTGCCTGGCTGCCCGAGCCGCTCCTCGAGGGCGACCCGATGCTCGGCCCGGCCGACACCTTCGAGCAGCGCGAATCGGTGTCCTTGGCCGTACTGACCCTCATGGAGCGCCTCTCGCCGGTCGAGCGGGCCGCTTACGTCCTGCGTGAGGCCTTCTCGTACCCCCACGCCGAGATCGCCGGGATCCTCAACATCACCGAGTCCGCGAGCCAGCAGCATGTCCACCGGGCCCGACGCCGGGTCGCCGCCGAGCGCCGCGGCGGCGACGAGGTGGACCCCGCGTCCGCGCGCCGGATCGTCCAGGAGTTCCTCGCCGCGGCCACGTCGGGGCGCACCGAACGGCTGGTGGCGATGCTCACCGCCGACGCGACCGCCGTCTCGGACGGCGCCGGACTGGCCAGGCGGCTGCTGCGGTACAAGACGCGCGAGCGCATCGCCTCCTACGTGCGGGCCGGCTTCAAGCCCACTCCGGCGAAGCGGCGGCTGGCCGGCGGCTCCCCCGCGTTCCACATCGCGCTGGTCAATGGCTCCTGGGCCGTCCTCGCCGTGGTCGACGACCGGGTCATGGGCGCCGTGGCGTTCGAAGTCAGCGACGGCAAGGTCGCGTCCCTGCGCGGCATCGCCTCAGCGGACCGGCTCGCGCGCCTCAATGAGGCCTGGCGGCAGCACGAACCCGACGCGCCGGTCATCAACGCATGGTGACCAGAGCCACCGGAATCCAGTGACCTGGGTTGGAGCAAGGATGGCGCCTCTTCGGCCACGCGCTGCACAGCAGCACGGGGGACGAAGCATGTCGGTCTCCCGAACCAGACTCGGCTGTGCAGTTCGGATCCCCGATGGCCAACTGTCGGTCGACACAGTGGTCAACTACGAAGCGTCACGGAGGGCCGACCAGGGCGGATCCGAGCGCCCCTGGCCCCCTGTAGCTCGAAGTCACATGAGCGAGGCACTATCCGAACGGGAGCTCAACGACGTGCTGGACCGGGTGATCCTGCCGGCTGCCACGCGCCAGGTCACGCCCCAGGAGCGGCCGGTCGTGGTGATCGTCGGAGGCCAGCCCGCGCCGGAAAGACCGAAGTCGGCGACCTGGTCGAGGCAGTGCTCAAGCAACGCGGTGGGGCGGTGCGGATCTGCTGCGATCTCTACAAGCCTGCCCACCGGCACTACACCGCTCTGCTTGCCGCCGATGTCCGCACGGCTGGTGCGACGGTCCGGTTGGCCACGAGCCGCTGGCAGACTGAGGTCGAAAGTCACGTGCGAGCGTGGCGGTCCGACGCGGTCGTCGAATCCGCCCTCGCCTATCTGGCGGAGTTCCGCGCTTCGTCCGCGGCGTACCGGGGCTCCGGTCACCGGATCGAGGTGGTCGCGCTCGCGACACCGCAGGTGCTGAGCCAGTTCGGGATCCTGGACCGCTTCCTTGCGGAGGCGGCCTTGGGCTCGAACGGACGGTATGTGCCGTGGGAGAACCACGGCACCTGCGCGAGGAAGATGCTCTCCACCGTTGCTGTTATCGAGGCTGAGCAGTGGGCCGACCGCATCACCGTGGTCCGGCGCGACGGCACCGTCTTGTACGACAACGAGCTCGTCGGTGTCGTGTGACGGCGCCGGCCTGCCGCTGAGCGGGTCGTTGCCAACGGACGTTCCCGTCCGCGGACCGCTCAGAAGACGGCTGCCTTCCACCGCGATATCACCCATTCGGCACCTTCCGTCACCGTATCTGACGCTCGTCAGCCCGTACTCGGGCCCGAGGAGAATCCGAAGCCCGTAATGGATCGCCCACGCAGCGTCGACTTCGTCCGGCCCGTCTTGGTCGCCGTATCGGATCGCGAGGACACGCTTGAAGCCGTCCGCATCGCCGTCTCGTGATCACGCGGGCTCTCGGAGTGCTTCGCCTACGCAGGCGACGATGGTGCCGAACTCGCTGTGAGCATGGACGTACAGCTGGCTGAGTTGTCCGTAGGCGACGTGCAGTTTGCGGGGCCGCGGGTCCCGTTCACCGAAGTGCCGTTTCATGGCCTGCCTGAGGCAGTACCAGAACTCGATGAAGTCCAGCTCCTGGTCGTCAGTCATAGGTAGTGCGTACCAACAACGCGGGGCGGAGCGGCGGCGGCACTCCATCACGCGTTACTCGGATGAGGCATGGGACGGCCTCGTCGGTTGCATGGCGCCCACGCCGCCCGAACTACTCGGCAGCGTCGCCCTCCGCAGGGTGCTCGAGGTCGAGCTGCTCAACGAACCAGCCGAGCAGTTTCCCGCCGACATCGACGAATTGATGAGTCAGGGCGTCGTGGACCGGTCAGTGCTTTTGCTCTGCCGCGGCGAGGGCGTCTCGGTTGCCGACGACCACGCGTCCGCAGCCTGACGGTAGCTGGTCGGCCGCCATCGCCACTGCTGCCTCGGCCGTGTCTGCCTCACCGACGAAGTCGCCTCTGGACGGGCCCCACACCTCGAACCCCCCACCATTCCGGGGGCGTATGAACGGAACATCCCACGACCAGGGGTGCTCGGTGCACCGGCTGAAGTGCAGTTCCCACATACTGGTCCAGGGAAAAAGCTGCCGCAGCCGAGGTGCGGCGTAGGCGGCCCGCACCAACTCTTGGTCAACGTAACGCTCTGTCAACATGCTTCGCCATTCGGTCTCTGTGATGTCTGAAGCAGAACGATCTGTCATGATCAGCATCTTTCCAGGAGGACTCGACCGCAGGCCAGGGCAGACGGTCCCGGCCGGAAATTCCTGAGGGCCACCTCCACTGGAGTTGAGCCAGAACTCCGAAACGGACAGCAGTTGCTCAGCAGTTCGAGCAGCAGGCGGTCCCTGACCCGGGTCGAACAGTTCATGAGTTCCGACAGCGCTTCTTCACGTCTTCAGCCGTGATGCATGGGCCATGGTGAGCAGGAGGAGTCCGCAGGCAGCGACCACGATCCAGCCCGGGTGTGAGGCGTGTGCGAGCCCCTCCGGGCTGGCATGCGCGACCAGGCCGCCGCCGAGGGCGATGCCCAGCGCAGAACCGAATTGTCGTGCGGTGGACGTGATCGCCCCGCCCACGCCGGCTCGGGTGGGAGGCAGCCCGTTGACCGCGGTGTTGGTGAGCGGGGCGTTGGCGAAGCCGAACCCGATGCCGATGAGCAGGTAGGCCAGCAGGAGCAGGGGTACGCTCGTGTGCCGATCGAGCCCGAACAGGCACAGTCCGCCTGCCGTGATGAAGCCGCCGGCCAGGGTCAGTGGCAGCCGCGGTCCGATGCGACCGACCAGACGGCCGGACCAGGGTGCGCAGACTGTTGCGCCGACGGCCATGGGCAGGGTCGCCACTCCGGCGGCAAGTGGTGTGAATCCCCGCGTGTTTTGCAGGTAGAGAGTATTGAGCAGCAGCGTCACGTTCAGCGCGACGAAGACCGCCATGGCGCCCAGCACCGCGCTGCTGAACACCGGACTACGGAAGAGGCGCAGATCCATCAGCGGCGCGTGTTGGCGGGACTCGGCCCATACGAATCCGGCCGTCGCGAGGGAACCGAACCCATAGACGGTCAGCGCTGCGGGCGACGTCCAGCCGATGCGCGGCCCTTCGATGAGGGCCCCGACCCAGATCCCGATGACCACGGTCAGCAGGGCCTGACCCGGAACGTCGAGCCGCTGCGCCCGCGGCGCCCGGGACTCGGGCACGAACACCGCGCTGAGCACCAGGGCGGTCACGATGACCGGGGCGTTGATCCAGAACAGTGACCGCCAGCCGAACCCCGCGAGGAGAGCGCCGCCCGTGACCGGTCCGACGGCCATGCTGAGCCCGAAAACGGACGCCCAGACGCCAATCGCCTGCGCGCGCTCCCTCGGGTCGGGCATCGCGTTCACCACGATCGCGAGAGCCACGGGACTGAGCATCGAGGCGCCGATGCCCTGAACGGCACGGGCTGCGACGAGCGCGCCAACCGAAGGTGCGAGTGCGCAGACCAGCGAGGCCGCCCCGAACACGACCAACCCGGACTGGAAGATCCGTCGGCGTCCGAACCGGTCCGCCAGCGCGCCGGAGGAGATCAGCAGACCAGCCAGGACGATGGTGTACGCGTCCACGGTCCACTCGAGACTGCGAGTGCCGACGCTCAGGCCGCGCCCGATGGCGGGCAGGCCCACGTTGACGATGGTGGTGTCCAGGCCCACCAGGAACATGCTCAGGCAGCAGACGGCCAGCACCGTCCAGCGCCTGCGCGCGCTCAGAGCGGGCGCAGGAGGGTGAGTCGTCGTCGCAGTCATTGGTTGCCTCTCACATCCGGGAGTACCTGCCCGGCAAGGCTCAGTCAGGCCGACAAGCACCGACCAGCACTTTTGCGAGGACCGCAAAGAACCGCACACTGAGCCACGTGGACGCAGAACTGGAACAGATCCTCGACGACATCGGGCCACGGCTTCGCACGTTGCGCCGGGACCGAGGACTCACTCTGGAGGCGCTGGCAACCACGACCGGGATCTCAGTGAGCACACTGTCCCGTCTTGAGTCGGGCATACGGCGCCCGACCCTGGACCTGCTCATCCCGCTCGCACGGGCGCACCGTGTCGCGCTCGACCAACTGGTGGCCGCACCGGCCACCGGTGACCCCCGGGCGCATCTGAGGCCCTTGCGCAGAGGTGACGGCAGCATCCTCGTGCCCCTGACCCAGTACCCGGGCCGGGTGCAGGTGTTCAAGCACGTACTGGCTCCCCGCGAGCCGAAGCTGGTGACTCACGACGGCTACGAGTGGCTCTACGTCCTCGCAGGCGAGCTACGCCTCATCCTCGGAGAACACGAATGCATTCTCCGCCCCGGCGAAGTCGCCGAGTTCGACACCAAAGAACCCCACTGGTTCGGTCCGGCGAACACGAGCGCCGTGGAGATCCTGCACTTGTTCGGACCGCGAGGCGACCAAGCCGTCGTCCGCGCGAGACCCCCGGCCACCGATCCCTCCCGGGCGACCACCGCACCCCCACCGTCAACAATGTCATAATCGCAATACATATGTCCCCTGGCATCGAAGTTTGATCTTTGCCTCTTTGCCATCGATTCCTACCGATTTCTTCGGGTTGTTGTCGGTAGCGGGGTGAATGTGAGTCCGATGCGCTCGGCGGGAGACTAGAGCCGCTTCCACGCTGCCTGCCATCCTCGCCGCCGTGGCCGACAGCCTGTCGTTGGACAACTGCGTTCGTCGGTCGACTCAACCTGGGACGGGGCTGTCCGCGCCTGGTGAGGCGTCCCCCTGAGCAGTGACGATCAGAAGGAGCACCATGGCGATCTTGGTGACCGGAGCCACCGGTAATGTCGGCCGGCACGTGGTCCGGCAACTCGTTGAGTCCGCCGCGGAGGTGCGGGCTCTGACCCGCAGCCCACGCACGGCGGGGTTCCCGGAAGTCGTGCGCATGGTTGCGGGAGATCTCCTGCAACCGGAATCATTCGCCGACGCGTTGAAGGGCGTCGACCGGATGTATCTCTTCCCAGTCACCGAAACGGCATGGGAAGTGGCTGCCTTGGCACGGCAGGCTGGAGTGCGCCGCATTGTGGTGCTGTCCTCCGGGGCTATCACGACAGGCTTCGACAGCGGCTTCCACTTGCCGGTCGAGCAGGCCGTAGAGGCGTCGGGGCTAGAGTGGACTCACGTGCGCCCCGGCGAGTTCGCGATGAACAAGCTGGCCCTGTGGGGCCCGTCCATCCGTGCCGAGGGCGTGGTGCGCGACCCCAACCCCGACGCGGCCTGGTGCCCGGTGCACGAGCAGGACATCGCCGATGTCGCGGCGCTGGCTCTGCTGGAGGACGGACACTGCGGACGGGCGTACACCCTCAACGGCCCCGAAATGTTGTCGCATCGTCGACAGGTCGAACTCATCGCCGAGGCCATCTGGCGCCCGATCCGTTTTCAAGTACCAGCCATGGCCTCCTCGTCGCCCTGCGGTCCGGCAACCGCAAGGTCTTCGCGATCAATCCGCTCGCCGCCGCCCGCCACCGCGACCGCCACGGTGTCAGCCGCAAGAAGTCCGACCCCGGCGACGCACTGGTCCTGGCGAACATCCTGCGCACCGACATGCACGCCCACCGGCCGCTGCCGGCCGACTCCCAACTCGCCCAGGCCATCACGGTTCTGGCCCGCGCCCAACAGGACGCCGTCTGGAGCCGACAGCAGGTCGCCAACCAGGTCCGCTCACTACTGCGCGAGTACTACCCCGTCGTCCTGCACGCCTTTCAGGGCGAGGAAGGGGGCCTGACCAGGCCCGACGCCCGCGTCATCCTCACCTTGGCACCGACGCCTGCGAAGGCCGCAAAACTCACCCTCGCCCAGCTACGGGCCGCCCTCAAACGCAGCGGACGCACCCGACGCCTTCGACGCCGAGGGCGAACGGCTGCGGGACATCCTCCGTGCCGAGTACGCCCGCCAGCGTCCTGCTGTCGAAGACCCCTTCGGCCATCAGCTCCTGGCGCTGCTCAAGCAACTAGACGCCGCCTGCCAGGCCGCGGACAACCTCGCGGAGGCGGTCGAGGCCGCCTTACGCCAGCACGCCGACAGCGAGATCCTGCTCAGCTTCCCCGGACTGGGCCCCCTGCTCGGAGCCCGTGTCCTTGCCGAACTCGGCGACGATCGGGCCCGGTTCGCCAACGCCAGGGCCCTGAAGTCCCATGCCGGCACCGCGCCGATCACCCGGGGCTCTGGCAGGAAGCACTTCGTCTGACGCCGCTTCATCAAGAACAACCGCCTCACGAACGCCGGGTTCCTCTGGGCCATTGCCGCCCTCACTGCCTCGCCCGGAGCCAACGCCCGCTACCCGGCGCCGCCGCGAGCACGGAGACTGGCACGCTGCCGCTCAGCGCCACTTGCTGAACCGATTCCTCGGCCAGCTCCACCACTGCCTCCAGACCCGGCAGCCCTTCGACGAACAACGCGCCTTCGCACCACTCCTTCAAGCGCCTGCATAACCCGCAAGCCCGCCTGGCTTCGTCCACGAGAACGGCAGCGCTTCGACAGATCCGCGCTGTCGAAGCACGAGCTCAATCGGACGATGTGACCGGGGACCACATGCCGAACCACTGCTGGGCGCCATAGGCATCAAACCGCTCCACCTCGATGAACCCCAGCTTCGCCGCGAGGCGCATCGAGCGGACGTTGGCGGTCTGGGTGGCGAGCACCACTGGTTCGCCGGGAAGCGCGCCGGCGAACCAGTCGAGTGCCGCTGCGCACGCCTCGGCCGCGTACCCGTGTCCCCACGCCTGCGGCAGGAACAGGTAGCCGAGCTCGGCTTTCCCGGCACCCTGACGAAGGTGCCCCGTGTCTTTGGTGAGTGTGATCTGGCCGATCATCACTTTGTCGAGATCGACTATGAAAAGGCCGGGGCGCCGGCTGGGTGCCCCGGGCATCGCGTGCTCGAGTTCGTCACGCGGTTGAGGGCCACCGAGGTAGGTGCCTACCTCTGGCGAAGCCAGCAGCTCGATGACCGCGGCACGGTCCCGGGCCTCGGGCTCACGGAGCACGAGTCTCTCGGTCTTGATCGGGGCAGGCGGCCAGGCGACGGGTCCGAGCTCGGTCATGCCGGTCAGCTAATCAGCAGGCTCGGCAGCGATCAAGATTCGCGGGGGGATCGCCGGTTTCATGGCCCACAAGCCCGACCACCGAGGGGCGCGCTTGACTTCCTAGCCCCCTGAGATGTCTTTGAGAGCCCGAACGTGGGACCCGTCCACGGCGCCGTCGTCCAACTCCAGAAGCTCCGCCTGGCGTAGCTCGGTCAGCAGGGCGGCGTGCAGGCGGGGCCAGACGCCGGCCTCGGTCCAGTCCCGCAGTCGGCACCACGCCGTCACCCCGAAGCAGCCCACGGTCTCGGCGGGAACGTCGCGCCATGCGACACCGGTCCGCACCACGTACAGCACGCCCGCGAGTGCCGTGCGGTCTGCAACACGCAAGCGACCAGGATAGCGGCGGCGCCGTTCAGGAACAGGCGGCAGCAGCGGAGCCACACGCTCCCACAGGTCATCCGGAACAAGGCCAGAACGCGCTCGGACGCCCTGTCGAACAAGATCGCCAAGCGCAAGACCACCGGGCTCAACTCATTCTGAAACGATCAGTAATGCCGTGCACAACGGTCGCGTGTTCCACCATGGTCCCCATGTTGGCCGCCGGGACTCGGACTGCCGCCCGCCGACTGGGGCCGAACCGTATCTCGGCCGGCTACGTGTGCCAGGCACCGCGCGACGCGGAACCCGGCAAGGGGGTCCCCACCGACCCTGGTGAAGATCACGTGAGGCCGTCTAGGGGCAGTTCGTCCACACGCTCGCCCGTGACCAGGTAAACCACGCGCTGAGCGACCGCTACCGCATGGTCGGCGAACCGTTCGTAGTAGCGGCCGACCAGCGTGACATCCACGGCCGTCTCCACACCGTGATGCCACCGCTCATCCATCAGGTGCTGGAAGATCGTGCGGTGCAGTTCGTCCATGCGGTCGTCGTCCTTCTCCAAGTGGAGGGCCGCATCGACGTCGTGGGTGATGAGTACCTCGGCGACCTGTGCCATCAGGCGCTGCGCGAGCTGGCCCATCTCCAAAATCGTGCGGCGCAGATCGCGCGGCACCGCGTCCTCGGGGAAGCGCATCCGTGCCAGCTTGGCCACATGCTGGGCCAAGACACCACAGCGCTCCAGGTCTGCACTCATGCGCAGCGAGGTGACCACGACCCGCAGGTCCGTGGCAACCGGCTGCTGTCGCGCCAGAACAGCAACCGCCCGGTCCTCCAAGTCACGCTGCAGGTCATCAACCCTCTCCCTGCCTGAGATCACGTTCTCGGCGAGCTGCAGATCGGCGTCCAGGAGAGCGGTCGTGGCCATACCCATGGCCGAGCCGACCACGCTCGCCATCTCCACCAGGCCCTCGCTGATCGACGCCAGCTCCTCGTGGTAGGCCTCCCGCATCGCTTCCTCCCGTCCAGTCGTGTCTGTGCCGGCCTCGGCTCGCTGCCAAGGCTCGCACATTACGCATGGCGTACCGGCCGCTGACAGCCAGCAACGTCACCACTGGTCTGGCAGCGATCAGGCAGGCCCGTGGGCAGACGGCGCAGCTGCGGTCGGCCCAGCCCCGCGCGCTTCTGCCTGGCAAGCCGGGCACAGTTCGTGCCGCCCCTCATCGGTGATCACGGTCCCCCACCCCAGACACGTTTCGCAGCCGCGGGCCAGGACCGGGTTGGCGCGAGGCGTAGGCCGGGGAGCGGCGTGGGCTGCATGGGTCATGAGGGGCCCTCCTCGGTGATCCAAAGAGCCGACATGGGGCCTTTTAGACCTTTTACGCAGATTAGAGGCGGCACCCATTCGGAGTAAACCCGATCGCGTCCGGCTTCCCGAGGTGGGTGGAGTCTCAATGGGCGAGTCAAGCCGTACACGATCTTGAAAGCCGTCGTGGCGCGAGCCACCGTGGGTTCAAATCCCACACCCACCGCGCAGGTGAACGGCCCCTGACCAGGCGAATCGGTCAGGGGCCGTTGCGTTGTGCCGTGCCCGCTCTACACCGCAGTTCCCCGCGGTTCCCCGTGCGATCGGGCACGGATGGGGCACGGGCACCTTCTGATCCGTAGCTCTGCAGAGATCGGTCATTGAAGGTCATACAGGCTGCCACGAGGCCCATGCGGGCCAGTGTTGGGCCCTGAGCTGCCCCGAGTTTCGTAGCGGCCGATCTTGTGTGTTTCAGGCTGCGTTCGGGGGGGCCGAAGAACGGTAGTAGGCCGCTTCGAACTCCTCGGGCGGGAGTAGTCGGGTGCGGAGTGCAGGCGCTCGGTGTTGTACCAGCCGACCCATTGCACGACGGCGCGTTCGACCTGGCCAGCCTCGTGCCAAGGGCCTTGGTGCTCGATCAGCTCGGCTTTGAAGGTGCCGTTGAGGGCCTCGGCCATCGCATTGTCGTACGAGTCCGCAACAGAGCCCACCGACGCGGCAGCGCCGACGTCCATCAGCCGTTCGCTGTAGCGGATCGACACGTATTGACTGCCGCGATCACTCTGATGAATCAGGCCCGATCCTTGCTTGATGCCCCGGCGCCACAAGGCCGTCTCCAGGGCATCGAGAGGGAGATCGGTGCGCATGTGAGTCGCGAGCTGCCATCCCACGATCGTCGGAGAGTAGACGTCGAGGACGAACGCGACGTAGACCCGGCCGGACCAGGTCCGGACATAGGTCAAGTCCGCCAGCCAGAGCTGGTTCGGCCGGGTCGCGGTGAAGAGCCGGTTGACCAGTTCCGGCGGGCGCGGGGCCATCGGCTCGGGCACCGTGGTCCGGCGGCGCCGGCCGCGGATGACGCCCTCCACGCCGTCCTCGCGCATCAGCCGTTCGATGGTGCAGCGGGCCGCGGTGACTCCCTCGCGCCGCAGCTGGCGGTGGATCCTGCGGGCGCCATAGGTCTCGCCGGAGGCGGCGTGAGCTGGACGGATCTTCGTCAGCAGTTGCTCGTCTCGCAGGCGCCGGGCGGACTTCGGGCGCCTGCGGCGGGCGTTGTATGCCGAGACCGAAAGGCCAGCTCCCGGCAGACCGGCTCGACCCCGAAGTCGTCGCGGAGGTGGTTGATCACCGCGTCGGCCTCGTGCGGGGCTGGTCGGTGAAAGTCGGCCCGGGGCGCGGTTCCGGCCTTTCGGCCGGTCCGTTTCCCCGGACCGCTTCCCGAACCCGGCGGGCACCTCTCAATGCACCGGGCTCTCCACAAGCCCCGGAAAAGGCTGCGTGTTGGAGATTCTCATCCCGAGATGGGCCAGGGGGCCGGGATAACTGATCCCCGATATCGGTAGCGGGTCGTGCCTACTTTCTCGGGATTGAACAGCTCCCTGTTCTCACTGGCGGGCCACCATCCGCCGTCGCAGTAGCGGTTGCGGATTTCCTTCCAGGTGAACCGGCGGTGTTTGCGCCGCATCCATCGCCATACCGTCTGCCACGTGTAGTGACTCAGATAGGCGAAGGTCACGGAGGAAACACCAGGCCGGAAGTAAGCACACCAGCCCCGCAGCGCCATATTCAGCCGACGCAGCAGGTCATCCAACGGTTGATTCACTTCGACCTCACGGCACAGCGCCTTGACCTTCCGCTTCACCGCCTGGACGGCCTTCTTCGCGGGATAGGTATAGACGTAGTGCTGGCTGGTTCCCCTCTTCCGGTGGCGCTGGAGGTGCCACCCGAGAAAATCCAGTCCTTCCTCGATATGGGTGATCAGGGTCTTCTCCGGAGACAGGCGCAAACCCATCGACGACAAGACCTCCGCGATCTTCTCGCGCAGGATCTCGGCATCCGCCCGGGAGCCGAACACCATGAGGCACCAGTCGTCCGCATACCGCACCAGGCGGTACGTCGGCAGACCGTGACGGTGCCGTCTGGCCCGTTCCACCTTCCCAGCCCCGGGCCCTCCTGGCGCCTGGGCGATGTACTCGTCCAGGACCGAGAGCGCCACGTTGCTGAGCAAGGGCGAGAGAATCGACCCCTGTGGGGTGCCGGCGGTGGTCTCCCGCAGCAGACGGTCCTCACCGAGGATGCCCGCCTTGAGAAAAGCCTTCACCAGATCCAGTACGCGTTTGTCTCCGACTCGACGCCGCACCCGGTCCATCAGGGCCGCATGCGAGATTTCATCGAAGCAGGCCGTGATATCGCCCTCCACGATCCACTCGTAATTGCGTGGTCTCGAAGCGAGATAGCGCACCTCGGCTA
Organism: Streptomyces sp. NPDC052107; assembly: GCF_040680215.1. Classification (NCBI taxonomy): domain Bacteria; kingdom Bacillati; phylum Actinomycetota; class Actinomycetes; order Kitasatosporales; family Streptomycetaceae; genus Streptomyces; species Streptomyces sp. NPDC052107. Next base: position 13,535 of record NZ_JBFAWG010000120.1, read on the forward strand.
CCGCGTCATGAGCCCGGCGATTCGGACGGAACCCGTAGGAACACGGGAGGAAGTCCGCCTCGAAAATTGGCTCCAGCACCAGCTTCAAGGATGCCTGGACCACCCGGTCGGCGATAGTCGCAATCCCCAGACGGCGTAGCTTCCCACCGGCCTTCGGGATCATGCGCTCCCGCACTGGAAGCGGGCGGAAACTACGGTCCTTCACCTGTGACCGCAGTTCATCGAGAAATTCCTCGACACCTTGCCCGGCCTCGACGGAACGGGCCGTGCGCCCGTCCACTCCGGCCGTGCGGGCACCCTTGTTGCCCCGCACCCGATCCCAGGCCACCAGAAGGAACCCAGGATCGGAAACGAGGTTGTAAAGGTCATCGAACCTGCGATGAGAATCATCACGAGCCCAACGGTGCAGCTTGGTCTGGATATTCAGTACCCGTCGCTCCGCCATATATAAGGCGTGCTCCAGTTCGTCGGTATTCACCAGCGAAAACCTCCCGGCATTCCAGCACTTCGACTGCTGACTTGCTGGCCCCCTTCGCCCTGCGGCCGTCTCTCACGGCCTCCATGGCGGGTCGTCACGCCCGCGACTACTACGGGGCCTCCGCCCCATCCCACGGCCTTCAGTCGGCAACGGACCTGCCCGCCACCGGACTGGCTGTCCGGCGGGAGGGCGACCGCGGATGGTTCCCACGTTCACCATGTGATCGATCGGTCAGGGAGGCGTCCAGCTCTACTCCGGCAGCATCGCCACGTCTACGCCGCAGACTTTCAACGTGGCCTCCCCACCGTCAGAGCTACACGGCTTCGGAGTTGAGACCCCGGCTCATCGAGCCGACGTCCCACGCACTGCACACCGGCCCATATCCACCAGATTTGACCCGGCTTCGCTGTTACGGAGCGTCAACCACTGGTTCGCTCTCGCTACACCTTCTGACCTCGCTGAACGGGCCCGCGCCGTCTGGCAGTTCCAGCACGACCCGCCGTTGTCGGGGCCGCTTGTCACCCTCACCGGCGTTCCCCGGATCAGGCTGCCCCCAAGCTTCGATCAGGCCGCTACGACGGCCCGACGGAAGTGGTCTTTCACCACCTCTCGATCAACATCGCGCCTCGTGGCGCACAGCTCCTTCGCGAAAAACACCGAGGCAGCCTTCAGGATTTCATTCGCCCCGCCTCAACCCGGCGTTTTATCTGCGGAGTTGGGTGAGTTCGTTCTTCTCGGCCGTGGTGAGCAGATCAGGCCGGTCGCCCTGGTCGGCCTCGGCATGGCGGACCCATTGCCGCAGGGCTTCCTTGTGGATACCAAGATCCCGGGCGACATGCGCAACCGGACGGCCCGAGCTCTGGACCTCGCGGATGGCTCGCTCACGCA
>NZ_JBFAWG010000121.1:0-14858 GCF_040680215.1 Streptomyces sp. NPDC052107
CACAGGACCCGCCTTCACGGATCCCCCAGACCGCCCCTGTGAGACAGATTGACTCACAACCCATCTATGAGTCAACTTGTCTCACTGTGACCTGGATCACACGATAGTTTCAACGGGCGACAAAACCCCCCAAGTTCGACACCCCGACCGGCGTATGGTACGAATTGAGCACTTCCATACGGCGTATGGAAATTGCGGAGAGTCGCCCTGCCGGCGGCCTCCATTTCGACCGGTGGCCGCCGGCCCGCCCCCACAAGGGGTGAATCGCGCCGAGGCGGCCGCGACAACTGGCCGAGGCGGCCGCGACAACTGATGGCGCATCGCATCACTTGCACCGATCGCTGGGCCCGCGGATTGCGCCCATCCGAAGGGAAAACCATGAGGAAGCTCACGAAGCGCTTTGCTCTCGCCGCCGCCTCCACCGCGGTCGCGGGCGGAGCCGTGCTCGGTGCCGGTGGCACCTCGGAGAATTCGCGCACGCCAAGAGGAATTCCAAGTGGGACGGCGCTCGCAAGCTACTGACCGAAATCCAAGTTGACGTAAGCCCAGAAACGGCCATCTATACAGCCCGAGGGCATGCCATGGGCGCCATTTCCTGGCTAATCTGGCATGAGTCAATCCAGCATGTAAAGGCACTATCTTCGGACGTCGGAACGGCGATGGAGGGAATATTCAACGAGCACCGAGGGGAAGGTTTCGACAGCGAGATGGACAGATGGTTCAACCATGTGATTCAGTTCAAAGACATGGAATTCGGCCCAGGGATCGGAGAGGATTGAGGCCAGCCGCTTGAACTGTGAGAGCCGCTACGCCGACGGCCATCCGTTCAGGGAGACCGGAACTCCGCCGTTGAGGTAGTTATGCAGGGCACTCGCTGTGGTATCGACGAATGCTTCCGGAATTTCATTGGCGTCGGCCCAGCAGACCTGGGAGTGCTTGCGGGGTTCACGGTTCTCGGGTTCGCCGGTCCATTCGTGGGCGGCGAAGACGACGGTGACGAAGCCGTTGGGGGCTTCGACGCCCCAGGCGCTGTGGATGATGTGGGCGACCTTGAGGGACTCGGGCTTCACCGTGAGGCCGGTCTCCTCGTAGAGCTCGCGGACTGCGGTCTCCGTGATGGGCTCGCCCGGCTCGCTCTTGCCGACGGGGAGGTCCCACATTCCCTGGGCGAACTTCGCGTTCTCGCTGCGTTGGAGGAGGACGATGCGGTTGGTGGCCTTGTCGTGGACGATGACGGCAGCGACCAGCAGTGTCATGGATTCGAGCGCCGGCTTGAGAGCTTTCGGTTGGCCGTCGGCCTGCTGGGGCACCGGGTTCCCTTCGTCGGACGGGTTGTCGGGCATGTGAGGGGCGCGGCGGTCGCGATCGGGTGCGCTACGGATTGTTGCGGCGCTCCGGCCGCTGGAGTGCCAGGGGCTACTGCCGGAGCGGGGTGTTGGTCCAGAAGGAGTGGGCCTTCTTCAAGAGCTCCTCGGCGGCCTCGCCGTACGATGCCGCACTGCTCAGCGCGGCGAAGGCTTTGTTGTAGAGGTCGAGTTCGCTCTGCTCCGTGATGTCCACGCAGGAGGAGACGAGTTCGACGTGGGCTCGGTCGCCATCGCCGTAGATGTTGAACGCGTGGACGGGGAACAGGTCCACCGGTGCGGTGGAGGGAAGGATCCCGAGTGTGAGGGAGGCCAGGCCGATCTCTCGCAGGAGGCGCTCGATCTGTTCTCGCATGACTTCGGGTCCACCGATGTTCGTGTAGAGAGCTTACTCCCCGAGGACGACGTCGTAGTGGTGCTCGCCGTCGTACAGCACTTGCTGTCGCTGCATGCGCTTGGCGACGCCCGTCGGCACATCGTTCGGGATGCCGAGGAAGTTGACGACCTGGCCGAGGATCACGGTGGCGTACGTCTCGGTCTGGAGCGTGCCCCAAATCATCGTGGGCACGTACGCCTTGCCCTCGCGCGTGTTCCGGTACCAGCGCACCACGTCGTCTTGAGTCGCTTCTGTACCGGTGGACAGACGATCCGTCCAGGGAACCGAACTGGTCGCCGCATCCCCTCCTGGGTGGTGCCGCCAGGGCGGCTTCGATGGGCGTTGCTGTTCCGGTCGAGGATGGCGCCGAGTGTCCGATCTTGTAACAGCGGGAATCGGTCAGGCCATGCGCTTCATCTCGATGGCGAGGGCTCCGAGGGCTTCCTTCTCGGGCCCGTAGATGGTGCGGATGTTGGCCAGCTGCTGGTCGCGGGTGGCGGTCGGGTTGACGTTTGTCGGGCCCTCGCCGTCGAGGAGGGCCTCGAAGTCGGGGTATTCGGTGACGCGGAGGACTTCGACGTCGCAGGTCTCGTCGGTGCCCTTGATGCGGAAGCGGATGATGTCGCCAGCGGCGAGGTCGGCGAGGTGCGGGTACTTGACCCGCACTTCGATGGTCTTGGTGCCCGCGGCGACGAGCTCGAAGTACTGGCGGTAGAGGTTGAGCTCGCGGACGCGGGCGGTGCGGTTGGTCATGGGGAGGGAACGCTCCTGGGGGACGGTGCGGTGATCAAGCGGCCGATCTCGGCGGCCGAGTATGAGCGGAAGAAGTGGCGGGGGTCGGAGAGCAGGGTCTCGGTCATGGCGAGCAGTTGGTCGGCGTGTTCGTTGACGGTGCCGGGCCACTGCCGGGTGTCGAGCATCCAGGGGGCGGCGCCCTCGGGCAAGGGGGCACGGCCTTCTCGTATGAGGGATTTCGACAGCTTGACGCCGGTGTCGGTCACGACCTGGGGACAGAACAGGCGGGCTGGGAGCTGGGCTCGGGCGAGGCCCACCGCCTGGAGGGCCTCGTCGACGAGGTGGGAGCCGAAGACCCAGTCGCCGCCCTTGACCATGACGTGCAGCGTGCCGTTGGGACGCGTCAGGGCGAGTTCCTTGACCAGGTTGCGGTACAGGGTGGCCAGGTCCAGGTACGCGTCGGCGGTGGGCGTGATCGCGGCCTCGTACGGGCCGTGGTGGAGGCAGACGGCGGAGACCACCGCCGACTCGGGCCCGGTGAGGCGGACCCGGGTGCGTTCGGCGTGCTTCTCCGCCCAGCCGCAGCCGGGGTGCGGGCAGGGGACGCGGAGGTCCCCCAAGGCCGCATCGCAGTGATCTACTCCGGCCTCGATGAGTGGGGACTGCGAGGAGGCGTGGACGACGATGGCTGACCTTGTCGCTTAACCGCACCTCGACTCGGGGTGGATATGGAGCAGGCGGTGCTGCCAAGCCCAAACCGATCGCTACTGTCTTCGCATGACCGCGAACGGAGATCGCCAGTTCCCCGCCACGCTTGCCGCTGCCATGGCGGTTCGGCTCGCATGCATTGGCGAGGATGGTGTCGACTTCGAACCGTACGAGTCCTTCCTGAGTGCCGATGAGACCACCGAGTGGTTCCGCGCGTGGACAGGCAACGGCGAGCTGAACGGCGACGGCTTCCGCGTATTCGGCCAGGATGGCACCGGTGGGAACGCAGCGTTCTGGCTGGTTCGTCCAGGTCGGGAACTAGTGGAGCAGCCCGTTGTCTTTCTGGGGTCCGAAGGAGAGACAGGTGTCGTCGCTCGTGACCTGGGTGCCTTCCTGTGGCTGCTGGCTGACGGCTTCGGCCCGTGGGAAGCAGCCACCTCGTATGAGCCCGAGCCCGATTGGGCTCCGCAGGTCAATCGCGACCTGATGGCCATCGCGGAGCAATTCGCTCCGGACCGTCGCGCGTCGGCAGCGGTGATCATCGCGCAGGCCACACGAGAGTTTCCCGACTTCGACGACACCATCATGAAGCTTTGCCGTTGAACCCCACCCGATGCCCCCGCCACGACGTGTGGCGAGGGCATCTGACTGGTGTCAGCGGTGTCGACTGCGCTCTTCGGGCCTCGTAGTCACTGGTGTGTCCGGCCCGCGCCGCCACGCTCGTCGACGGCGACCACTCGACGAGCGTGGGCGACCCGGCCGATCTGGCGCGAACAGTGCCGCCAGTTGCATCCGAGGTCGTGAATCAGGACGACTGGGTCGTCCGTTTCGTCGTGCAGAGACTCGGCATACAGGTCCAAGTCGATGAGTACCATACGACGTATGGATATGCCGAAAGGTCTCTACCGAGGCGATCCACGAGTGGCACGAGATGAGCCCGCACCCGCATCCCTGACAGCACTTCCCCTGGATGGTTACTTCATGGTCGCCAGGGCAGCGTCGACACCCGCGACGGGCGAGCCGAGGCCAGTGACGGTGTCGTAGCCGGGGCCGGCCGCGCACTCCACGCCGCAGCGGCCGTTCGAGCCGGAGGTGATGTCCCGCAGGAAGGTGCTGCCGAGCGCGTAGACATCGGTGTGCGCGGTGTCGCCGTCCGGGCCGGCCGTGGCCAGGTGCGGCTTGCCTGCGGTGGCCCGGAGCTGGTCGGCCGAGGCGATGATCCCACCCCAGATCGGGGCGGACAGGCTGGTGCCGCCCACCTTGAACCACACGGAGTGGGTGGTGCCACCGTAGGTCATCGTCAGGTAGACCGGCACGCCGGTGGCGGGGTCGGCCACGAAACTGACGTCCGGCGTGGCCCGCAGGGGCGAGGACTGCACGCCGTCCTGGTAGGCCGGGCGGGGCTCGAAGTAGCTCAGGCCGCCGCCGGTGGACCTCCACGCCGTCTCGTCCACGGTTTTGCCGTCGGCGTCCAGTTGTAGCTTGGTGCCTCCGATGGCCAGGACGTAGGGGTTGGTGGCGGAATAGCCGCCGGGGTGGCCGTCGTCCCCGGTGGACTGGACGCAGACCGAGTCGGCCAGCTTGCAGTGGCCGTCGTAGAAACCCTCCTCGGAGAATTCGTTGGCGCCCCAACTGTTGCTGACAGCGGCCGGGTGCAGTGCCGCGGCCGCGTCATCGGCCCGCGACAGCGCGGCCATGGTCGGGTCCTTGGCCTCGACCAGGACGATCTTGGCGTGCGGGGCAACCGAGTGCGCCCACTCGATGTCCAGCGCCTCCTCCTCGTTCCAGCCGGTGTCGACGTCGGGCTGGGTGCCTTCCGCGTAGACCTGCTGGAAGTCGAAGCAGTCCGTTCCGGTGCTGACCGTGTCACAGGTCTGCGGCAGGTCGAAATGCGCGGAGAAGTGGTTCAGGTCCTCCTTCGCCGTCGGGTAGTGGTATGCGTCGACGATCGCGATCGTCTGGCCGGTGCCGTCGCCCCCCAGGCCCAGGCGTGCCTGGATCTGCTGCGGCGTGTAGCCGGGGGCGACCTCCTTGATGTTGTCCTGGCCCGCGCTCAGCTTCTTGGCTGCCGGAGTCGTCTTCTGGATCTCGATCGGGACCGAGGCGGTGCCGATCGGCATGCCGAGGTCCTTCAGCGGGCTCGCGCTGCGGATGCGGTCGCCGCGGAACTGACCGGCGGCGGCCTGCGGGGCCGCGACCGATGTGCCGCCGTTCGAAGGGGTCGGGACCCGGGTGGGCTCGTCCTCGGAGAGCTTGTAGGTGGTCAGGCCGTGCGGGAAGTAGTCGATGTCGTTGACGCCGTCGCCGATCGCCTGGGCCGAGATGTTCAGGGCCCGCCAGTCGAGCGCGAGACCGATCATGTCGTCACCCGGCCCGTCGCCCAGCTGGGCCGTCTGGACCTGGCTCGCCCCCAGGGCGGCGTCCACGGCGCTCTCGCGGAGGAACCCGTCGTTGTCCGCGAAGGGTGTGTCATAGGACCACAGGGCCTGGTAGGCGCCGACGAACGCTTCGGTTCCGCCGACGGACTTGGCGAACACTCCGGAGTGGAAGCCGAAGAAGGTGGGCACGTCGTAGGGCTCACCGCCGTCCGCCGGGTACACGAAGTCGTTGAACTCGCGCATCTCGACCATGCCGGTCTTCTTGGACGCGACGAAGCCCTCCGACATTCCGGGGCTCTCGTAGTTCTTGATCACCGCGCCGGTGCGGGAATCGAGGATCTGGACCAGGTGCCGGTAGGTCCTGAAATCGCCGGTGTACGCGAAGGCGACACCATGCCCGTCGGCGCCCGGGATGTTCGGGTCGGCCAGGGCGGGGTTGGTCGGCACGATCGCAACAGCACCGGAATCGGTCGGGGTCTCGGCCCACACCGGGGTGCCGGTGGCGGCGTCCAGGCTGACCGCCGTTGGCGCCGGATCAGTGGTCTGGTTGGGCAGGCCGATCCCCTGGTGCGTGCCGCCGTACTCGAAGAACAGGTGTCCGGCGTCGTCCGTGGTGACGCTGGAGAAAACCAGACTCTTCCCCGCCGTGCCCTTCGGCTGGTACGTCCACAGCTTCTTGCCCTGCGCGGTGTAGGCGCTCAGGCTGCTGCCCGGGACGACGATCTCCGAGCCGCCGTGGCCGTTGCCCACGACCGTGAGCGAGGCGACGTAGCCGCCCGTGTGCACGTGCGCGCGCACCTCACCGCTGCGCGTGTCCAGCACGGCGAAGCCTTGGTCGGTCGCGGCAACCACGGAGTCGCCGGCCGCGTCCTTGCCGGGGATCGGCAGGAGACGCAGGGCGTGCACCGAGCTGTCGACCGTGGCCCGCCACAGGACGGTCGGCGTCCCCTTCTTCAGGGTCCTGCCGTCGAGCGCGAAGATGCCGCGGCTCTGACCACCGACGATCAGGTCCTTGGTCCCGTCCCCGTTCACGTCCGTGGCGACCGCCGCGTAGGGGTCGCCGGCCAGGGGCATGGCCCGCGTCTTGCCGCTGCGGAGGTCGACCGTGTAGGCGGTGTCGTCATAGCCGACGGTGAGGAGTCCACCCTTGTAGTGAGTGATCGCGTCGCCGGAGACGGCGCCGTCCTGCCGCCAGTCGAGGTGACCGGTGGTGGCGTTCAGTCCGATGAGCTGGGTGTGCTCGGGGCCCGCGGGAGTGGCAGCAGTGGCCCTGGTCGGGTCGGAGAGCGAGGCGAACACCTCGCTGCCCTTCGCGTCGGAGGACAGCTCCATGGTCGGAGCATTGGGGCCGCCGATCGTGGAGGCGGTGGTGTAGGACCAGAGGGTGTGGCCCTGAGCGTCCCAGCCGGAGATGGTGCTCTGACCGTCCGACATGTCGGCGTCGATGCCGAGTTCCGCGACCGCGAACCGGGGCTGACCGCCGTGCGCGTTCGGCAGGACCTGGAACGCCTCCGGGACGGTGCCCTCACGCGAGGCGAGCACCGTGCGGTCGCCGCTGTGCGCGTCGACCGCGGTCAGGTCCCAGCGCACGGTGTCGAAGGGGTCGTTCTGCTCGACCACCAGGACGCGGTCCGCGCCCGGGTCCTTGACCAGCATGCGCGGGTAGCCGGGGGTCTTGGTGTGCACCACGACACTGCCGTCGGAGGTGTTGAGCACCAGCACGTTGCCGTCGGCCGGCCTCGGGCTTCCCAGGTCCATGGGGGTGTCGGACCAGGACGCGGCGATCCGGCCGGTGCCCACCGACGTCACATCGCCCCAGTACGCCCAGGGCGCGTGCGTCGAGTAGGTCCAGTCGGCGGCCCCGGTGAGCTTGCCGTGAGCGGCGCGGCTGAAGCTGTAGGCGGTCAGGTTGCTGCGGCTGTCGCCCTGTTCGGCCACCGGGTCGCCGCCCCAGTCCGGGCCGACGGTGTTGGAGACGATCAGCTTGCCGTCCTGGACCAGCATGTTGCCGACGTAGCCGGGAATCAGCTTGCTCCACGCCGTGTTGCCGGTACGGCCGTCCAGGATGGTGACGAAGGTGCCGTAGTCCACCTTCGAACCGGGTGAGGAGAACGGCCGGAACGGATAGTCGCCCACCGCGTAGGCGACGGCGACGTCCTCAAGACCGTCGCCGTTGAAGTCGCCGGTCACGTACGGCTGCCTACCGGTGGCCGACATCTGGTACGGGTTGTACCCGGCATAGAGGTTGGGCAGATAGGCGTAGGGCTGGAACCAGTTGTTGGGGGTCACCTGCCAGTCCTTGTACAACGAGGTGGCTCCGCGGTTCCACACCTGCTTGCCCTGGGCGTCGTAACGGGCGACGGTGCCGCCGCTGAAGACGCCCACCCAGTCCTTGGTGCCGCCGAGTGCCACGCTCTCGGCGTAGCCCCGGGCGGTCTCCCACTGGCCGGTCCGCTTGAAGCCTGGGGTGGTGGACGTGGTGCCCGTGTCCTCGGCCGAGCCCGCCGTCACGGTGGACCTGGTGCCCGGCAGCGCCGGAGCGGCAGCGGCGGGGCCTTCCTGGGTGGCGACCTGACCGGGCGTGCCGTCGATACGGGGTTCATACCGCTTGCTGAGTTTCTCGATCGCGGCGGCGGTCAGCCGGATGCCCTTGGCGCCCTGCGGTGGGGCTGCCTGCGCCGGTGGTGTGACCAGCAAGCCGGCAGCCAGCGCCAGCACGGTGGCGACCATGCCGGAGCGTATGCCGGTTCCACGCATTCTCAATGGATACGCACCTCTCGGGTGGGGAACGGGGCGGCCGACTCACAAAGAGCACTGGTGAACCGCCCTTCGGGGGATGCCGGTACTGTTCCAGCGCACCCGTCTCAGTGGGTGAGGAACGGCTGGCCGGTACCGGTCAGAAGCCGGTTTCGGCCAAGCGCCGCCTTGACCGGGAAACGCAAGAGGGAGACGAGCCTGTGCTGGAACCCGTGGGTCTCGACGATCCGACGGAGCGCACCTACCGCCATCTACTGGCCTCGCCGCCAGTCACCGCCACCGAACTGGCCAGGCATCAGTCCTGCAGCACGGCACAGGCCCGCCGCATGCTGGACGAACTCGTCGCCGTGGGCCTCGCCGTCCCCTCAGCGGGACGGCCCACCCGCTACGCCCCGCTGGATCCGCGCATCGGCCTGGCCGCCCTGATCCGCGCGCGCCGTCTGGAGCTGGAGCGCGCGGAGGCGGCTCTGGACGCCTACGGCGCCGAGTTCAACGAGCGCAAGCTGAGCTCCGATCCGAGTCGGCTGGTGGAGATCATCGAGGGGCCGACCGCGATCACCGACTGGCTGACCGAGCTGATGGCGGGCGCCGAGCACGAGGTGCTGTGCTTCGACGCCCCGCCGTATCTCACGGCTGACGCGAGTGCGTTGCGGGCCGAGGAGGACCTGCTGGCCCGTGGCGTGCGGGCACGGGCGATCTACTCGAGCCAGGTGCTGGCCATCCCCGAGCGCGCGGAACTGCTCCAGCGCCTCGTGCTCCTCGGCGAAGAGGCCCGGGTGCTGCCCCATGTGCCGCTGAAACTCCTGGTGTTCGACCGCCGCGACGCCATCATCCCGCTCACCGCAGGCGCCGACGACCTGCGCAGTACGGCGGCGCTCGTCCATCAGTCACCGCTGTGCGACGCCCTCGTCGACCTCTTCGAGGCGAGCTGGCAGCAGGCCACCCCCGTTTTCGGCAGTGAGGCCCGGCCGGCGGACGACCACCCCGACCTCGGCGAGGACGACCGCGCTCTGCTCCACCTGCTCCATGCCGGGCTGAAGGACGAGACCGTGGCGCGCCAACTCGGCCTGAGCGAACGCACCCTGCGTCGCCGGATCGCCGACCTCACCGCCCGTCTCGGGGCGACGAGCCGGTTCCAGGCGGGCGCGCAGGCGGTTCGCCGTGGGTGGCTCTGAATGCCGCAGCGCGAGGCGGTCGGGGGCGAAAGACCGTGGGCGCCGGTGCACCCTCGAGCACCGGCGCCCACTCACCCCTGCCCAGAGGTGGTCTTGACGAACTTGCGTCGAGGTATCAGGGGACGAGGATGAGGCGGATCGGGTCGCCGGTCTTGTTCTCAAGCGGTTGACCGCGTCGGCGGCTTCGGCGAGCGGGATGTGGTCGGTGATGGAGGGGGCAAGGTCGAGTCGGCCGGCCTCGGCCAGCCGCACCAGCTCCCTGACGGACTCGGGCGTGCCGCCGCACACGCACAACGTCGGCCTTCAAGGCGGCGTCGCTGCGGGCGGATCCCCGCCTATGTCACCGGCAGGGGTGAGCCGGCAGTTGGTGACGCGGGGGCGGCGCCGGTCAGCGGTGGGAGTGACCGTCGCGCCCGTACCGGACCGCATCGGTGAAGCGGTCGCCGTGAGCCTGGCCGCGGTGTCCGGCCCAGCAGTAGTGCCAGCCGCGGTTCCCGTCCCAGCAGTAGCCCTCGTCGACGTTGCGCTGGTAGCCGACGCCGTTGTCCCAGCGGTAGTGGTCGTCGTCCTTGGCGGCGGCGGCCGGGCGCTGGACATGCGCGGACGCGAGAGCCGCTGCCGGGGCGGGGACCCCGGCACCCAGAACGGCTGCACCCACGACCGCGACGGAGGCGGTAGCGAGAGATACACGCTTCGCAAGCTTCCTCATGGTCTTCTCCCTCGGGTTGGTGATCCGCGATCCCAGCAGTTGATCGCAGACAGCACTCCCCTGCATTTCCATACAATGTATGGAAGAACTTTCATCAGTAAACCATACGTCGTACGGAAATGCGAGTGCTCCCCGGTGGCCGACGAAACAGGCGGGTCTCTCACGCAAGAGGGCCGGCCGAAGCACCCCAGCATCGGCCCTCGTCAACAGGCCTTCAGAAGCAGCAGAGCGGTGTCGTCGGCACGATGGCCTGATGGCTGTGCGTGGGCGACGAGCGTGTCGGCGATGTGGTCCAGCGAGCCGGTGGCTTCGGAGAGGACTGCCGCGAGGTCCGTGAAGGCGGTGTCGTGGTCGGTGCCGGGAGTTTCGACGAGTCCGTCGGTGTAGAGGACCAGAAGGGTGCCGGACGGCAGGGGAATGTCGGTGGTGGGGTACTGCGCCGTGGGGTCGACCCCCAGCAGAGGACCCGGCGGTGCTGCCAGGATGTCGGTGCGCAGATCGCGGTGGCGCAGCAGGGGCGGACAGTGGCCCGCAGTGGCCAACTGGGCGATGTCGTGGACCAGATCGATGTGCGCGTACAGGCAGCTGGCGAGCAGGCCGGGGTCGAGGTCGTTGAACAAGCGGTTGGTACGGGCGAGGACTTCGCCTGAGGTCGCGCCGGCGACGGCGTAGGCATGGACCGCGGTGCGCACCTCGCCCATCAGGCCGGCGGCGCTGACACCGTGGCCCTGGACATCTCCGATGACGGCGGCGGCCTCGGTGTCCGACAGGCGGATGAGGTCGTAGAAGTCGCCGCCCACCTCCATGCCGTGGCTGGCGGGCAGATAGCGGGCGGCCACGTCCAGGCCGTGCAGCGTCGGCAGGGTGCGGGGCAGCAGGCCGGCCTGGAGGCCCTCCGCCAGCTGGTGCTTGGCGTCGTACTGCCGGGCGCGGTCCAGGGACTGGGAGATCAAGGCGCTGATGGCGGTGAGAGTGGATCGCTCCTGCAACGTGAAGGAGCGGGGTTGCCGGTAGCCGACCACGCAGACTCCGAAGTACTGGCCGGAGGCCATGAGCGGCAGCCATGCCCACGCGCCCAGAGCGTCGTCGATGGAGGCGCTCTCGGGATACACGGCACGCAGCTCCTCCCGGTCGGAGAAGAAGGACGGCACCCCCTGGGTCAGCCCCCAGGACGGCGCGCCTGTGGTCAGCCCGGGGAGCGGGAGATCCGAGGCGAGGGGGGCGTGGTCGACAAGGTCGACCAGCTCCGGGCCGAAGCCGTGGTGGCCGACGACCCGCACCCGGCCCGCCTCCGCAATCAGCAAGGCGAAGGCATCCGCGTACAGGGCGACCAGAAGGTGGCCGGCCACCAGCTCCACGACCTCGTCGACGGACGCCGCCGCGGCCAGGCCGCCGGAGAGCCGCATCATGTGGTAATGGCCGTCCAGGCCGGCGGGGCCGGGCGCCGCCCCGGTACCGCCGGCCAGTTCATCCGGGCAGTGGGTGGCGTCGGTAGCAGCGGATATACGCAGGCTCACACCGGTGCGGTCCGGGTAGAGCTGGAGCAGCAGTTCTCTGCCGGTGCCGGCCTGGTTCACCGTATAGGACGTCGGGAGCTGGCTGGCGAGTGCGGCCTGGTACCGCAGTCGATACGGCGCGGGAGCCAGCCACGGCACGGCTTCCCACACCCGGGCACCCAGCAGTTGCGGGATGCTCTCGCCCAGCAGATCGGCCGCAGTGTGGTCGACGAAGGTGATCCGCCCCCGCACGTCGAGTCGGCACCCCCCTTCGGGAAGAGCGGCTATGAAGTCCGCTGCCGCCTGACGGTGAGCCGGTGCCGAGGGATGCGCGGGCGCCGGCGACAGCAGACGCGCCGCGAGCCCGGGCTGCAAGCCGTGCCCGGCCTCGGCGGCGTCCCGCAGGAGCACGGCGATACAGCGGGCCGCGGTGGTGAACCGGCCCCGTGCGCGCGCATCCGGAGCGGGCGATTTCTGAGAGAACAGCACCAGCATGGCGCCCCACACGCGGGAGCCGGCCACGAGCGGGGCCGCCGCGACGGCGCCCACGAACGGGAAGGTGAGGGCCAGCTGGGGATAGCGGCGGGCGAACTCTTCACCGGAGCCGACCCACACCGGATGCCGCTGCAGAATCGCTTCGGCGAGTGGGCTGTCGCCTATGACAGCCACCCGTAGGCGTCGCAGCAGGCTGACGAACCCGGTGGGCATCCCGACGCTCGCGTCGAGGACCAGGACTTCGCCGCCGGGCTCGAGCAGAAAGAGCGCCCCCGCATGCGCACCCATGCCGGCCACCGTCCGGGCCACCATCTGATCCAGCAGCTCCTGGACGGCAGCGGGTTGCAGTTCCTCGCCACTGGCCATCCGCTGCGCTCGCTCCGCGAAGTCGTCCGCCTCTCTGCAGCATAGGCCGGGCGATGCGGGTCTGCTGCCCGCTGCGAAGCCATTGATGGTCAGGGAGGTCCCCCGCCCCAAAGACGGTGATGCCCGGGCGGAGCCACCACGTGGGCTGCTGCGGAGTATGCCGATCGAGCGAACGTCCGCGGGCTGCCGACACCGGTCCTCGGGCGGTCCGGGAAGGAGCGGCTGGCCGAGCGCCCGATGTGACACGGGCGTAGCTAGGAAGACCAGCCCGCCTCCATCGACGCCCTGCCGCTGACCGTCACCCGCGACGCCGGCCGCAAGGTCGCCTACCTGCCCGGCCTCGCGATGCGTCGGATCGCCGACCTCTACCCGGGTGAGGCCATGACCGATGCCCGCGACGCGGCTGTCATCGCGGACGCCGCCCGCACCATGCCCCACACCCTGCGCTCACTCGAACTGGCCGACGAGATCACCGCCGAGCTGACCATGCTGGTCGGCTTCGACCAGGACGTGGCCGGCGAGGCCAACCGCACGTCCAACCACATCCGCGGCCTGCTCACCCAGTTCCACCCCAGCCTCGAACGCGTCCTGGGACGCCGTCCGGGCCACTCCGCCATCACCTGGCTCCTCGAGCGCTACGGATCCCCGGCCGCTCTGCGCAAGGTCGGCCGCAACAAGCTCGTCGAGGTCATACGACCGAAGGCCCCGCGCATGGCCCAGCGGCTCGTCGACGACACCTTCGACGCCCTCGACGAACAGACCGTGATCGTCCCGGGCACCGGCGCCCTGGGCCTCATCATGCCCTCGCTGGCCAAGTCGCCGGCCACCGTCCACGAACAACGCCGGGCACGGGGAGCCCAGATCGAAGCCCTGCTGGAGGCCCACCCTAATGGGCAGTGATGTGGGGCACCGCCAGGCCCACCCTGGCCCGTCGAGGCCCTGAAAGAGACTGCGGGCCCCGCATCATTCCCGCTGCGGTGGGTGACGCCGGTCGGTGCCGGGAAGCCGCAAGGTCCCCCTGGGGCTCGACCCCTTTGAAAAGAGCCGGCCCCGGCTCCGTCCGGCGCCACCCACCGCATCTGATCTGACGACCGGATCGTTGTCTTTTGTGGACCGAGCCGCCTACGGAGATCACCTCTCATCGAGCCTGGAGTCCAGAGCTCCTGAGCAGACCGAGGGCTCCGTGGGCTGCTGGGGTCACGAACGGCTAATCGGATGCTGGGCCATCGAGCCCTTCCATTAGGGAGACGCGTACCCCTCCATGGCTGTGACCAGCAGAAACAGACCTCGACCCGAGAGGACGTACACGACGCGATGAAAGTGTTCTGCGGGATCGACTGGGCCAGCGACCACCACGATGTCGCCCTGGTCGAACAAGACGGGGCCCTGTTAGCCAGGGCCCGAATCACCGACGATGCCACCGGTCTCCAGCAGCTGTTCGACCTGCTCGGCGAGCACGGCGACGCTGCCGGCACCCCGACCCCGGTCGCGATCGAAACCTCCCGCGGCCTGCTCGTGGCCTGCCTCCGAGCCACCCGGCGCCCCATCTATGCAATCAACCGTTCCTAATCAGTGAGCAGTAGTGAGTCTTGGACCCATACCTGGTCACTGCGGGCATCCCGAACGGTTTTGGATGTCCTGGTCGCCCGCTTTCGCTCCGTGTCCGGTGACACGGATCGTGTCCGTGGTCCGGGGATACGGGGGCGGGTTTCCTCACGCCCTCGGGTGTCCGGTCGGGCCTGGACGGTCCGATGCCCGCGACGATCACTCCGGTCGTCGTGGGGCGGTGCCGTCCGTCGCCGGATCGGGTGCCCGAGGGCACGCCTGCCGATCGCGATGCTCGCGGCATCGTGCCGGCTGGGTTTCCTGGTCGTGCTGGTGAGCGGTTTCTGCCAGTGCTGGGCGCCCCACCGGGAGGTGTAGGCGGGGTCGACGGCGACGAGGGGGATGCCGAGTTCGGCGGCCATCGACACCAGCCGTGTCCGTAGCTTGGAGGTGGGCATGCCGGAGATCAGCTGGCGGAAGCTCTTGCGCCGCCCGTGCTTCTCCCGCGTCTTCTCCGCGCTGAAGTCGAGGTCCTCGATGGCGATCGAGAGACGGTGGCGTTGGGCGAAGTGCAGCAGGCGGATCAGGGCGTGGCGGACCTGGGCGTCACGATGGCCGGCACTGCCTGACAGGTCGTAGCCGAAGTGGAGCGGTTGGCCGACCGGGTTGCCGTGCTGGTCGAGGCGCCAGGCGGCGAGGTGGTCGGCGTTGATGTCGACACCGACCATCCCGTTCGCGCGGGCCGCGGCAAGGG
>NZ_JBFAWG010000122.1:0-14826 GCF_040680215.1 Streptomyces sp. NPDC052107
ATGACCTCGCGGTGGGCGGCGCCGTAGGAGCGGAGCTCGTCGGTGACGATCACTCGCGGCACCGCCCGGGTCTTCTTCATCAGCCTGCGGAAGAAACGCCTTGCCGCGGCCTTGTCCCGGCGGTTCTGCACGAGGATGCCGAGTGTGTTGCCGTCCTGGTCGACAGCCCGCCCCAGGCACTTCAGCTCTCCGCTGACCTTGATGAAGACCTCGTCCAAATGCCATGTGCCGCCGGGCCGGGGCCGGCGGCGGCGCAGTCCGTCGGCGTAGGCCTGCCCGAACTTCAAACACCACCGCCGCCGCACCGTCTCATACGAGACGATCACGCCGCGCTGGAGTACCAGCTCCTCCACGTCGCGGAACGACAGAGGGAAGCGGAAGTACAGCCACACGCAGTGAGAGATCACCTCGACCGGCTACCGGTGACCCCTGCACGACAGCGACGTGTCCTCCACGGTCGATCCCCCTCCACCGTGATCAACCTGAAGATCGTCCCACCCTGTCAGCCGATATGACAGTGCCCCGACTGAGGCGTCCCCGCGCGATGGCCTGACAGCGGCAGGGCCGCCAGGTCCGATCGTGGTCGTGTCGGCCTTGCGTGAGAACAATCGTTCTCGTACGGTTGGTGCTCGACGGTGAGAACGCTCGTTCTCACGACGGTCCACCCACGCCAACGGAACCCACTCCCCGCCGGCGGCGATACCGCACAGACCCAAGGAAGCGACATGACTGACGAAGCACGCCCCCCGTTCCCGCCGTTCACCCGGGAGACCGCCATCGAGAAGGTCCGCCTGGCGGAAGACGGCTGGAACACCCGCGACCCGGAGAAGGTCGCCCTCGCATACACCGTGGACTCGCGCTGGAGGAACCGCGCGGAGTTCGCCACCGGCCGTGACGAGATCATCGCCTTCCTCACCCGCAAGTGGAACCGGGAGCTGGAGTACCGGCTCATCAAGGAACTGTGGGCCTTCGACGGCAACCGTATCGCCGTGCGCTTCGCCTACGAATGCCACGACGACTCACGCAACTGGTTCCGTTCCTACGGCAACGAGAACTGGGAGTTCGACGACAACGGCCTGATGCGACGGCGCTACGCCTGCATCAACGACCTCCCCATCAAGGAGTCGGAACGCAAGTTCCACTGGCCCCTCGGGCGCCGCCCCGACGACCACCCCGGCCTGAGCGACCTCGGCCTCTGACCGCCCGGCCCCGCGCCGTGGATGGGCCCCAATGCCGCACCCGCGGCGGGGTCGTTCGCGCGTGAGGCCGCACCTGCGACAGAGACCGCCGCGTACCTGGAGGGCAGTTCGGCTACGCCGCCATCAGTTCGATCGGCTCCCGGCTGAATGCGCGGACCCCCGAAGGCGATTCCCGGCCGTTGACTGCTTTGACGTAAGCGCCTGCCCGGCAGCCGTTCTGGCGCGCCCCCGGGCGCACCGCAACCGGCCCGGCCGGAGGTGATCGACCGCAAGCCGGGCCCGGCCGGAGGTCGGTACCCATTCACCCCCGAAGCGATGGGGTGGCGGCTCGCGCCCCATCCACTTGCCCACCACCGGTGAGGGGAGCAAGACTCCCTCGCGGGCCTTGAAGACCCTCTCACCTGCGGTGAGCGTGGGGCGTTGCTCCAGATTTCGGCAATTCCCTCACCCCTCTTGCACCGAGAACCATCGTTCTATAGGGTGATCTCAACCAATAGAACCATCGTTCTCGCTGGAGTCTCACGACACTGCCGCCGTTGACCGGACGGATTGCCGGTTCAGCCACCGCGAGTGCCGCTTGACCGCCGCCTCGGCCCTGACGTCGACCCAGCCCAGGGCCGTGGGCCAAGAAGCCGCAGAACATGAGCCTCTGGATGCGGCCTCGGAAAGTTCAGATGGGCGTTCCCATGACCCTCTCGCAAACCGCAACACAACCCCAGCCGACGGCGCTGTGCGTGTCCGGCGAACAGCCCCGGATAGCCCCCGTGACCACTGCGCCGGCCCATGTTCGGACAGGCATGCACCGGCACGGCATGATCGCTCTTCCCGCCGAGGAGCGCTGGGTATACACAGCCCGCCACTTCGCCGCGTCTCTGTTGGCCCGATGGGACGTCGTCCCAGAGGATCAGGACTCCGTGCTGCTGATCGTCGGCGAGCTTGCGGGGAACGCGGCCCAGCACGGACGAGCCGACATGATCGTGAGACTCACGTTCGAAGGCCGGGCCGTGCGTATCGAGGTTGCGGACTCCGGCGCCTCGGCGCCCTCGCCCCACCCTCGCTGCGCCGGTGCCGGTGATGAGCACGGCCGCGGCGTGGGCATCGTCGAGTTCCTGGCGGACTGGACCGAGACGCTCGAGGAACGGGATCGCCGACGGGACCGCGCCGGTCTGCGCATCGCCACCGCACCGGCCGGGTCGTCCCGGGCGGACCCTGTGCTCGGTTGAGAGTGCGGAGGGCAGAGAGCAACTGCCCGGCCCCGCTCCGGGCAGGGCGCGTACGGCGACGGTCCGGCCCGCGCCCGGGAATGCACCTTGCGACCTGGCGCGCTATACCGCGAGAGAACGATCGTTTTCGAGAATAAGGTGATCGAAGTGGAACTCGAAACGACTGAGCAGCGGATCCTCGACGCCGCCGAGGAACTCTTCTACGGCCAAGGCATACAGTCGGTGGGAATGGACGCGATCCGCACCGCCTCCGGCGTGCCCCTCAAGCGCCTGTACCAGATCTTCCCTTCCAAGAATTCCCTGGTCGAGGCGTACCTGAGGCGGCGGGACGCGAGGTGGCTCCACGATCTGGCTCAGTACGTGGATACCCACGACTCACCCACGCAGCGGATCCTGGCAGTCTTCGACTGGCTGTTCCACTGGTTCAGCGAGCCGGACTACCGCGGCTGCGGATTCATCAACTCCTTCGGGGAACTGGGAGCGACCTCCCAGGCCGTGGCCGACATCGCGAAAGCCCACAAGGACGCCTTCCGGCGCTATCTTGCCGATCTCGTAGCCGCCGCGGACGCGCCCACGTGGCTGACCGACCAGCTCGTTCTCCTTGCCGAGGGCGCGATGACCACAGCGGCCATCTCCGGGTCTCCCGAGCCCGCCCGTCACGCCAAGGACGCCGCCCGCATCCTGCTGCGGACCGCTCACGCAGGCGTCGTCGCCGCTGTCTGAGCACGCGGTCGCCTTCACTCACAGCCCCGGTCTTCGTAGGGGCATCCCGGCCCTTTGCAGCTCGGTTCGGAGTGGTGGGGCGCAGCGCGAGGACAGCTTGAACGGGGCCGGTGATGCTGTGCGGCAGCCGCCAGGTCCTGAGTGCGGCGCCACGGTCTGTTCGCCCCGTGCCCTGATTCGGGCGCGGAAGACGCAGACGGCACGCGGACACCGCCCTGGTCTGCCCACGCTCGACGTTCCGCCGTCGTCCTGACTGACCCCGTGGCCGGAGTGGGCCCAGGGCCCCCGCCCCCTCACTGCGACCCCATGTCGTGCTGGGGGGCGCGGGAAGCGGCGGGGGCCCCGTAGTGGTGGCCCTGATCGCTCGAAGCGGACCGGCGTGCCGGGCCGGGAGCCTCATTGGCAACGGCCGCCGGCACGGCGAACGGCTGGATCAGAAGGGCTTGCTGGGCAGGTACTTGCCGTCCAGGGTGATCACCGCGCGCTCGCCGCCCTCGGGGTCGGCGACCTTCTTCACGTCGAGCCTGAAGTTGATCGCGCTGATGATGCCGTCGCCGAACTGCTCGTGGATCAGGGCCTTGAGCGTGGTGCCGTAGACCTGGACGATCTCGTAGAAGCGGTAGATCGTCGGGTCGGTCGGGACGCCGCCGGGGATGGAGCCGCGGACCGGGATGGTCTGCAGCAGTACGGCCGCCTCCTCGTCCAGGTCCAGCAGCTCGGCGACCGCCCTCGCGGCGGCCTCCGGCAGGGGATGCTGACCCAGCAGGGCGGCGGTGGTGAATGCGACCGACAGGCCGGTGACGTCGGCGATCTGCTGCTAGGACAGGTCCTTGCGTGTCTTGGCCTCGACAACTTCGGCGGCCAGAGCCTGGCGAGCGGCGGGGTCGAACTGGGCGTGCACCATGGGGGTGTTCCTTTCCTACGTGCTGGCCCGCACCACGGCGGGCACAACGGACTCGAACGGTCGGGGGACCAGACCGCCGGACGGCGGTCTGGATAAGAGGGGCAGGGCGGCTCAGACTGCGAGAGCAGCGGATGAGCCCGTGACGGGGTCGAGTCGGTCGACCGCGCCGGTGGGGATGTCGTAGACCCAGCCGCGCAGCGTGAGGGTCTTCGCAGCCAGCGCCCGGCCGACGCAGGGGTGCGCCGCCAGGTTCGCCACCTGGGCGATCACGTTGCTCCGTACCAGAACGCTTACCTTGTCCTCCCCGGCCCCGGCCGCGCGCGCCGCACGGGCCAGGGAGGCGTCCGCGTGTCGCAGCCAGTGGGCGACGGCCGGCAGGGCGGCGAGGTCGTGGTCGTCGGCCAGGGCGGTCATCGCGCCACAGAATGCCCGCAGACGACGATGTCGGACACGCCCAGGACGACGACGGCGACCGCGGACTGGATGGCGCGGCTCGGACGCAACCTCGTCATGGACTTGGAGGACGCAGGCAGCAAGGCCAGGTTCTTGATACGTGACCGAGACTCCAAGTTCACGGCAGGCTTCGACGCTGTGCTGACCGATGCCGGGCTGGAGATCGTCACCGGCCGCATCAAGATGCCACAGATGAACTCCATCATGGAGCGCTGGATACAGAGCTGCCGGCACGAACTGCTGGACCGCACCCTCATAGGGGACCAGCGCCATCTGCTCCAAGCCCTGCGCGAGTTCGAGTTGTACTACAACGAGCACCGGCCGCACCGAGCCCCGAATCAGGCGGCCCCGCTCCGCCTGCTGTCCGAACCGATCACCGAGCCAGGACAGATCAGACGCCTGGAGATCCGCCGACGAGATCGGCTCGGCGGAACCCTTCGCGAGTACCAACATGCAGCCTGAACTGGGCGGATGAATAATCGACACCCGCGGGGCTGACCCCTCGACAAATTCCCAGCTCACGACGGTGAAGCCGTTTTGAAGTCCTACGCTCCGTCATCTCCTGAACTCCGACGCGGGCGGCGGTCCGGTTTCCCCTCAGTGTCCGGGACTCCGGGCCGGCCGGGGTTTGTTGCATCCCGGTAAGTACGCCATGACGTTTACGTTCGACTACTGACGCGCTTGTGGGGGCGTTCGTAGGGTGACACGCACTTGGTCGGACCATCTGACCATCTCACTTCGCCCTGCGTCCGTGACCGAGAGGAATACACCCATGCGCCACCGTCTGCCGATAGCAGCGGCGTCCGCCGCCTCCGTCGCCTTCATGTCGGCCTGCGGCGCCGGGTCGACAGCGAACGCCACGGCCCCCACAGCCGCGGTTTCGCCCGCCTGCAAGAAGCTGCAGACCAGCCATCCAGATCTCAGAGGCAAGACGTTCACCAACGCGATCAATCCGCACACACCCGGTTACGAGGCGCTCGACCCCGCGGATCCGAGCAGATACGTCGGGTTCGACATCGATCTCGGCACCGCTCTGGGCGAGTGTCTGGGCTTCAAACTCACCTACAAGCCGGTGGCCTTCCCGGCGCTGCTGCCGACACTGCAGAGCGGCCAGGCCGACCTCGTCATCTCCGACATCTACGCCACCAAAGAGCGCGCCAGGGCGGCGGACTTCGTCACCTATTCGAAGGTCTACGACGGGGTGCTGGTGCGGAAGGGCAACCCGAAGAAGCTCACGGGCATCAACACCTCCCTGTGCGGATCCACCGCCGCGCTCAACACCGGATTCGTCGAGGTGCCCCTCGTCCAGAACCTGGGCGGCGCATGCAAGGCCGCCGGCCGTCCCGCCCCGCAGGTGCAGCTGTACGACAACAACGCCCAGTGCATCCAGGCGATCCTCGCCGGCCGCGCGGACACCTACATCAACGACGTCAACACGGTGACCCAGGCGGTCAAGGCGAACCCGAAGACGCTGGGCAAGGCGACCGCCGTGACGCTGCCCTACTCCATCGGCATCGCCGTGCCGAAGGGCAAAACCCAGTTCCGTAATGCCGTTCAGGCCGCCCTCGTGGAGATCCAGAAGGACGGCACTCAGACGAAACTGCTGAAGAAGTGGTCGCTCGAGACGGGCACTCTGGAGGCACCGCGGCTGGTGACGGGCTGATGTCCCAGTTCCTCCACTACCTGGAACTGCCGTATCTGCTGCAGGGCATCCTCATCACCCTGCAGCTGACGGGGCTGGGACTGCTCGGCGGTCTGGTGCTGGGCTTCGCCCTGGCGAGTATGCAGCTGTCCCGGCACCGGGCGCTGTCCACGGCGGCGCGCGGATACACGATCGTCTTCCGCGGCACCCCGCTGATCCTCCAACTGGTCTTCGCCTACGACGCCTTGCCGCACGCCGGGCTGACGCTCAGCCCCCTGACGGCGGCCGGGCTCGCGCTCGCGGCCAACGAGGCCACCTTCATCGCGGAGGTCTTCCGGTCCGGCGTACTCGGGGTCGACAAGGGCCAGGTCACCGCCGGCCAGGCGCTCGGTATGACACCGCGCGTGATCATGAGGCGCGTCATCGCTCCACAGGCGGTGCGCCTCATGGTCCCGGCCCTTGGCAACGAAGCCGTGACGACGCTCAAGAACTCCTCGCTCGCATCCTTCGTCGCCGTCCAGGAACTGACCCTGCGCAGCACCCAACTCGCCTCGTCCACCTTCGACTTCTTCTCCGTATTCTTCGCGTCCGGCGTGATGTATCTCGTCCTCACCGGAGCCATCAGCGCCGTACAGCTGGCGGCCGAGCGCGCGCTCGATCTGGACCGCCCCGCCTCCCGGTCGTGGGCAGACCGGCTGCTGCCGCTCCGCCGGCCCCTCGCCGCACCCGTAGCGGTGGCGGCAGCGGCGAAGGACACCGTCGCCGACGACGAACCGTGGGCGCCTCCGGCCCCGCCCGAGCCGTGGGAGCGGGAAGCCCGCGTGGCCGCACTCGACGGTGCCCGGGCCGCCGTCGAGGTTCGCAATCTGCACAAGAGCTACGGGGAGCAGGTCGTACTCGACGGGCTGGACATGACCGTACGGACCGGCGAGGTCGTCGCCCTGCTCGGCCCCAGCGGCTCCGGCAAGAGCACCCTGCTGCGCACCATCAACCACCTGGAGGACGTGGACGCGGGTGCCGTCCTGATCAACGGCCACCGTCTCGGCTACCAGGACGGCGGCAAGCCGCTCTCCCCCGCGAAGATCGCAGACGCCCGCGCCGAGGTCGGCGTCGGCATGGTCTTCCAGCACTTCAACCTCTTCAGCCACCTCACCGCCCTGGAAAACGTGGCGGGACCCCTGCGGTGGGTCCACCGGATGCCGTCCGCGGAGGCGGAACACAGGGCGGGCGAGCTGCTGGAACGGGTCGGTCTCGCCCACCGGGCGGACGCGCTGCCGCGGCACCTGTCGGGCGGGCAGCAGCAGCGTGTGGCCATCGCCCGGGCGCTGGCGCCCAATCCCCGGGTGCTGCTGCTCGATGAGCCGACGTCGGCCCTCGACCCGGAACTCGTCCACGAAGTACTCGAGGTGATCCGCGGGCTCGCCCGCGAGGACGGGCTGACCATGCTCATCGCCACGCACCAGTTGCGCTTCGCCCAAGAGGTCGCCGACCGGGTGGTGTTCATCAGCAACGGCTCCGTGACCGAAGAGGGGCCCGCCGAGGAGCTTCTCACTCGCCCCAGGCACCCGGCCACCGCCCGGTTCCTGCGGGTCATGGGAGCGCAGAGCGTAGGAGGCGTCGCATGACAGTCCCGGCCGACGACTCGGTGGGGAAGGCGACCTTCGTCTTCTCGCCCGCGGACGGGGTGCCGCCGCAGGTCGGCCCCTTCGCCCACGCGACCCGCTTCGGATCGCTGGTCTTCGTCACCGGCCAGATGCCCACCGACCCGGCGACCGGGCGATTGGTGGAGGGCGATGTGGTCGCCCAGGCAGAGCAGGTGCGCCGCAATCTGGAGGCCGTACTACGCCAGTTCGGCCTCACGCTCGACGACGTCCTGATGGTCCGGGTCTATCTCACCGACTTCGACGACTTCGACGTCTTCAACGCAACGTACGAAACCTGGTTCGACGGCCCTCTACCGAGCCGCACCTGCGTCGGGGTCTCCGGTCTCGCCGTGAGGGCAGCCATCGAGATCGACCTCATCGCCGGAATCCCAGAGAGGAAGCATTCATGACTCTCCCCCTCCTTCAGCCCCACGAGGGGCCCATCCCGGGCCGGCACTACCTGGCGTCGACCAGCGAGACCGTCACCTGGGGCTGGCTCCCCGCCGAAGGCACCGCACCGGTCACCGAAATGGGCTCCGGGGAGACGATCACCGTCGACACCGTCTCGCACGAGGGCATCCTGGAAGACCAGGGCAGGGACCCCGTGACCTTCTTCGGGCAGTTCGGGGTCGACCCTGCCGACGTGCTGCGTGACGCCGTCGACATCGCTACCGGGCACCCCGTCCGTGACGCCGTCGGCGACGGGCCGCATGTCACCACCGGACCCATCGCGGTCAACGGGACCAGGCCCGGCGACGTGCTGCGGGTCGACTTCCTGGAGCTCGTCCCGCGCGCACCGTACGGAGTCATCTCCAGCAGACACGGCTACGGGGCCCTGGCCGGAGAGCTGCCATGCCTGCCGCACCCCGGCTTCGTGCCCGATCCTGGCGACCCGGAGAAGGCCGGCTCCGTCTCCACGTTCTGCCGGGCCTCGGCGGATCTGACCGGCACCCTGCCGGTGCCCGGTGGCCGGGAGCTGCGCTTCCCCCTCGCGCCTTTCCTGGGGCTCATCGGGGTGACTCCCCGTGGTACCGCCCCGCTCCACTCCGTACCGCCCGGCCCGTTCGGCGGGAACCTGGACGTCAAGGACCTCGTGACCGGAACCAGCCTGTATCTGCCCGTGCAGGTGGACGGCGCCGGGCTGTTCGTCGGGGATCCGCACTATGCCCAGGGGCACGGCGAGGTGGCCCTTACCGCGCTTGAGGCACCGCTGCGCGCAACCTTGCGGGTCGAGGTGCTGCCGTCGGCCGAGAGCCGCGCTCTCGTGGGGTTGCTGCGCCGGCCCTTCGGTGAGACCTCGCAGCACTGGATCGCGCTCGGCCTGCATCGCGACCTCAACGAGGCGTTCCGCGAATCCGTCCGCGAGGCGCTCCGGGTCCTCGCCGATCTGTACGAGGTGCCGACGGACATCGGGTACGCCTATCTGAGTGCCGCCGCGGATTTCGTGGTGAGCCAGGTGGTGGACGATGTCAAGGGCGTCCACTGCCTGATCCGCAAGAGCGACTTCGGCGCGTGGACGTGATCGTGGAAGACTGCCGATGCCGGGCTCAGCCGTGGGTTGAAGCCCCGGCCCGAGGTGATCGGACACGGTACGCTGACTGCACGTTCGGTGAGGAGGTAACGGGTATGGGAGTGGCGAAAGTTCCGCCGCTGCGCACCCGTGCCCACAGCGTCAGCGACGCGCTGGTCGCCCATCTGGAACAGCTGATCGCGCTGGGCGAACTCGGACCGGGTGACAAACTGCCGTCCGAGCGCGAACTGGCCGAGTCGCTGTCAGTCTCGCGGACCTCGCTCCGCGAGGCCCTGCATCAGCTGGAGGCCAAGCACCTCATCGAGCGGCGGCCGGGGCGGGGCACCGTGGTGCTGGCTCCGCCCGCCCAGGTCAGCGATCTCTATGCAAATCTGACCGAGTTGGCCGAGGCCGACCGGGAACTGGCCAATGTGGCCGAGCTGCGGACGGTCATCGAACCGAAGATCGCCGAATTCGCGGCACTGCGGGCCACCAGCGCCGACCTGCTGCAGATGGACGACATCCTGCACGTCACGGACGAGAACCTGCTGGCGGTCAAATCGCTGGAGCTGGACGTCCAGTTCCATCTCGCCTTGGCCCGGGCGAGCCACAATCCGCTGCTCACCGCGCTCACCACGATGGTCAGTTCATGGACCACGCCGGTACGCAAAGACTCCCACAGCACCCGGGAGGGCCGACGGGCGTCGCTGGCCGGCCACCGGGCGATCCGGGACGCGATCGAGGCCCGTGACCCGGCGGCGGCAGCCGAAGCGATGATTCTTCACCTCGCGGACGTCGACCAGCTGATCCGGCGCACGCGCGACGACAGCGCACCCTCCGACGGCCAGGCCTGACCGTCGGCCTACTCAGGGCTGACCTTCCTCACCACCGCGACACCCCCGTCACAAGGGCGGCGTGATCCCCTCTGCAAGCCCTTCCGCATGCCTCTTCTGTTTGCACGGTTCCCCAATACCGCGCTGTTCACGTGGGCCCCGGCCATGCCGTGAGCCGACCCGCCCACAGCCCCGATCCAACGACATGAACACAGGAGTATCCATGAACACCTCTGCCATGGACTCGGGTGACGCCCGGGAGCTGCTCATCTCCGGCCTCGGGCGGCGTGGTTTCCTGCGCGCCGCCACCGCCGTGACTACGGCGGGAGCGGCGGCGACACTGTTGTCGAACGATCCGGCGCAGGCGGCTTCGTCCACGAAGGCGCCCATTACCGCGTACCCGACGGAGATCCTCCAGCCAGGTAAGGGACCGGTCCACGGCAAGCACTACCTGTCCTCCCTTCCGGAGCAGGTCCGTTGGGGGTACGTCCCCTCGCTCGACAGCCGGCCGGTGCTGCGGATGCGTTCCGGGGAGACGGTGACCGTCGACACGGTCTCCCACGAGGGCCTCCTGGAAGATCAGGGACGTGACCCCGCCGCCTACTTCAAAGGCCACGGTGTGCCTGCCGATCAGGTGCTCGACGACGCCATCGCCATCGCCCGCGACTACACCCGCACCACCCGCAACTTCGATGTCGACGGCCCGCACGTGGTCACCGGCCCGATCCACGTCGAGGAGGCGCAGCCCGGTGACGTACTGAAGATCGAGATCCTCTCGCTCCTGCCGCGTGTGCCCTATGGCGTCGTATCGAGCCGCCACGGCAAGGGCGCCCTCGCCCGCCAGGCGGTCGGCTCGGCCCCTGCGGGGATCACCCTCGCCGAGGTCATGCCCCCGGTGTCGACAGACGGCAGGTCCACCGCAGACCCCGTCCACTACGGCAACGTCTCGGTCTTCACGCCGGTCCGCCGCGGTGGCGCCGGGGTCCTCAACGGAGTGGTACCGCTCGGCACTTCAGGTGAGGTCGCATTCCCGCTCAAGCCTCACATGGGCATGATGGGCGTCGCCTTCGCCTCCGCGGACGCCCTCACGGCACCGGCGCTCAACTCGATACCGCCGAGCCTCGGCGGGGGCAACATCGACATCAACCGGCTCCAGCAGGGCGCGACCCTCTACCTCCCGGTGTTCGCCGAAGGCGCGCTGTTCTACACCGGCGACCCACACATGGCCATGGGCAACGGCGAGGTGGCGCTCACCGCCATGGAGGGTTCCCTGCGCACGACCTTCCGCCTGACCGTGTGCAAGCAGGACTCCGGTGAAGCCCCGTCCGTCGCGTTCCACTACCCCTTCGCCGAGACTCCGGACGCATGGGTGGCCGTGGGCCTGTCGGATCCCGACGGCAGCCAGAACGGCCAGATCAACGACCTGAACATCGCGATGCGGCGGGCCGTGGTCAACGCACTGGACTTCCTGGAGCACGACCTCGGCATGGACCGGGCCGTGGCGTACGCGTATCTGTCGGCGGCCGCCGATTTCGAGGTGTCCCAGGTCGTGGACCGCACCGTCGGCGTACACGGCGCCATCGAGAAGGCGCACTTCACCAACCGGCGCCACGCATAAGGGTGCCGACTGCACTCCTCGGATGCCGGCCGGACGCAGTCGCCCGCAATCTCCGGTGACATGAGACACCGCCGAACCGATGACGGTCGTCCCGTGCCCATCACGTCCGCGGCACTCTCCGCGGCGGACGCAACGCGAGCAAACACCTAGCTGCCGCCCAACGGCGGTACGAGAGAGGACCAGTGGACGCGTGAGCGAGCACAGCAACGTCAGCCAGCACGGCAATCTGAACAGACGCGGCTTCATCGGTGCCGTGGGCGCGATCGGCGCGCTGGGCATCGTCGGCGAAACCGCGGACCCGGCCTTCGCCCAGGGGGCGGCCTCCCCGAGGGCAGCGGCCGGTACGTCCCGGCCGCGGTCTCGCGCCCGCGGCTTCGAACTGATCGAGGCGACCGTCGCCGACATCCACGACGCCTACCGCGACGGCCGGCTGACCTGCCGGGAGCTGGTGCAGCAGTACCTCGACCGGATCGCCGCCTACGACCAGCGAGGGCCTGCCCTGAAGGCGATCATCACCGTCAATCCGCGTGCGCTCGAGGTCGCCGACGAACTCGACCGCCAGTACCGGCGTTCCGGCCTCACCGGCACGCTGCACGGCATACCAGTGATCCTCAAGGACAATTACGACACCTTCGACATGCCGACCACCGGCGGCAACACAGCGATGCGTACCTCCGTGCCGCCCACCGACGCGTTCACGGTCGCCAAGATGCGCAAGGCGGGGGCACTCATCCTCGCCAAGGCCAACCTGCAGGAATTCGCCCGGGGCGGCAACTCGCTCAGTTCGCTGGGCGGGCAGGTCCTGAACCCCTACGATCTCACCCGGACCCCGGGCGGCTCCAGCGGCGGCACCGGTGCGGCGATCGCGGCGAACTTCGCCGTCCTGGGCACGGGCAGCGACACCGGCCAGTCGGTCCGCTCCCCCGCCTCGGCCAACAGCCTCGTCGGAGTGCGCTGCACCAGAGGCCTGATCAGCCGTAGCGGCGTCATACCGGCCAGCATCACCCAGGACGAACTCGGCCCCATCACCCGCACCGTGGAGGACGCGGCTCGGCTGCTCGACGTCATGGCGGGCTTCGACCCCGCCGACCCCGTCACGGGATACGGCGTCGGCCGCCCTCCGCGCAGCTATACGGATCGATTGCGACGCGACGCGCTGCATGGCGCCCGCATCGGCGTGATGACCAACCTGTTCGGCACCGAGACACGCCACCAGGAGGTCAACCGCGTGATGGAGGACGTCATCTCCACCATGCAGGCGCAGGGCGCCACCATCATCCGCTTCAGCCTGCCGGAGTACGACACCCTCCAGTCCATCGTGGTCACCTCCACATGGGAGGCGCGCACGGCCATGGACGCGTACTTCGCGTCACTCGGCCCGGACGCCCCGGTGCACACCTTCGACCAACTGGTCGCCTCCAAGACGGCGACGCCCGAGGCACAGGCGGCGCTCGAGACGGAGATCGCCATCGTCGACGGCCTGAACAACGCGGTCTACGAGGACCACTTCGTCAACCGCGAGAAGCTTCGGCTGGCGGTGTCGGCCAAGATGGCCGAGCTCGACATTGAGGCGATCCTGTACCCGCTGCAGAAGGTGCTCGTCTCCCCGGTCGGCATACCGCAGCCGGAGCGCAACGGCACCCTGTCGAACGGCACGGGGTTCCCGGCCGTCTGCTTCCCCGGCGGGTTTTCCACCCCCACACCGGCAGCTCCGATCGGCGTGCCGGTCGGCGCGGAACTGCTCGGGCGTGAATTCGACGAGCCGCTGCTCCTCTCGCTCGCCTATGCCTACGAGAAGGCCACGAAGACCCGGAAACCACCACGCAGCACACCGCCCCTGGCGGGGTAGCCGCAGGCGAGAGGCACGCATGCGCAGTTCGTCGCCGCGGATCATCTCGTCGCCGGCAAGACCATCGTCCATCCGACACGCCCTGCCGAGTCGCTTCATTTGGAGAGTCCGCGGTAGCAGATGAGGCCGGCGTCAATGCCAGCGCAAGCCGGGCAAATTTCCGGCTTGCGCTCATATCTGCGATGGATCCTGCGACAGCCGGGAAGCCCCGACAACGGGGCGCTCGGATACCCGTCGGTGCCGGTCAGGCAGTGGGAATTCTCCATGCCGCGACGGCGAAGATCCTCGGAGAGACCGCTGGGATCGTGGTGGGCTCTCGGCAGCGGGCCAGGAGTTGCCTGGCCAGACGCGCGACGATGCCGACTCGGCCGTCGAGGAAGGCGGACACCGTGCGCACGTGCTTGGGCTGGGTGAGGCTTCGAGCTGACCAGGCCCGTGCCCTGGTAGCCGCCGTCCGCGATCACCACGGCCTTGCCGACGGCGGCCTTGGCACCGGACAGCTCCCACGCCTTGCAGTCGTTGCGGTTGCCGGGCAGTGGCCGGCCGACAGCGACGACGAGCCGAGTGTCTGGGTCAATGACGACCTGGTGATTCGTGGAGTACCGATAGTTCTTGGACTGCTCGGTGACGGTGTGGTCACGGGTGGGGACCAAGGGGCCGTCCACGATCAGCACAGTGTCCCTGCGGAACCTCGGGGTCCGCGCCGACGGCTCCAAGGAACTGGTCGCACTCAAGGACGGCTACCGCGAGTCCGCCGAATCGTGGGCCGACCTGATGTGCGACTGCGCCCGCCGGGGCATGCGCGCCCCGGTCCTGGCGGTCGGCGACGGCGCCCTGGGCTTCTGGAAGGCGCTGGCCGAGGTGTTCCCCGAAACACGCGAGCAGCGGTGCTGGGTTCACAAAACGGCCAATGCCCTCGACTCCCTGCCGAAGTCCGCACAGCCCGGCGCGAAGAAGGCCATCCAGGACGTCTACAACGCCGAGGACCGCGACCACGCCGAGGCGGCGATCAAAACCTTCGCCAAGCTCTACGGCGCGAAGTTCCCCAAGGTTGTCAAGAAGATCACCGACGACCAGGACCAGCTGCTGGCGTTCTACAACTTCCCGGCCGAGCACTGGATCCACCTGCGGACCACGGATGAAATCGGCAACCCCTGCGGCCGGTTCACGTGGTGTTCTTTGGTGTGGTGGCGGGGCCGCGTGGCTGCCAGTGGGCGGTCATCACTGCG
>NZ_JBFAWG010000123.1:0-14419 GCF_040680215.1 Streptomyces sp. NPDC052107
CCCGGGATGCGCAGGAGCGGAGGGGGACGCATCGTCGTCGTGGCCAGCGAATGGGGTGTCACGGGCTGGCCGGGGGCGACGGCGTACGCGGCCTCAATTCGAGACCGGCCCGAGCGAGTTCCGACCGGATCAAGAGCGCGTTGGTCACCGATTGGCATCGATGCCGGGTGGTCGCCCCTCGCCGGTGTCGGCCGTGATTCTTGCCGGAGATATGGGATGACGCAGTAGTTGATGTTTCAGCAAGAAGCGGTAATCTCCCGGCAGTTGACTTGGTGATCGAGACGATGCGGTCGGTCCGTCTTGGTCCCCTTCGTTCCGTATCCGGTTCGAAACGGGTATCACGCGCCTGGTCAAGGGCCTCGCGCGCCGTCCCGAAAGACCGGTTCCCAGATTCCGGTTGGTCCGTTCGGCCGCCGGGGCGTTTGCGATGCCGAGGCGAAGACGCACAGGAGGGCTTGGTGTCAGTGCACGAGGTGAGCGGGCCCGCGCGGCCGGACCCGGCGCCGCGAGACCGGCGCGGCGAAGGGAGTTTCGCCGACCGATGGCCGTTCCGGCGCAAGGTCAGCGTGCTGGTCGGCGTGCCGCTGGTGGTAATCGGCCTGCTGATCGCCTACGCGATCAGCGGGCTGGTGGGGCAGGCACAGGGCGCCGCCGCGGACGCACAACTCGTCCGCGACAGCCGACCGGTCACCGAACTCGTGGACCGACTGCAGAGCGAGCACCAGCAGGCGCTGCTGCTGTCGCTCCGGTATGAGGCCGCCACCCCCGGCGAGCACCCCTCGGCCGCCGCCTACCGAAAGACCCAGGCCGCGGTGGACGCCCAGGTCGACAAGGTCCGCCAGACCTTCGGCGCCCGCCTGTCGGCCAACGAGGCGCACGCCCTCAAGCAAATCGGCGGCCTGGGCAGCCTCCGGACCACCGTCGAGCGGGGCTACCTGCCCCTCGCCGGCATCGACCAGGGGTACCTCTCCCCGGTCAATGGCCTGATCGACGGCCTCGGCCTCGTCCACGCCATGAGCGACACCATCACCGCCATCCAACTGGACTCGTTGTTGCACGCCACAGCCTCCTACAAGGACTTCGAGACCGCGGTGTTCTCCGCCCAGACCGGCGACGGCGACGCGCTGATCGAGTACAACGCCGCGGTCGGCGACACGCAGCTCTACGGCTACCAGACCGCTCGCTTCGGTCGGTTCTCCACCGAAGCGCAGAGCACAGAACTCGCCAGAGTCCAGCAGACCCCCACGTGGAACAGCATTCTGCAGCAATACGCGGCGATGCAGACCGACCCCAGCGCCCTCAAGGCCCAGGGACAGGACGAGCTCCGGAAGACATTCGCCAAGGCCCTGCGGGCGTACCCGGACTACCAGGCACAGGGGGCAAACCGGCTGCGCATCACCGGCTCGCTGATCGGCCAGATCGCCGACCACGTCGACCAGACGTCCAGCAGGGCGTGGTCGCGAGCTGCGTGGCTGCTCGGCAGCGCGCTCCTGGGGTTCGCCCTCTGGCTGGCCTTCTCGGTGGTCATCCGCCGCTCGGTGATCCGGCCCGTGCAGGCCCTCACCGCCGCCGCCACCCAGGTGGCTGATGTGGCCGGCGAGGAACTCGCCAGGGTGGCCGACGACGACGCCGACGACGCGAGCCCGCCCCGGCTGCGCAAGATGCCGGTCACTGCGCGCGACGAGATCGGCGACCTGGCGGACGCCTTCAACCGGGTCCAGACCGCCGCCGCCGCGCTGCTGGAACGCCAGGTGCTCAGCCGCCGCAACGTGGCCGAGATGTTCGGCAACGTCGGCCGCCGTGTAAGTAATCTGACGATGCGCCAACTTCTATTGATCGATGCCGTCGAGCGCGGCGAGACCAATCCCGACCTGCTCGACCGCCTCTACCGCATCGACCACCTCGCGGTGCGTCTGCAGCGCAACGCGGACAGCCTGATGCTGTTGGCCGGCGTCCGCGAGACCGGCCTGGACTTCGGCCCCACCGCGCTCACCGACGTCGTACGGGCCGCACTCGGGCAGATCGAGGGCTTCCAACGCGTCTCCCTGTCCGGCGACAGGGATGTCACGGTGGGTCCCGACATCGTCGCCGACCTGACATTGTTGATCGCCGAGCTCTTGGAGAACGCGGTGGCGTTCTCCCCGTCCGGCAGCCCCGTCGAGGTGTGGGTGCGCACCCGGCCCGAGGGCGCCCTGATCGAGATCAGCGACCACGGGCTGGGGATGAGCGAGGAACGGCTCGCCGAGGAGAACGCCCGGTTGATCCGCCGCGAACGCCTCGATCTGGTGCCCACCAAGGTGCTCGGCCTGTTCGTCGTCGGCAACCTGGCTCGCCGCTGGGGTGTCCGCGTCACGCTGAGCCCCACACCGGGCGGCGGCGTCACTAGCCGCGTGGCGCTTCCTTCTGCGCTGCTGCTCCAGATGAGCCCGCTCGCGGAGGACTCCGGCCGGGCGCACGAAGCCAACGACGCCACCGCCGGCGGCAAGTCCGCGTTGTCCGTCCCGTCGTCGGCGGAGCCCCGTCCTTCGGCCCCCGCGCACCCCGCGCCCGGCCTCCTCCAACGTCGCGCCGCGCTGCCGCCGGCCGAGGACCACCGACGTCCCGAAGCCGCCCCGCTGCCGCAGCGCGTGCCGCAGAATCAGCATCCCTCGGGGGTCCGCGCCGGCGGTGCCACCGAACCCTTGCCCGCCGAACCCGCCGTCCAGCACCCCGCCGGTGAACTGGAGGCTGGCGGGCCACGTCCGCTGAACCGCCGAGTGCGTGGTGCCACGCTTCGGGCAACACTTGGCGAGACCGGGGGGCACGCGGTACGCGAGGCGCCCCGTATCGCCGACGCGGACGCGGTCCGCTCGGAACTCGACGACTTCGAAGCCGCCGTGGAGCGCGCGCACCGCGACACCTCCGACGGCACGGCCCCCAATAACACCCAGCACCAAGCAGCGTTCCCGGAAGGAGCGGAGCAGTGACAACGCCGACAGATGAAACCTCCCAGCAGACCGCGCCCAGCGACCTGCGGGCCGCCGCAGCCGACTTCACCTGGCTGCTCAACCGTTTCGCCACCGAGACCGCAGGCGTGGTCGACGTTATCGCCGTGTCCTCCGACGGACTGCTGATCGCGGTCTCACAACTACGCGACACCTCCGACTCCGAGCGACTCGCTGCCATCGTCTCCGGCATCACCAGCCTGGCGGCCGGCGTTGCGGGCAACTACGGTCTCGGTGGCCTCAACAAGGTGATCATCGATCTGGAGGAGGGGCACGTCCTGGTCTCCGCGATCGGCAGCGGCGCCGTGCTCGGCGTGGTCACGTCCAAGGAGGCAAAGCTGGGCAACATCGCGTACGAGATGACGCTCTTCGCCAACCGGGCCGGTGCAGCGCTGAGCCCGCAGCTCGTACTCGAACTGAAGAACAACGTCGGTTCGTCACACGCCGGGTGACCGGTCCAGGGGGGAACCTCGGGGCGAGGGGAAGGAGCGACCATGACGGCCGGCGACATGCAAGCCGACGGGGACGCCGACACCGGGCGGGCCGCCGACCCGCTCCGACGTGCCCCCTCCGTGCGGCCGTTCCTGGTCACCGCGGGCCGGGTGGCGGGCACCACGGCCGCCACGCCGATGCCCCTGGAGACCCAGGTCGTATCGACCGTGGCGGGCATCGCGGGACTGGAACGGCTGGCCTTCGAACAACGGGACATCGTCGAGCTGTGCCGGCTGCCGCAGTCGCTCGCGGAGGTCGCGGCGCAGCTGCGGCTGCATCTGAACGTCGTCCGGGTCCTCGCCGAGGATCTGGAGTCCGCCGGGCACTTGTCGGTCTACGTGCCCAAAGCCGATGCTGCCCACGACCTCTCCGTACTGCGCAGGGTTATCGATGGTCTGCGGGCCATTACCGACTCCCGGGAGACAATTCCGTGACACCGACCGAGACCGCGGCCCGCGGCCGCGCCGAGAAAACCGCCGCCCGGCCCCCACTGCCGGTCAAACTGGTCATCGCGGGCGGCTTCGGGGTGGGCAAGACCACGACCGTCGCCTCCATCTCCGAGATCGCCCCGCTTACCACCGAGGCGTCCATCACGGAGGTCGCGGCGGGCGTGGACGACCTCAGCCACACGCCGCGCAAGACGACCACCACGGTCGCCATGGACTTCGGCTGCATCACCATCGACTCGTCCCTGAAGCTCTACCTGTTCGGTACGCCCGGGCAGGAACGGTTCGGCTTCATGTGGGACGACCTCGTCGAGGGAGCCCTCGGCGGGCTCGTCATCGTCGACACCCGGCGGCTGGACGACTGCTACGCCGCGGTCGACTACTTCGAGCACAAGCAGATACCATTCGTCGTCGCGATCAACGCCTTCCACGGCCAGATCCAGCACAGCCTGGACGAGGTCCGCTGGGCCCTTGACATCGCCGACCAGGTCCCGCTGATCACCTTCGACGCCCGCAGGCGCGGCTCTGTACGCGACGCGCTGCTGGCCGTCCTGCAGCTGGCGCTGAAGCGGGCCGAGGGCTGACGGCCGTCGCGGCCAAGACTGCGCCCTGGTGCCGCACCGCCGGGTCGTCCAGGCGACGGTGTCGAAGCACGCCGATGGCCCGCCGGCTCAGCTGAGGGCCGGCGTTCCAGCTCACGAACAGGGCACTGTAGCCAGCCTCCATAGCTACGGCTACCTTGGCGCTGCGGGTGCCGAAACGTCATCCGGTCTGCTCGGGCGGCATGTTGGTACGCGTGCGATCCGAGCCAGCCGCGGGCCAAGGCACTACGGGCTGCCCCGATCTGCGTTCATATCTGCAGGTCAGCGGGTATCAAGCTCGTGTACCGCGAGCAGACGAAGAACTTGCTGGTGTCGTACTCACCGAAGAGGCTGGGCTTCTTCTAGACGCAGAAAAGGCGCCTGACCAACACCCTGTTCGCTCCGTTCATCGCCGCGGACACCCGGCATGCCGAGGGCCGGCAAGTGGACTTCTACGCGGGTGACGACGCCGACGCGAAGGCAGTCGTGGCCGACTGGCCGGCCGAATTCGGATTCGCCGCCCTGGTTCTCGGCGGTCTGCGTGAGGGCGGGCGGCTGACGCAGCTGGACCGCGCACTCAGCGCGAGGCACATGCTGCTCCAGGACGTCGGCGGGTGAGGGTCTTTTTCTTCCGCACCACCGTATTCCCGCTGCACGCGCCCTGGTGAGCTCCAGGCCGTCGAGGCCTACCCGGGAAGGGCCGCAACGCCGGTTCCAGCCGCGGTCGAGGACACCGGTGTGGTGGAGGCGATCGGCCCGAACACTCCTGTGGCGCCGGGTGTCGAGGCCGGCCGTCGCGTCACGGCCTTCCCTCAGCCGGGGTGCGTGGTCCAGTGGATCGTGGCGGCCGCCGAGGTCGTCGTCGCCGTACCGGACGAGCTGTCGGACGCGGTGACCGCGCAGATGCCGGCTCGTCGGTCGGCAGACTGGTGACCGGCGCGTGCGTAGTGCGCAACCTGCCACTTGTCGACATCGTTCGCAGCGCACGGCGCCGCCGAGCTGCGCAAACGGCTCCGGACGCCGGTCGTGGCGACCGAGCATCCTGGAGGCACACGTGCGAGGACCGCGCCGGAGAGATGGCTGTCAGACCTGGTCGGCGCCGGCCCGCTTGCGCGCCCGATAGTTGCGCAGGTTGGCGGCATTGCCGCAGACGCGAACGTCGTGCCAGACGCCGCTGTTGTTGCGGGACCGGTCGTAAAAGGCAGCCATGCAGCGCGCGTTTCGGCAGGACTTCAGGCGGCGCAGCGTGTCGGTGGACTGCGCTTGGTAGGCCTCGATGAGGGCGAGTGACGCCACCTGTCGCCATCCCGTACCGCGGGGCTCGGCCTGGATGTGGCCGTGCTCGTCGATCCGCAGGGCGGTGGGCAAGGTCATCAGCGAAGCCGCCGGGCCCGGCTCCCGAGCCGAGTCGGCGGCCTGATCCCGCAGGATCTGGGCCAGGTCATGACGGAAGTCGCAGAGGCCCTGTACGTCCTCGACTGCGAGCTCGATGCTGGGTGCGGGCCGGTTGGTCGCGCCACTCCAGCTCGTCAGTGCCTGGTCGAGCCAAGCACGGGCGCCCTCGACGGACTGCAGAAGGTCGGGCTCGCGCGGCTTGCCGGCGGACCGTGTGTTGAGCAGGTCCTGCACGAAGGCCAGCCCGCCCGGGGCGGACTCCAGGCCGTATCGGGCTGTCGCAGTCCAGGACATTCTCGGATCTCTTTCCGTGACGACAGCTAGGACAACATCCCCATAGCATATTTGCTTATTACATTTGAAATTGTAACTCTCCGCATGCCGGTGTCAGCTTCCTGGAGATCGGTGCAGGCTGTGGCCGGTTCGCCAGTGCAGGCCCAGAGCTCAGGTGGGCCCACGGACAGAAGCGTCTGGAGGTCGTATGCGCCTCTGCCGACGACGACAGCATCCGCTTCGCCCCAGTCCATGAACGGCCAGGGCCGACCGCTCAGCCCTTGGCGGACCTGGCCGAGCCCCACAAGGCTCCCTGGTTGACCCGGCCGGGATGCAGTTCCAGCATGCCGCGGTAGAGGTCGAGGGTGGTCGCGGTGCGCCCTGCCACTGCCTCGAAGTCGCGGATGTAGCGCCGGGTCTCGGCGATCGCCCTCGGGTCGTCAGGCCGCTCGGGGTTCTTGTGTCCCGCGACCACCGCCTCGGGCTGCAGTGCGGCGATGGTGTCCAGCGCGTCAAGCCAGGCTCGGCGGCCCTCGGCAGGCGATTCGGCGAGGTAGAGGTGCACATCGTTGTAGACGGCGTCTCCGGCCACGACCAAGCCGATCGACGGCACGTGCAGACACGTGGTGTCATCGGTGTCCGTGTGACCCAGTCCCACGACGACCAGGTCGTGACCCTCCAGCTCCAGCCGATCGCCGGCCAGCGGCTCCGCCGCGACGAGCCGCTCCGGGATCTGCCCTGGGAAGCGCTTGTTCCAGAACGACGCGACAAACTCCGGCGCCATCTGCTTCTTCATCTGCTCCACCACCGCCGGCGTCGCCACTGCGCGCGCGCCGGGGAAGCGTTCGAGAAGGGCACCCAGCCCGAACCAGTGGTCGCCGTGCCCGTGGGTCACGAAGACGGTGGTGAGGTTCTTGCCGCTCGCCGCCACCCAGCCGGCCAGCCGGTCGGCCTGCTCGGCCGTCATCAGCGCGTCGACGAGAACCGCATCACGCTCGCCCGTGATCAGTGTGGCCGTGATGGGCGACCACATGCGTCGGGGGAGGTCGGGCGGCAGGTCCGCGATCTCGGTGGGGATCGACGGCGCTACGTGGACACTCCAGCTCAGCTGCGCTCCGGGCATGATCGCTTCCTTGGGACTCAGAGGCAGCCCCGTGCGAGCTGCAATCAGCCGGGCCGATACCTGCGCAGGCTGCCTGGCCTGTCGTACTTCTCCAGCCGAAAGTACGTCGAGCCATCGACAGAGTCAACTTGGATACACATATGTCGTATGCCATCGACGCTGACCTTCGGGGACGAAGACGCCGTCCTGGTCGATCCGCCCTTCACCCGCGAACAGACCGAGCAGGTCGGTGACTGGGGGGAGCGGTCCGGCGCTTCCCCGGCCTGATCCCCGACGGCCCGCTTCTGACCCGGCCCGTGCCCGCCGAGGGTCCTGTCGAGCCGCGCAACGTCGTGGCCGGCCACAAGAACACGGACCTCCCGGACGATCCCGCCGTCCTCGACCGAACCCGGCGGCATCTGCCGGACGCCGTCCGACTTCTCGACGAAAGCCCCACTGCCCGCGCGTTCTGACCTGACACAGCCGTCGGAGCCAAATTCAGCTCGTCCTCGCCGCGATGGAGATGCCGCCGGTAACCCGCGTCACCTCACGCCGCGGAATCCGGGTGTTCCACCCTGCCCTGGACGGCCGCCACCACCGGCGAAAGGAGCGGCCCGGCGTGCGAAGACGCCGTCCTTGACCGTCCAGCCTTCGGCGCCGCTGGGCGGCCAGCCCTGATCGCCGAGCAGCCCAGCAGAGGTGAGCGCCCCCTCGCTCCGGGATGAGTACGAACATGGAATACATCGAAACGTCTGGCCGTCACGCCGTCACGACCCCCGCCGGAGCAACTGCGCCACCAGGAAGGTCCCACCCCACCCACCGGCATGTCGGCGCGACTGGCAAGAGCGGGAGGAATCCGCAATGAGAATCGCGATTCTGGACGACTATCAGAACGTTGCGCTGAGCCTGGCCGACTGGGATTCACTCGACGCCGAGGTGCACGTCTTCACCGACGCCTTCGAAAACGAGGGTGCCGCCGTGGCGGCGCTCGTCGAGTACGAGGTGGTGGTGGCCATGCGCGAGCGGACCCCCTTTCCGTCCCGGACCCTGAACAAGTTGCCCCGCCTGAAGTTGCTCGTCACCACCGGACCGGTCAACGCCGCAATCGATCTGGACGCCGCGCACCGTTTGGGCATCACCGTCTGCGGCACAGGCTATTTCTCGCACCCGACGGTCGAACTCACCTGGGGCCTCATTCTTTCCGCGGCACGCTTGATCCCGCAGCAGGTGGACGCCGTGCGCCGAGGTCGCTGGCAAGAGGGGTTGGGGGTGAGCCTGAGAGGGGCCACGCTGGGGGTGCTGGGCCTCGGGCGACTGGGCACTGCCGTGGCGGAGCTCGGGCGCGCCTTCGGAATGGAGACCATCGCCTGGAGCCAGAACCTCACGCCGGCGGACGCGCAGGCGAAAGGGACGGCGTATGTCTCGCGCGACGAACTGTTCACTCGCTCCGACGTACTCAGCATTCACGTGGTGCTCAGCGAGCGCACCCGAGGTCTCGTCGGTGCGCGTGAACTGAGTCTCATGAAGTCGACGGCGATTTTGGTGAACACATCGCGCGGACCTGTGGTGGACGAGGCGGCGCTGCTCGGGGCATTGGCCGAGAAGAAGATCGGTTCAGCTGCGCTGGACGTCTTCGATCGCGAACCCCTGCCGATCGATCACCCTTTGCGTTCACTCGACAACGTCGTGGTGACACCACACATCGGCTATGTGAGCCGGGATCTCTACGAGGTCTTCTATCGGGACGCCCTCGAGGACATCGCCGCATGGGGAGCAGGGACGCCCGTTCGCGTGCTGTCCTGACACCCGGCAAGGCGCCCCGGCGCCCTCGATCCGCGCCTGGCCGCCGTCCTGCAGACCGGTCTCCCGTGGCACATCAGGCAGTCGCATCATCTGTCACAAGCGGCACTCCACCCCCTTTTCCGCACATTTCCTCCATTCCGCCTCCTTCATCCGGGAATGCCTCCGACTCTTGCCCCCGTTGGACATAGGTGAAGCACGTATGCTTATTTCGAGGAAGGGTCGGCGAGGGCTGACGGGGGCAGCCGCTCCTTCCGCCCGGCGCTGCCTCGCAGGTCGCATCTGCGGCACCTGTCGCGGCAGCTGGCTCCAAGAGCCGGACGCAATCTACGGAGGTCTCCAAATGATCATCGACGCCGCGGAACTCGATTCCACACACGCGTACAAACTGCTGATCGGCAGCATCATTCCGCGTGCCGTGGCCTGGGTCAGCACGGTCTCCACGGAGGGCGTCGCCAACCTGGCGCCCGTCTCCTTCTTCACCGCAGTGGGGCGGAAGCCGCCCATGGTCTCGCTCACGCTGCAGCCACTGGCGGACGGGCAGACGCTGAAGGACACGTACATCAACATCCGTGACACCGGCGAGTTCGTCACCAACATGGCGACGCTGCCGCAGGCCGACGCCATGCACAGTTCGGCATTCGAGTTCGAGCCCGGTGTGGACGAGTTCGACGTGCTCGGACTGCAGAAGGAGCCGTCGGTGGTAGTGCGCCCGCCCCGGGTCAAGGAGGCGCCGATCTCCTTCGAGTGCGTCGTCGACCGCATCATTCCAGTCGGCGACGAAGGGGTCGATCACGTCGTGTGGGGCAAGGTGGTGCGGTTCCACGTCAGGGACGACCTGTACCTGGATCGCGGACGCATCGACACCGCCGCGCTGCCGGCAGTCGGCCGACTCGCCGCCGAATACACCCTGGTCGACAACGTCTTCACCACACCCCTTGACGAGAAACTGCTCGAATCCCGGCACGGACGCCGGATGCAGCGTCTGGACGCGAAGCCGACCGACTGGTCCCCGATCGACACCGAGGAATGGTCCCCTTCGGGCTCGACGTCGGCTCCCGGAAAGTGAGAACGAGGATGAAGACGGAACGGATCGGGCACAGCGACGTGCGGTTCCGACGCCAGGGCGAGGGCGAACTCGCCGCGGTGTTCGTGCACGGCTTCCTGGATGACCAGTACGTCTGGGACGACATGATCTCCTCGCTCACCACGTCCGGAGTCGAACGGGTCACACTCGACCTGGCCGGCTGCGGCGATCGAACGGAGGCGAGCGGACCATTCGCTTACGAGCGGTTCGCGGCCGAGGTGGGCTCTGTGGTCGACGCCGTCGGCAAGCGCTTCGTGGTGGTCGGGCAGAGCTTGGGAGCGGCGGTCGCCGAACTCGTCGCCGCCGAACGGCCCGAGAGGGCCGCGGGCCTGGTGCTGGTGAACCCAGTACCGCTGGCAGGCACGCAGCTGCCCGATGAAGTGATCGAGCGGTTCCGTTCCCTGGGAGGCGATCCCGCGGCGCAGCGCGCGGTGAGGATGCAGCTGTCGCCCGCCTGGCCGGCGGCCGAACTCGACCGTCTGGTGGTCGGGGGGGCACGCATGCGTCCGGAGGCCGTGCGTGACTTCGCCGACTGCTGGAACACGGGCCACCCCGCGGGCGGGCGCCCCAGCCGCTTCGAGGGACCCACACTCGTGGTGCGCGGCGGCGACGACGGATTCGTCACCGAGGAACTGGTGGGTGAGCACGTCCTGCCGCGGTTCGGCTCGGTGCGCTCGGTGCCGGTCAGCGGGGCCGGGCACTGGGTGCACATTGAGCAGCCGGCCAGGGTTGCCGGCCACATCGACGACTTCCTTGCCGGTGTGCCGTTCTCCGGCCGCACGACCCCGTCGGGGACCGTGCCTGCGCAGGCTTGGACGAACGCCTTCGCGGCGAAGTCGCCGGGCGCGTTCGGCGAGGCTTTCGCCGCCGACGTGGTGCTGGAGGCCAGCGTGCTCACCCGCCCCGTCGAAGGCCGCGACCAGGTCGAGCGGGTGATGGGTGCGGCGAGCGCCATCTACGAGTCGCTCGCCTTCACCGAGGAGGTCGTCAACGGGCGCCGCACCTACCTGGAGTGGGGAGCCACGGCGTTCGGAGGCATGCGCCTCGAAGGCGTGACGATCCTGACCAAGGACGGGGAGGGACGGATCGCGCGTGCCGCCATCCATCACCGACCTCTCGACGCCGTGAAGCGGTTCTCCGCCGAGTTGCGCGAACGGCTGCGTGGCGTGGTCGACGCCGAACATTTCCACCAGGGCTGAGTCCCGGTTCCATCGAGGAGGTTGATGATGGTTGAACGCGAGGATGTCGCATTCGAGGCCGACGGCGGAGTGACGCTGCGCGGATGGCTCTTCCTGCCGGAGGGGCCGGGCCCGCATCCGGCGATCACCATGGCCCACGGCTACGCGGGAGTCAGGGACCACGGCCTCGAACCCTTCGCGCGAGCGTTCGCCGAGGACGGGTTCGTCGTCCTGCTGCACGACCACCGCACCTTCGGTGCCAGCGACGGGCTCCCCCGGCAGGACGTCGACCCCTGGCAGCAGATCGCCGACTGGCGGCGGGCCATCTCCTATCTGGAGAGCCGGCCCGAGGTCGACACCGACCGGATCGGACTATGGGGCACCAGCTACGCAGGAGGTCACGCCATCGTGCTGGGCGCGACCGACCGCCGGCTACGCGCCGTGGTCTCCCAGGTGCCGACCATCAGCGGCTACGAACAGGGGCTGCGCCGCATCGCACCGGATGCCGTGGCGGCCCTCGAGGAGTCGTTCTCCGAGGACGAGCGGGCCCGGTTCCGGGGTGCGGCTCCTCGCACCCAGGCCATTGTCGGCAGCGACCCCGGCGTACCCGCGTCCTACCGGTCGAAGGACGCCATCGACTTCTACCTGCAGCCCAAGCCCGACGGCGTGTGGGAGAACGAGGTCACGGTCCGTTCGACCCGTGCGGCCCGCATGTACGAGCCCGGGACCTGGGTCACCCGGGTCTCCCCCACCCCGCTGCTCATGCTGGTCGCCCTGAACGACACCGTGACCGTCACCGACCTGGCGCTCGCGGCCTACGAGCGTGCGCTGGAGCCCAAGCGCTTGCAGCTGATCGCGGGTGGCCACTTCGACCCGTACACCACTCAGTTCGACCAGGCCAGCGCCGCGGCCCTCGCCTGGTTCCGTCAGCACCTCGCCCCGCAGGCCGACGGAGCCGGGGCCACACCGCCGGCATGACCGGCCCAAACCGCCGGTATGACCGGTCCAAGATGAAGGAACAGCCATGCCCCATCTGACGTACTCCCTTGATGAGGGTCTCGCCACGCTGGTTCTGACGAACCCGCCGCAGAACCGCATCGATCCTCGGATGGCCACCGAACTCGCCGAGGCCCTCGACGCGATCGGCCACAGCAGCGCCCGCGCCGTCCTCGTACGAGCCGAGGGCCCGGACTTCAGCTTCGGCGGCGACATCGTCGACTGGCCGGAGACGGACGTACGGGAACTGCGCTCCCTCTTCGAACGCTACATGCAGGTCTTCAACCAGCTCGAAAGGTTGCCGCTCCCGGTGGTCGCCGCCGTCCACGGGCTGTGTTTCGGCGGCGGACTCGAACTCGCGCTCCGTGCCGACGTGATCTTCGCCGCCGAGACGGCCCGCTTCGGCCACCCCGAGCAGACGCTGGGCATCGTCACGCTGCTCGGCGGGATCTACCGGGTGGCCGAACGGGCCGGCCGGGCACGCGCCGCGGAATGGGCACTCACCTCCGAGCAGGTGCCCGCCAGGGTCATGGCCGGCGCCGGCGTGGTCAACCGGGTGGTCCCCGACGACGCACTGCTGACCGAGGCAACGGCTTTCGCCCGCAAGGTGGCCAAGGGCCCCACCCGTGCCTATGCCGCACACAAGGCCCTGCTGCGCGCCTGGGCCATCGGCGGGGTCTCGGCGGCGGACGAGGCCATGTTCGACATCGCCATGCCACTCTTCGAAACCGACGACGTCACGGCTGGTCTGGACTCTGCGGTCAAGGCGTTCAAGGCCGGGCTTCCCCGCCCCGGAGTCGACTTCCAGGGCCGCTGACGGCCCAAACTCGTGGCCGTCACCGGCCACCCGGCCCCGGCCCTCCCGGGGCTCAGGACCACGCGCCTCTTTCGGTCTGCACAAAGCCCTCTCCGTCGATGCGACGGCATCACGCCGCACCGACGCCGATCTCCGTACCACCAGCCGCATCGGCGAGCCGACTTGGCGCGCCGGCAAAGGGATCATTGATGGACACACAGAGCCCTGCATCAGCAGAGCGTCCGGCAACCGCTGACCGTGCAAGGGAACCGGTCTTCGCGCTCCATCGCGGCGGCAAGATGGAAATCGCCGCAACGGTGCCGCTGCGGGGGAGCGAGGACCTCTTCCCCGCCTACACGCCCGGCGTCGCCGAGGTGCGTTCAGCCATCGCCCAACAGCCCGGGCTCGCACACGACTACACCTGGGCCCCGCACACCGTCGCGGTGGTTTCGGACGGCACCGCGGTGCTCGGCCTGGGCGACATAGGGCCCAAGGCAGCACTGCCCGTCATGGAGGGCACGGCGGTCCTGTTCAAGCGGTTCAGCGCGGTGGACGCCGTGCCTATCGTGTTGGCGACCACGGATGTGGACGAGACAGTGGAGACGGTCGCCCAACTCGCGCCGTCCTTCGGTGGCATCGATCTCGAGGACATCTCCGCACCCCGGTGCTTCGAGATCGAACGCAAGCTCCAGGACCGTCTCGACAACCCGGTCTTTCACGACGATCAGCACGGCACAGCCGTCGTCACCCTGGCAGCCCTTCGTAAGGCCGCCCGG
Organism: Streptomyces sp. NPDC052107; assembly: GCF_040680215.1. Classification (NCBI taxonomy): domain Bacteria; kingdom Bacillati; phylum Actinomycetota; class Actinomycetes; order Kitasatosporales; family Streptomycetaceae; genus Streptomyces; species Streptomyces sp. NPDC052107. The sequence goes on from NZ_JBFAWG010000123.1 coordinate 13,907, forward strand.
CTGACCGGCCGCCGGCTCGCCGATCTGCGCGTGGTCGTCTCCGGCGCCGGGGCGGCCGGCATCGCGATCGCCATGATCCTTGTGGAGGCGGGCATCGGGGACGTCGCGGTGACCGATCGTCTGGACGTCGTGCACCGTGAGCCCAGCGACCTTTCCGCCGGCAAGCGCGACATCGCCCTCCACACCAACCGGGCCGGACTCACCGGCACCTTGCAGGAGGCCCTGGCGGGCGCCGACGTCATCGTCGGCGTCTCCGGCGGCACGGTCCCCGAAGCGGCGGTCGCCGGCATGGCGGAGGGAGCATTCATCTTCGCCATGGCGAACCCCGTGCCGGAAATCCACCCCGACATCGCCCGCGCATACGCAGCCGTCAAGGCAACCGGCCGCAGCGACTGTCCGAACCCGATCAACAACGTCCTCGCTGAGATGTGAATCCGGAACTGCGGGGCAGCGCGTAGTGCCCCGAGTGCCGGGTGCGATCGAGGGGATGGCCAGAGAGCGAGGCTCAGGTTG
>NZ_JBFAWG010000124.1:0-14340 GCF_040680215.1 Streptomyces sp. NPDC052107
ATGCACGGACGAGCAGGCTTCACCCTGCTCCGCCACCGCATCCTCCTTGGATAACAGCACGCTACGTCACCACCGAAAGTGAGACAGGGCCGTTAGATTTACACTCCCGCGTGGCGTCGTGACGATGGCGTGTGACCTCGTCTCGCTGCGCCCCGCCCGCCAATCCCCCCTCTGTGCCGGCCTGCCCGGCGCTAAGCGCGGAGGCCCCGGCCGACGCGCAACAACTACTCCAGGCCGCCCGATCCCCCGCCGCGCCGATCGCTGGCCCAGCCAGCCCGTCCCAACCCTTCTCTTTCTGTTTCGGGGTCGGCTGCGAGAGGCGCATAGGGGGATGTCGGGCTCCCGACCACGGCCGACAAGGCATGGTGACCTGCGCCTACGCCGTCCAGCGTGCGGCAGGGCACGGTCCGTTGTCGGAGGAGATATCAGCGGGGATGCCGGCACGGTCGGGGGCGGTGTTGTCGCCCCGTGACCGTGGTCGGGCCTTCGTGGCCGGTGATTCGGTCGGGGTCGCCTGCTGCTGTAGCCGGTATACGCGGCGCCGGGCGGGACGGCGCCGCCCGTAAGAGAGAGGCGGGCCGACGATGACCGACGTGGACGCGGGCAGTGGCGACCGGCTGGCGCTGGCGGTACTGACGCAGTACCGGATGGCCACCACCGAACAGATGCACCGGGTGATCGCCCCCGAGGTGCGCATCGAGCAGACCCGGCGGCGGCTGGCCAAAATGCGTCATGAGGGACTCATCGACCGCATCACCCTGCCCCAGGCCGGACGGCTGCGCGTGTGGTTTCCCACCTCCTACGGCGTGCAGATCGCCTCGGATTGGCCGGAGTTGCGCGGGCGGCGACCACCGAAGACGGTGTCCGATCCCACTGCCGCGCGACTGCGGACCGGACACACTCTGACGGTGACCGAGACCGCGCTCCTCTTCCTCGAAGACGCGCGCCGCCGCGGCGAGTTGTGCCGGCCGCTGGACTGGCTGCCCGAGGTCTACCACCCCATCGGGGGTGGTGAGGCCGTCATCCCCGACGCGCTGATGTACTACCGGCGCGGACCCGCGGACGGCGAGGGGTCGATGCTGCGGGCGTTCGTCGAGGTCGACCGGGCCACCATGGGCCCGGAACGCCTGGCCGCAAAGCTCACCGCCTACGCCCGCCTCTACCACTACGTGCCCGCCGCCCCGGGTCGCCACCGGCCGACCATCGGGCAGGAACCGGTGCAGGAGGAATGGCGAAGGCGCTACCCGCTCTTCCCCCGCCTCTTGTTCGTCCTTGACGGCACCGGCCCCGCCGGCATCACCACCCGCATCCGCGCCCTGCACGCGGCCGCCGTCGACCCGGCAGTGGCCGGCTTCCTGCACGCTGTCCCCGTGGTGGCCGCATCCCTCGCCGACCTGCGCAGCAACGGCCCGTCCGACCCAATGTGGCGCCCCATACGGGACCCCGACCGCACAGTGGTCTGGAGCCACGCCCAAAACGTATAGACCGGCCCGCGCAGCCGATGCACAGCGCCCACCGCCTCCGCGCGACGGCTGCGCAGAGTCTCCGACCACAGGCCCCCACCACAACCCCGACCGTGGACCCAACCACAACCCCGACCGCAGCCTTGCGCAAGGAACTGCGCACTGAGCGCGCAGCAGTTGCGCAGTACTCGTGGACGGTTGCGCAGTCTGCGCACCCGGGCGAACCGGAGCCTGCCCAGCCGCGCTCCAACCTGCCGTGGTCGGGCTCATGGTCGCCCCAGCCAAAGGGCCCACCACGCCTCTGCGCACCCGGCATGTCAACGGGTACGTGGTGATTGCGCATCCCTGGGCGGGCGATGCGCACCTGGCTTCACAACCGACCGGGGCCCCTTGCGCAGTTGGACCTGCCGATGGTGCCTGTGTACCACCCCATTGCTGGGACAGAACGTAGTGCCCCACCTTCCATTGGGTGGTGCGGCGTGCTCGCGGCCCGCAACCACACCCTCAGGAGTCTCAGATCATTGGGCTGAAAGCAGGTCCCGAGTTTCCTCGACGCATCCCCACGACAGCGTGACGCCGGCGCCACCGTGCCCGTAGTTGTGGACGACCAGGGTGCCGTCCTCCCACAGGTCCTCCTCCACACGGACCGTGGCACGGGTCGGTCGAGCGCCGATCCGGTGCTCCAGCACGCGGGCCTGGGCCAGACGGGGTTCGACCTCAGCGCAGCGGGCGAGGATGCCGGCCGCCGCCTTGTCGTCGCGGGCAAGGTCGCCCTCGCCGTCGATCGCTGTGCCGCCCAGGACGACGGTGTCGCCGTGGGGGTAGAAGCACAACAGATCCGACGAGAGGCCGGTGTCCTCGGAGAAGAACTCGGTCAGCCCCGGGTTGGTGACGACGACGTGCTGACCGCGGATCGGCCGGATGTCAGCGTCCGGGACCAAGTCGCGTGAACCGAGACCCGCGCAGTTGACAATCACCGAGGCCGGACCGGCATCCGCGAGCGAGGCCAGCCGTCGCCGCTCAACCGTTCCCCCGGCATCGTGCAGCCGGCGCATGAGGTAGTCGAGGTAGGTGGGCATGTCGATCAGCGGCACGGTGAACCGGTAGCCCGCCGTGAACCCGGCGGGGAGTTCGGCAGGCTCGCACGGCCGGAAGCCCGGCAGGGTCGTGGCCCAGTCCGGCACGGCCTCGGCTGTGCGGGACGCCTCGATACCACTGGTCAGCCGGACGCCTGTCGTCGCGTCCTCGGCCAGCTCCCGGAAGATCTCCAGGGACCGTTGTCCCCACTGTTCGACCTTGTCCTTCGGCTCGACCAGGTACGGACCCCACATCGCCCCGGCCGCCAGCGACGTGACACCAGGCACCTGCTCGGCGATCACGTGCATCGACACCCCGGCCTCGGCGAGAACGACGGCGGTGGTGAGCCCTGCCACCCCAGCCCCGACAACGACAACGCGCTCCCCTGCGGTCATGGCTTTGACCCTAGCCGCCGGGTGGTGTCAACCGGGCGTGTTGGGCGAGGGCGTCTTCCAGGGCCGGCAGGAAGCTGCGCACGTGAGGGTTGCGCTGTCGGCGACGGAGGTCTGCGGCAAGCTGATGGAGCAGTGCGGCGCTGCGAGGCGAGTGAACGGCATCGAGGCGCTCGGCGGCAATCTGGCCGATCTCGCAGGCCGCCTCCAGGTCTCCGTGGGCGCTGTGCCCCAGAGCCAGCCAGGCTCCCTCGAACATGGCCCTGCGCTGGCTCGGGTCACCGCGTGGGACCTCGTACGCCCCGGATCTGAGCATCTCGGTCCCCTCGGCGAGGAAGCGACGGCTCTTCTTCCTACTGTCGGCCTTCTGTTGGGCACGACCCATTTGGATCAGTCCGTAACCAGCCTGGCAGTCCAGGTGATTGTCCGTGATGAAGTACATCCAGCGGGGCTCTTCTTGGCGGCCGTCACGGCTTGCGATCAGTTCGCGGGCGGCGCCACGGGTGTGGGCGAAGTCGTTGTCACGGCCGGCGGCGGCGTACGCGTAGGCAAGCCGGGACAGGACAGACGCCCGTACGACCGGCGGGGCGGCGTCGCTTGCGCGGCGAGCGGCCTCACCAAGAGCCACGGCGTCCGCGGGGTGTCCTCGGCTCGCCGCCTGGAAGGAGAGGTCGCCGAGGATGTGAGCGCAAAGGGCGAGGTCGTTGACCTGATGTGCTGCCCGTAGCGCCGTGACGAAATAGCGCTGCGCCAGTCCGTGATCGGCCGCGTCGAAGGCCATCCAACCGGCCAGCTGCCCGATCTCCGCGAGCGCGCGGATCAGACGGCTCGCAACCGCGGGAAAGTAGCCGCCTTCGCGGATCAGCAACCCGACTGCCCGGAACTGCGCTCCCACATACGGGAGATGACGTGCCCCTCCGTGCTCGTCGTCGAGCAGTTGCAGCATGGGCAGGTGTTGCTCCACCTGGTCCACGAGCGGATCGGCGCCCAGCGGAGACGTCATCCGAGGCGTGTACTGGCCGCGTCCCGCGGTGCCGTCGAGGTACTGGGCGACGATCGCGAGGAGTCCCGCACCCGAGATCGCGAGGAACCGGCGTCGGTCGACGAGCCCTCCCATCACCCAGTCCTCCACGATCGCCTCCATGCCCTGCACGGTCCAGGGCCGCGCGAGATCCGTGTCCGCAGGGACGAGCGGTGACGAGTCGCCCACACGGCCCTGCCACAGTTCGGCCACCGAGACATCTTCTACCCACCTCCTGGGAGAGCACATAGGCGGCCGGCATCGGTAACGGCGAGCGCGGCAGGGAGCTGGCGTCCCGCCAGTGATACGGCGCCGACTCGGCCACCGTCCCCGCTCCGAACACCCTGTTGAGCTTGCGAGCGAGCGCCTTCGGGCTCCACCCGAGTTCGTCGAGGCACCCCGCCGCGGCGCATGGCGCGTTCCGGGTCGTACTTGGCGTAGTAGTCGCAGCCGAGGTCGGTGCCCCCGCTTGCGGCTGCGCCCCGATCCGCTCGCTTCGGACACTGCCCACCCGGCAAGCCAACGCCCTCGGCTACACCGTCCGCTTCGCCCCATCGAGGCGGCACGAGGCAATTAACCTCACCACCTCGATGACCAGGGCTCATGCTTCATTTTCGGGCCAGTCCCAAGTAGAGCGGAGTTCGACCACAGCGGCGGCACGGCTCGATTGTCATGTATGTCTACATCGTGTCCGGAAGGTTGACGAAACCTTGACGATTTTAGGAGTACACGACAAGTAGCGAATTTGCCAGTCTTCGAGCAGCCGTTTGTCGATCTCCCTTGCGAGGAGCGATACATGGACCTGCGCGCACGACTGACAGTAATCGGAACCGTGGCGTTGGCGGCGATCCCGCTCACGCTCTTCGGTCCCGGCGCCGAAGCCGCGTCGACCCCGACCCCTCCCGCCGTGGCCACGGCCCACTCGTGCTCCACACCCACCGCCGGCACGGCCTCCTGCATGGCGGTCGTCCGCACGGACCTCGCCACTCCCCACAAGCTCGCGCCCGCGGCGACACCGTCCGGGTATGGTCCCGCCGACCTGCAGTCGGCCTACAACCTGCCCTCTTCCACAGCCGGTTCGGGCCAGACGATTGCGATCGTCGACGCCTACGATGACCCCACCGCCGAAGCGGACCTCGCCGTTTACCGCAGCCAGTACGGCCTGCCGCCCTGCACGACCAGCAACGGCTGCTTCAGGAAGATCGACCAGAACGGCGGGACCAAATATCCGCGCGCCAACGGCGGCTGGGCCCAAGAGATATCGCTCGACCTCGACATGGTCTCGGCCGTCTGCCCGAACTGCAGCATTCTGCTGGTGGAAGCGTCGTCCAACTCATTCGCCAACCTCGGTACCGCGGTGAACCGGGCCGCTGCCACCCCGGGGGTCTCCGCCATCAGCAACAGCTACGGCGGCTCCGACGCTCCGGACGCCACCTACGGCTCGTACTACAACCACCCGGGCATCGCCGTCACCGCCAGCTCGGGTGACGGCGGCTACGGCGTCGAGTACCCGGCCTCCTCGCACTATGTGACCGCTGTCGGCGGTACGTCCCTGACCAGAGCATCCAACTCCCGTGGCTGGTCGGAGACGGCCTGGAGCGGCGCGGGTAGCGGCTGCTCCCAGTACAACACGGCGCTCAGCGGGCAGGCCTCCGTCAACACCGGCTGCAGCATGCGTGCCGTGGCTGACGTATCTGCCGTCGCCGACCCCAGCACGGGCGTCGCGGTCTACGACAGCACCGCCTACCAGGGCAGGTCCGGCTGGTTGGTCTTCGGCGGCACCAGCGTCTCCTCGCCGATCATCGCCTCCGTCTACGGACTCGCCGGGAACCACTCCACCATCGACAACAACTACCCCTACAGCCACGCTTCCTCGCTGTACGACGTGACCTCGGGAAGCAACGGCAGCTGCACCACCACCCAGTGGTGCAACGCCCGCACCGGCTGGGACGGCCCGACCGGCCTGGGCACGCCCAACGGCACCGGGGCCTTCTGACCCCCTGAGGTTTGGCCCAGGTCGTTCGGACACACCGTCGGGCCGGAGAGGTGTCTCCGGCCCGACCATGACCCGGTCGAACGGCACACCGGCGTCGATGGCACGTTGCAGCATCCGCCGGAAGTATGCGGTATGCGCGCGACGTACGCATGAAGCTCCGGTTGGAGGGGTGACCTGAGAGGTCACCCCTCCAACCGGAGCTTCGATGTGCCGCCAGGCTGCCACCATCTGCCTGGCCAAGTCGCCCACGCGTCAGCACAGAGGCGTCTTCCCGGAAGCAATCGCCCTGCACCTGCCCCTCCAAATGAAACTGCGCAGGCGGACCCTGCCCTTGCCGAAAACCTCATCCGCCCTGGTGGGAAGCGGCGTGCGCGGTGTAAGGGATCTTGGTGGTGGTCGCTGGAGACGGCGCTCTGGCGCGCGTGCCGAGAACTGCGGGAACATGATCGATCGTGCTGCTGCGACTGGCCTACCTGGGTGTGACGAACGCGTTTGCCGTGCTGCGCTTGCTACCGATGAGTGACCGCGGCAAGGACGTGGAAATCCTGGCGCTGCGTCATCGGATCACGGTGCTGGAGCGGCAACTGGGCGGGGACAGGCCGCGGTTCGGGCCGAGCGACCGGGCGTTCCTGGCGGCATTGCTGCACCCGCTTCCGCGCGATGCGCTGAGTCGGCTGCGGTTGCTTGTGCACCCTGACACGGTGCTGCGATGGCACCGCGACCTGGTCGCGCGCCACCACGCGTCCCGTTCCCGGCCGAAGCGCTCCGGCCGGCCACGCACCGTGCACTCCATCCGCGTCCTGGTGCTGCGCCTGACTCGGGAGAATCCCACGTGGGGCTACAGGAGGGTGCACGGCGAACTGCTCGTGCTCGGGATCAAGGTGGCCGCTTCCACGGTATGGGAGATCCTCAAGGAGGCCGGGATCGACCCCGCGCCCGAACGGAGCTCCAGCACCCGGGCCGACTTCTTGCGCTCCCAGGCCGACGCCCTGCTGGCCTGCGACTTCTTCGAAACGGTCACCCTGACCGGAGCGCGGCTGTACGTATTCGCCGTCATCGAGCACGCCAACCGCCGGATCCGGATCCTCGGCGCCACCGCGCATCCGACCGCGTCCTGGGTGGCGCAGGCGGCGAAGAACCTCGTCATGGACCTCGAGGACGCCGGCTGCCGGGCACGCTACATAATCCGGGACCGGGACGGGAAGTTCCCCGAACTGTTCGACACCGTCCTCGCCGACGCGGGGATCCAGGTCGTGCTCAGCGGGGTCCGCATGCCGCGCATGAACTCCCTTATGGACCGCTGGGTGCAGACCTGCCGCCGGGAGCTGTTGGACCGCACTCTCATCTGGGACCAGCGCCACCTCCTGCACGCGCTACGCCAGTTCGAGGAGTTCTACAACGACCACAGGCCCCACCAGGGCATCACCAACGCCCGACCCCTCTTCGCCCTGCCCAAGCCAATCGACAACCCTGATCAAATCGCTCACCTCGACATATGCCGAACCGACCGACTCGGCGGCCTCCTCCACGAGTACAAACATGCGGCCTGAGCAGGGCGGATGAGGTTTTCGGCAGGGGCACCCCCAAAGTCGACATCAAATTCCTCCCCTGCTGGATCACCCAGTCCCGGTTCGGGTGGCAGTCACACCGAGAATGTGTACCCGGCGTGTCTCAACCTCCATGAAGAACAGCACATAGAGACGTCGGTGAAACGTGGTGTCGACATGGAAGAAGTCGCAGGCCAGTAGGCCCGAGGCCTGGGCTCGCAGGAAGGAAGCCCAGGTGTCGTGCACCGCCTGGGGCGCGGGCGGAACGTTGCCCTGGCGCAGGACGGCCCGGACGGTAGCGGCCGAGACAGTGATGCCCAACCGGGCCAGCTCCCCCTGCACCCGCCGGTGGCCCCACAGCGGATTCTCGCGGGCCAGGCGCAGTATCAACTCCCGTGTCTCTTCCGGTATCGGTGGTCGGCCGAGACGCTTGTGAGGGTACGTCCACCTGTCCGCGATCAGCTCACGACGCCAGCGCAAGAGCGTCGCCGGTGTGACGAAGAAGCTGCTCCAGCGCTTCCTGGGAAGCAGCCGCGACAAGGCAGCCAGCAACACCCGGTCGCCTGGTTCCAGTCTCGGTTGACCAGCCTGGCGTTGCAGCACCGCGACCTGGTGCCGCAGCACCAACAGTTCGACGTCCTTCGCGGCGCTGCCCAGCAGCCGCAAGCCCCCGGCTCCAGCGACCGGCGTGCCAGCAGGTAGATCCATGACCACGGCATGACCATCGATCGTGCCCCAAGCGGCGGTCATCCCGCAGGGAAAGGCTGCAGGTCAGCATCTCGAACCCGAGTTTTCACGCGGGACAGGCGAGCCGGCGCCGCACCAGCGCCTCCAGTACGTCGTAAACGCGTTAGCGCGGCACATCGGCCTCACGCGCCACCTCCGCCGCCGTGTACGACTCGCGTCTGACCAGCGCGAGGTAGACCCGCGCCTCGTAGCGTGCCAGGCCCAGTGCCGTGAGGTCATTGACCGGTCCGTCGTCCGCATCCATGGCTCCACACGTTAGAGCTGATCGGCTGCGGACTCCCCCTGAAGCACCCGTGTATCAACTCCCTCCCCGTTCAAGGTCGTTGATCCTGCAGAAGTTCATGCTTCAAGGACAAGCCTTTGCCATTGGCGGGTAGCGCCTTGGAGTGGGCGCTCACTACCTTTCGCCGAAGCCACCACTGCCAGGGGTGGCAGCTCGCAGCAAAGCACGTGCTACTCGCAGCCCACAGGTATCAGTGGTTACGCGCCGTCTCGAATCATGTCATTTGACATGCTCCTGACATATGCCACGGGTAGGGCATCGATCCCCCATGGAGGGCAGTCTCTTGCGATCGCAGAACACCGACCACGCGAGACCCAACCGGCTCCGACGGCTCACTCGCCGCGGGGCCACCGCCCTGCTGTCGGCCGCGGCCTTGATCACCGGCGGCATGCTGGCCGCCGCGCCCCAGGCGGTTGCCGCACCGACGGCATCACACACGTCGAGCAGCTCCATCGCCAACCCCTACAGCCCCGCCTACCAGCACCCTTACCGGCACGGCGTGTTGCCGACCCTCCAGCGGCACGCCAAGATGGAGTCCTGGGCGGCCACTCATCCGGCCGCCACCGCAGCGACCGGGCCGCAGACGCTGTCCTACGGCGGCGGCGTCGACGGCATCGGTGTCCAAAGCGGCCACTCGAAGGTCTACCTGGTGTTCTACGGCACACAGTGGGGCACTCAGAGCACCAACAGCAACGGAGACATGACCTTCTCCGGCGACTCGGCGGGCGCCGCCCCCGTCGCCCAGGAGATGTTCAAGGACATCGGCACCGGCAACGAGCTGTGGTCGGCCGACCTGACCCAGTGGTGCGACGGCCCCAACGTGGCGTCGGGCGCCACCAGTTGCCCCGCCAATGCCAACTTCATCCCCTACCAGAGCGGCGGCGTGCTCGCCGGCACGTGGTACGACAACTCGGCCGCCTCGCCCAGTGCCGCCACCGGGCACCAGCTCGGCGCCGAGGCCGTGAAGGCGGCCGGCCACTTCGGCAACACCACGGCCGCCGCCAACCGCGACGCGTACTACGTCGTCCTGTCGCCCCACGGCACCAACCCGGACAGCTACCAGGGCCAGTACTGCGCCTGGCACGACTGGAACGGTGACACCACGCTGACCGGCGGTGCGGTCTCCTCGAGCTACGGCGACATCGCCTTCAGCAACCAGCCGTACAACATCGACTCCGGCGCGGGCTGCGGCGTCGGGTTCGTCAACTCCCCCGGCACACTCGACGGCTGGACCATGACGCTCGGCCACGAGTGGCAGGAGATGATGTCGGACCAGAACCCGGCCGGCGGCTGGACCAACCACACCGGCAGCTCCTACAACGGCCAGGAGAACGCCGACGAATGCGCCTGGATATCGCCGGGCAGCACGGGTGGAGCGGCGAACGTCACGATGGGTACCGGCACCTTCGCCGAGCAGGCCAGCTGGTCCAACGACACCAACTCGTGCGCCATCAGCCACGCGATCGTCGGCGGCAGCACCGGGAACACGGTCACCGTCAACAACCCCGGGAACCAGAGCAGCACCGTGGGCACGGCCGTGTCCCTGCAGATGACGGGCTCCGACTCCGCCTCCGGCCAGACCCTCACATACACCGCGACCGGGCTGCCGGCCGGACTGAGCATCTCTTCCAGCGGCCTGATCAGCGGCACCCCCACCACGGCCGGCACCTCCTCCGTCACGGTCACCGCCCACGACACCACGGGCGCCTCCGGCAGCACCTCGTTCACCTGGACCGTCAGCAGCACGGGCGGCGGCTGCGCCAGCCCCGGCCAGAAGCTCGGCAACCCCGGCTTCGAGACGGGCACCGCTTCCCCCTGGACAGCCAGCAGCGGCGTGATCGACAACTCCGGCAGTGAGCCCGCCCACTCCGGCAGCTGGAAGGCCTGGCTGGACGGCTACGGCAGCACCCACACCGACACCCTGTCCCAGTCGGTGACCATCCCCGCCGGGTGCAGCGCCACCTTCTCCTTCTACCTGCACATCGACACCGCCGAGACCACCACGACCACGGCCTACGACAAGCTGACCGTCCAGGTCGGCACCACCACCCTGGCCACCTACTCCAACCTGAACGCGGCCGGCGGTTACGTACTCAAGTCCTTCAACCTCTCCAGCTACGCCGGTCAGACGGTCACGCTGAAGTTCACCGGCACCGAGGACTCAAGCCTGCAGACCAGCTTCGTGGTCGACGACACCGCCCTCAACGCCTCCTGACCCCACCAGGCCCCCGGGCCCAGCAGGACACGTTCCGCCCCAGCAGGGAACCACTGCTGGGGCGGAACCGTCTCACCGGCACACATTGCCGGGAAGGAGTCTCGTTCATGGCGCTCCCTCGCTCCCACTTCGCACCTTGCTTCGCCGCATGCCTGGCTCTCACCGCCATCTCGGCCTGCGGCGCCGACGCCGCGCAGTCTGCCGCGCCGACCACGCCCGCACCCCTCCGGCTGGATGAGCGCACGAACCACACCACCGTCTCGGCCACGGTGGGCACCTCGGTGGTGGTCACGCTGCACAGCACATACTGGTCCGACCTCACCAGCAGAACACCCGATGTCCTGGCCGCCGCCGGCGCCTCGCGGGTCACATCGGCCCACACCTGTGCCCCGGGCAGAGGCTGCGGCACTGTCGAACTCGCCCTGCGCGCCGTCCGGCCCGGCTCAGCAGACATCACGGCCCGCCGCACCAGTTGCGGCGAGGCCCGCCGCTGCGTCGGCGATGAGGGCCGATACAGCGTGACGGTGAAGATCCGTGGGTAGACAACGTCGCTCAGGAGCGTGGTAGTCGGCCCGTGTATCCGGATGGACAGGAGTCCCACGGGCGAAGACGAAGCTGCCTCTGGCGGTGGCAGCCGCAGGCAGAGCTACTCGCGGTTTCGATGGTGTTGCGGCGCCGGGGCGCCGTCAATGATGCGGTACTGCTCGTGTTGCGCCACGAGAACGCGGCGCCGCGCAGACAGTTCCCGAACCCGGGTTGGTACGAGCCGGCAGATCGCCCGTGGTTCGTGGTGCTGTCCTCCCTGATTCCCCGGCGCCGGTGGGCGCAACTGTTCCCGGTGACGCCCGCGACGCTGCTGGCATGGAACCGCAGTCCGGGCGCGCGCAATTGTGACTACAGCAAGCGCCGAAGGAGGCCCGGTGGACCGTCGACCGTGAGTGCGGTGAAGGCTCTGGTACTGCGGCTCGCCAGGGAGAATCCGCGGTGGGACTGCCGTCGGATCCAAGGGGAACTCGTCCGACTCGGATACCCGGTCGGCTCGACGACGGTTCGGGAGATCCTCACCGCGGCGGGCATCGATCCAGACCCCACGCCGTGGAGGGTCGGCATGACGCGAGTTCCTGACCGCGCAAGCCGAGGGCGTCATCGCCTGCGACTTCGTCCACATCGACCTGGTCGGCCTACGCCGCCTGTACGCGCTGGCTTCCTCGCACACGGCACACGCGGCTGCGCATCGCGGGAGTGACCGCTCATCCACCGGACTGCGCCTGCCGAAATTGCCATCCATGCAGCTCAAGGCCGTGCCCGGGGCTGAGGCAGGATGATCACCGGTGTTGCTTCGACTCGCCTGCCTGACCGTCTCCAACGCGTTCGCCGTCGTGCGGCTGCTACCGATGAGCGACCGCGTCAAGGACGCGGAGACCTCGCCCTGCGTCACCAGGTCTCCGTCCTCGAGCGGCAACTCGGTACGGACCGGGCGACATTCGCTCCGGAGGACCGCGCATTCCTCGCCGCTCTGCTGGAGCCGCTGCCGCGCGAGGTCCTGAACCGACTACGGCTACTGGTCCGACCGGACACCCTGCTGCGCCGGCACGCGGCCTGATGGAGCAGCGCCACGCCCGCACGTGCAGACCGCAGCTGGTCCTGACGGTCCGCCAAGCGACTTTCGTACGCCACCGCTCCACCACCCACGACCGTACGACTCGCGACACCCCCCCATGCCCGCTGTCCACTTGTCCTGCCCTGCACGGGGCGAGAGGCGTTCCACTGGGTGACGGAATTCCGCATACGGCTGGAGCGGGAAGCCGACAGCAGGAGTCCGTATCGCATTACGTGTCATGTCTCCGTCGATTCATGCCTGGCCGTCAACGTTCTGACGCAAAGCCACCCACTGGAGGACACGTGACCGGTCAGTTGAACCGCCGGCTTTCCGTTGGACTGCGTACGGCGCTGATGGGCACGCTCACCGCCTGCCTGGCGTTCACCATCGCCAGCGCCGGAAACGGCACCGCAGCCGCCGACACCACCGGAACGGAAACGCTTCCGCTCTCGGGCGCCACCACGTCCGGCCTGCACAACACCTACGACCCCGCCGCGTTCACCTATCTCGCGCAGGGGCTCGACACGGGCACCTCGCTGATCGAACTGGACGTCTGGGACGACTACTTCACCCAGGAGTGGAAGGTCAGCCACGACAGCCTGACGAGCAACAGCAACAACTGCGTCAACGCGTCGACCCCCGCCGATCTCTACACCGGCGGCGCCAACAAGGACCTGGAGAGCTGCCTGGACGACGTACGGGTCTGGCTCGGCGCGCACCCGGGGCATGCCCCGCTGATCATCAAGCTGGAGATGAAGGCCGGCTTCCAGGCCAACCTCGGGATGAGCCCGGCCAAGCTCGACCAGTCGATCAGCGCCCACCTCGGCAACCTGGTCTTCAAGCCGAACGACCTGCTCAACAAGCCCGGCGGCGGCCAGTACGCCACCCTGGACGACGCGGCAGGCGCCAACAACTGGCCGACCCGGCAGGCGCTCGCCGGCAAGGTGATCTTCGAGATCATCCCGGGCACCGTCGAGGAGAACAACCCGACCGACAGCCTGTGGACGGACAAGGAGTACGCGGGCTACCTGCGTGACCTGCACACCCAGGGCAAGACCGCCCAGGCCAACATCTTCCCGTCGGTCCACAACGCCCAGGCCGGCGACCCGCGCACCCGCTACTCCGACACCTCGCTGCGCCCCTGGTTCGTGGTGTTCGACGGCGACGCGGCCACGTACCTCGGCGGCTCCATCGACACGAGCTGGTACGACACGCGCCACTATCTGCTGATCATGACCGACGCGCAGAACGTGCCGCCGCTTCTCGACGACACCAACCCCTCGGACGCGGACGCCCAGGCCCGGATCACCGAACTGGCCAAGGCGCACGCCACGGTCGCCTCCAACGACTGGCGTGGCCTGCCCGACGTCCAGTCGATGGTCGTACCCCGCGGCTGACCCAGCAGCGGTCACGCCGTACGACCAGGCGCCCCCACGGCTCCCGCCGGCCGTGGGGGCGCCGCCGTCCTCATCCCCGTACCCGCACCGACAGTGCGGGTGCCGATAAAGCATCCGCCCAGTTCACGGCCCCGATCGCCGGTCTCCAGCCGTGCCTGCCCCTCTAGTCCGGGATGCGACCAGACGGGTGCCGTTGTCCGAGGTGGGGGTTATTTTTGACGCTGATCGTCATGGTTGTGCGTACCGGAAACGTTATCCATGCTGGTCAGCCTGCTGGCGAGCCCGGAGCCGCAGACTGGCATGATGATCGCTCGTGCTGCTGCGCCTCGCCTACCTGGCGATCACGAACACCTTCGCCACCCTGCGACTGCTGCCGCTCAGCGACCACGCCAAGGACATGGAGATCCTGGCCCTACGCCACCAACTCACTGTGCTCGAACGGCAACTCGGCACCAACAAGGTCAAGTTCACCCCTGAGGACCGGGCCTTCCTGGCCGCCCTCCTGGTCCTGTGGGGCTCGTAAAGTCATCGCTGCAGGTGGGAGCCTGCGTGCCGAGCTCTCGGCGGTGGCTGGGATGCTGCACGCATGATCACCTCGCTGC
>NZ_JBFAWG010000125.1:0-14330 GCF_040680215.1 Streptomyces sp. NPDC052107
ACCGGCCCGGCCTGAATCGTGTGTTGGCGATGGTGGCGGACGGCAGCGTGACGGTCGTCCGCGTCACCCATGAGGACCGTCTCGCGAGGTTCGGGCATGGCCGAAACCGCTCAAGATCCGTCGATGCGCGTCTCCACGCCCGAGCAGCACAAGGCGCTGGGGCATCCCTTGCGACAGCGCCTGCTGTTCTCCCTCGCCCGGCAGTCCGCAACCACCAGCCAGCTCGCCGCCGCGCTCGGCGTGGCGAAGGGCAGCATCGGGCACCACCTGAAAATCCTGCGCGAGGCAGGCCTTGTCCGCGTCGTCGAGACCCGGCAGGTACGCGGGGGCACCGAGCAGTACTACCGGCGCACCGCGCTGCGGATGGACATCGACGACCCTACTGGCGGCTCTACCAAGGCAGCGTTCGCTGGCTTCGCCGACGAACTCACAGCTGCCGAAGACCCACTGATGATCCTGCGGCACCTGCGCCTGACGCCCGAACAGGCCGCGAGACTGACCGCGGCGCTGACGGAGATCGCCGAGAGCGCCATCGACGACGGGCCCGACCAGCCCAGCTACGGCCTTCTCGTCGCCATGTACCGCAAATCCCCTGCCCCCGCGCATGGACATGACGTCTACTCAGCGAGAGCCTCTGCGGGCCCCGGACTGACTTCATGACTGCTCAGGCCGCGGCGTGGAGAGGTCGGCCGCCCCAGCGGATGCCCTTCCCGCTGCGGATGCGGGCGCGTTCTTTGCGCTGGGCGGCCAGGAGTCGATGGCGTTGGCCCAGGCGGCGTGGTCGGGGTGAAGCACAGCTCGACCTTGTTCTTCTTCGCCCCACGCGAACGTGCGCTCTGCCACCCACCGCCTCGGCAGCACCACGAACCCTTTCATGTCGTCGGTGCGCTTGACGATCTCCAGGGTCAGAGCGAGCTTGTCCCGGCACCAGCCGACGAGGTGGCCGGTGTAGCCGCCGTCGGCCCAGACGAGGGTGATGTCGCGGTGCAGGCGGCGCAGCCTGGTCAGCAGGCCCGCCGCGGCGTCCCGGTCGCCGATCTTCGCGGCGGTGACGCAGATGACCAGGAGCAGACCGAGCGTGTCGGTCACGATGTGCCGTTAGCGGCCCGGCACCTTCTTCTTCCCGCCGTCGTAGCCGCGTGAGGCGGCCGGCACTGTCGCGGCGGCCCGCACCGACTGCGCGTCGATGATCCCCGCCGTGGGCTCGGCCTCGCGGCCCTCGCGTTCACGGACCTTCCCTCGCAGCCGGTCGTGGAACTCGGCGATCAGCCCGTGCTCGCGCCAGCGGCGGAAAAAGGCGTAGACCCGGCCCCAGCCGGGGAAGTCCGCGGGTAGCGCCCGCCACGAGATCCCGCCCGCGACCAGATAGCGGATCGTATCCAGCATCCGGCGATGGCAATAGCCCTCGGGCTGCCCGCCTTTGCCCTGCGGCCAGGCCGGCACTTGCAACAACGGCCGGTCCTCCGCCCCCTTTTCATGCGCGTACCGCCGGAAGATCACCCGACCAGGAACTCCGTTCGATCCCACACGTTCCAATATCGGTTGAGATACGGCTCCTCAGGACGGACCGGTGGTTATCTGCCGTTGATGATCTATCGGCGCAGATCAAGCTGTTGATCAGCATCAAGGCACACGACGTACGGAGTTCAGCAAGCGTCTTGATCGAGACGCTTGAGCCAGGTCATGGCGCTGCTCACGACCCGTGGTGCGTGGGAACGAAGCGCGAGGTCGAGGTCGCTCAGGCTGGAGATTCAGGGGACGCGAACCGCATAGTGGCGGGCAGCCGGTCGGTGGTTCTCGAGCCCGGTGGTCTGCCCGGCCCGGTACTTGAGGCTTCGGTGCATCGGTTGGAGAGCCGGCCTTTGCGCGCCGGTTGGTGAATCTCCTGCGGACCCGGGCGGGCGTGAGCTTGTTCGGCTCTGTCGGCTTCTCCCAGGGCCGGTCGTGGACGCGCCCTTGACCGACCGCGAGTCGACGATCAGCGTGCAGGGATACGGGCCTCGTCCCAGGCCAACACGCAGACGGCGGCGAAGCTGGTCACGGATGTAGGTGATCACTCCGCGGCGGTTCAACCGCCGGAAGGGGCCGTGTCAGAGCGCGGTGAAAGATTCTGCGTTCATGGAGCGTGAGGGCCGTGAGTGCGGCGAGCGGGTCGCGATAGAAGAGATCATCCGTGCCCAGTTGGGAGTGGGGGCAGCTGAACGCTTCCTTCCCCTGATCATGCCATCTGTAGGGTTCGCCGTCCGAACAGACCTCCCTGACTCGGGTAGCCTGATCGGGGGCGTACCCCGAACCACCGAATCGTTCGAATGGCCCCACTATCACGGGCAGCCGATGGTGCTGCTGGCTCAGCTGGACTGCGGCCAGGCGGCACGACTGCTCGGCGAGGACTGGACGCTCCCTGCGGATGGACACCTGCTCTTCTTCCACGACGATGAATTCGCGGCGGAGTTCAGCTTCGATCTCGGCGATGACGGCTGCCGCGTCGTGCATGTCGTGGCCGGATCCGGCGGACTGCGGCATGAAGGCAACAGCCCCGTCATGCCGGCCCTGCCGCTGGAGGCCTTCACGCTGCCGTCGGTGCCAACCTGGGCAGATGCGCAAGCCGATCAGGCAGTTGGTGGCGATGTCATTGCCTTGATCAACCTTGCCGAAGCGCTGTCCGGCCTCCTGCCGACGCCGCGTCACCGTCTGCTCGGCTGGTGCGACACCAGCGGCACTCCCCAGCCGAAGGGGCATCGGCCGCTGCTCCAGATGGAGGCGGAAGCCAGCACTGCCTGGGGCGAGATCGTCAACGTCTCCTTCTGGATCCGCGACGAAGACCTGCGAGCCGGGAACCTCAGCAATGTCCGCCGATCCTACGAGGTCGCATAGTCCTTCGCAGGCATGCATCGTCTACTCCATGCCAACAAACGCCGCATTCTCGCGGGCGGTCGGAGTGCCTATGCGCGGCAGCAAGCTCGCGCAGGCAGGGACGTTGAGCTGGCGCGGAGTCGGCCCTCCGGGCGTCGGAACGTGAATCCGGGACGTCATCTGCCCGTTCAACGGGATCGGGTTGACGGGCCGTCTGCACCTTGCGGGGGTGGCCCCGACACAGCCTCAACGCCGCGAATGGCGGATCTTCAACCGCCCGAATCCCATCGTCCCGGAGATTCTGATTTTCGGCGCGCCGGGGCGGGAACGCCGCGGGGTCTTGTAGCGCAGGTCCTTCCACCCAGTGCGCAGACCCTCGACATCAACGATCGCATCGCGAGGCACCGTGATCCTGGCCCCACCGGTGCCGAGTTGCAACTGGATGTCGACGACCGGATGCTCGATGACAGCCCGGGTCAGATCCAGGCGCACCCGTCCGTATGCGGACTCGACCTTGAGGATCCGAGGCACCCGCCATGCGCCGCGGCGCTGGATCCGTCCGCTGGCGGCGACGATCGTTGACGTGGTGTCCGGATCCTCCACCGGGAGCGAGGCCAGAGCGGATGCGAGCTCGTTGTGCGTCTTGGCGGTGAGGACCTGGCCGAGACGTTCGTCCATCTCCTCGTGTGAGATGCGCTCCTCGGCATAGGCCTTCTGCAGGCGCCGCACGGCCGTCTCGCGGTCGTCTTCGCTGAGCCGTGGCAAGGGGTTCTCCTGCGGAGAGGTCACCGTTTCACTCTAGTGCGCGCTGATGAAGTCGACGTGCCGGGCCTTCCGGCGGATCTTTCCGGGCGCGCGCCGCCGGGCATCCTGCCGGGGCGCGGCTTGATGTGTGGAAGAGTCAGACGCCGTTGACCACGCCGGCCACACGAGGTCGAACCCTGTGGTCGAGAGGATCAGGAGTCGTGCCATGTCCGATGAGATCGCTCTTCGCCCGGTGACCGCCGACGATCTCGACCTGTTCGAGCGCGAGTTCAACGGGCCGGAGGGGACCGGCCAGTACCAGTGGTTCGGCTTCGGTTCACCGGCCGGCCTGCGCCGGCGGTTCGCGGAGACCGGCCTGCTCGGCCCCGACGGCGGCGTGCTCTCCGTCGCGGAGGCGGGCCGGACGGTGGGCCGGGTCGAGTGGTTCGCCAGCACCTGGGGGCGGCCCGCCACCTCCACCTGCTGGACCCTGGCGATCGGCCTGGTGTCCGCCGCGCACGGCCGCGGCATAGGCACCCAGGCCCAGCGACTGCTGGCCGAGTACCTCTTCGACCACACCAGGGCCGAACGACTCCAAGCCTGGACGGACTGCGCCAACCTCGCCGAGCAGCGTGCGTTGGAGAAGGCCGGCTTCGTCAGGGAGGGCGTGCTGCGCTCCGCTCAGTGGCGCGGCGGCCGGTGGCACGATCAGGTCATCTTCTCCATGCTCCGCGCGGAGCGGTCCAGCGGCGAACCGAGGTGAACACAAGACGGTGATCGACCTGACGCGCCTTCAGTTCCTGAGCTGGATCCTCGTCAGGCGCCCCCGTCGAGCACCTGCCCGAGCTGTCCCGCAGCCCCGCCGGGCAGCCGGTGTGCAGTGTTCTGGCGATCAGTTGAGGAACCTGACGAAGCACTACTGGGCCGTGTTTTGGAAGGTCGCCGCCCTTCGAGATGACGTGTGGGGCGGGGAGATCTGTCAGATGGTCAATAGGACGTGCCGGAGCCGCTTCTGCCGACCGCAGCGACGACGGGCAGGCCGTCCAGGTCGAAGCGGATGCTGATCGACGGAATCCGGTGGCGAGTGCGGCCTGGGCTCCGTGGCGGGATCTCCCGACCTGCTCTGGGCCCTGGCACACGGACTACAAACTGGTCCGCCGCCGTCAGCGCCTGGGAGTATGGGGAGGACTGCTCGCCAAGTTCCAGGCGCGAGCCATCGCGCGCGGTCGCATCGTGTGGGCGGTGCACGTCGACTCCACGATCTGCCGGACTCACCAGCACGCCTCCGGGGCACCCCGGGACGGCCAGGCCCGGAAGGAACCGCCTTGGCCGAGGGGAACCCGCGAGCCGCGATGAGTCCTGCGGCGTCCGGCGGTCGTGCTGTCGAACCCGTTGGCGAGGAGGACTTCTGATGCGCAGCGTGACCCATTCGATGAACGTCTCACTTGACGGCTACATCGTCGGGCCGGACGGCGACTTCGACTGGACGGCGCCCGACGAGGAGGTCTTTCGATTCTGGATCGACGAGATTCGACAGGTCGGCGTTCACCTGTTAGGACGACGGCTGTACGAGACGATGCTGTACTGGGAGACCGCCGACCAGGAGCCATCGCTCGACGACTCCATGCTCGAGTGGGCCGCGCTCTGGAAGCCGCTCCCCAAGGTGGTGTTCTCCACCACGCTGTCGGCGGTGCAGGGCCGAGCCCGCTTGGCCTCCGGCGGCCTGGCGGAGGAGATCGAGCGGTTGCGAACCGAGCTGGGGGACGGCGACATCGCGATCGGCGGCGCGACCCTCGCCGCCGAGGCGGCCGCATTGGGTCTGATCGACGAGTACCGGACCATCGTCTACCCGGTGCTGGTCGGCGGCGGCATCCCGTTCTTTCCCCAACGAGAGCGCCGGGTGGATCTCGAACTCGTCGAGACCCGCACCTTCAGCTCGAGAGTCGTCTACCTCCGCTACCGCGTGGCGCGCTAGGCCGTGTCTGAGAACGCCGCCGCCGCAGTTTGTTGGCCTGGGGCGGCTCCGGCCGTTGAGCCACGAGACGATCTCGTGCGCGATGTCGCTGATGTCGTCGCCAGTGGTGACATCGTGCTCGCGGTTACGGGTGTCACGGCGGACTACTTCGTAGCCCTCGCCCGTTCGAGGACGGCCGCTGAGACGTACCAAGCGGGGGCGTCCTCGTCGGGCTGGATGACGAAGAACGTGTTGTCGCTGTCCTTCAGGTCGTCGATCAGCATGTAGATGGCGTCTTCGGACGGGTCGTCGATGTGGTTCATTGCCACCCGGACAGGGTGACGGGACGGCGCTTGACGGACCAGGATCCGGAAGGTGCGTCACGTCACAACAGGACAAAGGTTCCTGATGCGGCGCCGGTTCGGGCTCGCGAGGGACACGCCGACCCGTTCGATGCGAGCTTGTGGCGGGACGGTGGCTGAGGTGACTTCGGTCGGTCAGCCTGCTGTCGGGCTCTGCGGGACCTGCGCTCGCACGAACCCGTGACTCCGCTCCACTTTCGCCACATGCAGCGTGTAGCTCTGGTACCACTCGACTTGCCCGCGCTTTTGCGCCGCGCGGTGCTCGGCGTTGCACCGCCACTCTGTGAGGGCGTCGGCGTCGCGGAAGTACCCGACGGTGATGGCCAGCCCGCCAGGAGTCTGCGCGTGGTCCATCCCCAGGAACCCAGGGACGTCCTTCACCAGGTCTTCCATGCGTGCGTTGGTCTCGCTGTAGCCGCTCTGGTCCTGGGTTCGCACCGTAGTGAAGACAGCCACGTAGTAGGGGGGTTCATAGGCCTGGACGGGCGCGACAGGCACTTCCGAGTGATTGCTCATGGCGCCACCGTAAAGCGGGATACGCCCAACGAACCAGCGTCTTTCCTGAACGGGATACATAAGGGATCGGGCTCTTGAACCAAAGCTGTCTGAGCTTTCCTCCAGCTCCCGGAAACGGCCTCGAGCCTCCCGGCTCACAGAACGGCGTGAAGGACGGGGAACACTAGGGCGAACGTCGGCTGATGCGGCACCAGGGCGTATGCCGTGTTCAGGTCTTCTTCCGCGCTCGCGGTTTCCGGAGTGGCGCGAGGCCGTCGAAGACGATGGCGAGCATCCGGTCTCGTACCTCCTCCGCGAGGTGGGCGTGTGCGGAGGCTCGTGATGTGGCAGCGAGCAAGGCGTACACCTCGGGCAGTTCGACGTCATCTCGTACGGCGCCGGCGCGTTGGGCATGCTGAAGCAGAGCACCGACGGCTTGACGCAGTCGGTCCGATGCCTGAGCGGCGTCGCCATCGTTGCCCCCACCGGCCTCGAGCAGGGCCTCGCCTATGGCGATTTTGCCGGTTGCGTCGGCGACGAGGTGGCTGAAGAAGTCGAAGAACGCCGCACCCGGGTCCGTGGCGCGAGACAGCGATTCGGCTTGCGCGCGCAGGCGATCGAACCGCTGCACGAGAACGGCCTCCAGCAGCGCCGCTTTGGTGGGGAAGTGACGGAACACCGTGGCGATGCCGACGTTGGCCAGGCGGGCCACCTCCTCGGTGGACGCAGACTGGCCGCCCTTGCCGAAGACCTCTTCGGCGACGTTCAGGATCCGCTCGCGGTTGGTTCGCGCGTCAGCGCGTCGCGGCCGTCTGCCGCCCATCTCTCGGTTGTCCGGGGTGCTCATCGCGCTTTCACTCGTATGCCGCTATCCGAAGTCGCGACTCCGTATCATCGGAGTCCGCACTTCGGATAGTACTTCGATCCCACTACACGTCGGCGCAGACGACAGGAGGGTGCCATGCCCCAAGTGCTCGGCCCGCGAGAGGTTTTCCTCGCGCTCGTGAACGGTGTCGCGGAGGGCCGTTGGAGCGAGCTGCCCGATCTGTATGCGGAGCAGACCCATGTCGTGCACCCGTTCCACCCACTTCGTGCTGCCGCGCTCCGTACCCGCGACGAACTGCGCGAACACTTCAGGCCGACCGATGCCGGCCCCCAACTGCACCGTCGGGCAACCAACATCACGATCCACGAGACGACCGACCCCGAGGTCATCGTCGCCGAGTTCGAGTACCGGGGAACAGTCGAGGAGACCGGAGAACCCTTCGCGCTGCCCGGCATCTTCGTCCTACGGGTGCGCGACGGCGAGATCGTCAGCTCCCGTGACTATTTCGACCATGTCACCGCCGCCCGAATCCGCGGACAGCTCGACGCGCTTGTCGCAGGCGCGCAGGCGCGCGGTGCCACTTCGGCCTAGCGTGTGTCGATTCAGCTCTTCATCAGAGGCTGCGGAGCCAGATGGGCACGCCGTGTAGGTGAAGTCCGGCAAGGTAGCTGGTCGGGGTCTTGTCGCAGCGGGTGGCGAGCCCCGGCCACTCCTTGATCTTGTCGATGCAGCGCGGAGTCGCGGGAGACGGGCCGTGCTCCCCGGCGGACCCTCTTCGTACGGCTGACGGCCGTCCAGCTGCCCGCCCACGCCCACCAGTTGAACCCGGTCAAGGGCATGTGGCCGCTGATCCGTTGCGGCCTCGCCAACGCCGCCTTCTTCGACCCCGAACACCTGATCGCTGCGGTCCGCCGGGCCTTGCGCGAGATCCCGTACCGGCCCTGGCACACCGGCGGCGCCCTGGCAGGCACCGGCCTCTGCCGCGGTTCAGCGCAGTGAGACATCGGGTGCGGTGTCCTCCGCGACGTGACGCCACTGCGACAGCCTTCGCAAACCGCGTCTGATCCCCTTCAGGTCCGGGACCATCATCAACACGGCCAACGCCGCCGACCGCGGCAGCAACTCCGCCTTCGGCCACTTTGACGTCTGCCCGCACAGATCGATCGGCACGTGGCCCTCGACCTCGTCGATGACGTATCCATACCAGTTGGCATCGAGCATCAGCGAGGTGACCGACCAGTCCGGCCCCACCCCACGATCAGCACCGGATCACCGCCGTCGTTCCTGGTGAACGTCACCGAGCCAGTCTCGTCGGCGAGATCATAGAGCGTCGGCACGTCAGCCCGAGCCACCAGGCGCCCCTCACGCGCACGTCCCAGGCGCCAATCCTCGAACAACAGGCGATCGGGCAGAGTCGTGACGCCGAACGTAGCACCGGTCAACCGGGCCCAACACACCGCCCGCAAGTCGGTCGACCACCGCCAACGCTGCCCCGACACTCCGACGACATCACCCTTTGAAGGTCAGCATCCGACTTCCAAGAGCGTCCCAATATCCCCCGACGTCCCGCGTTCCCGGTCTGGGAACCCAGCGCGACGCGAGCGCCGACGGACACATGGCCGTACGGCCCGCTGCCCCCGCTCCGCGGGCGTTGCGGCACCGTCGAGGGAATGACTCCATGTGCGGTCCCACTGCGAACGAGCCCCCGGCCGCTGAGAGGCACGGGGGCTCGGCACCGGGCTTACCGGTCGGTCGACGAAGAAGGCGACGACCACTGCGACGTCGTCATGGCCAGAAGATCACAGGCCCCGAAGTCTCCTCACCCACCGACTGCGACTCGCCACGGGCCATCGGCCTCGATGCGCAGCAGCCCCGGGATCTGGACGGGAGCGAGCACGTCGACGTGTCCGACCTCGTTGACGAGCAGTTCCTCGTCGTCCTGCGGCCAGTCGGGATCGGTCGACCGGATGTGGTGCCAGACGGCGAAGTTGCTCGTGCCGCCGTGCGCGAAGGACAGCACACCCGCCGGTCCCTCATACACCAGCAGGTCGGGCCCCCTGCCGTCGAGGGGGTGCGTCAGCCGTCGGGCGTGACCGAGCGGCAGCACCCGCAGGGTCCAGGGTGTGTCCGCACGGACGAGCAGAGACAGCGGGCGGTCCTCGGGGACGGGGGCGACGGTGCGACCGTGGACCTCGTCCTCGTAGGAGGACAGCAGGTCCTGGTCGCTGCGCCCATAGGCGTCGCAGGTATCCACATGTACCGAAATGCTGTCGCGGCACTCGATCTCGACGAGCACGCGGCCGCCCGGTGGGAGGGACGGCGGGCAGGTGACGCGCTGCTTGCCCCTGCCCTGCTGGACGAACGGTGGGAAAATCATGGCGAGTTCGGCCGCCAGCTGCGCAGCCGGATCGACCTCGACGGCAGGCGCGGCGTCGGCCATGGGTATGGGTACCGGCACGGCATCCGTCGTGCACGTGTGTGATGCGTACGTCGATGGGGCCTGCCCCATCGGTTGTGCCGGCTCGTCCTCCACAGTGATGCCGAAGTCCGTGGCCAGCCCGGCGAGTCCCGAGTCGTAGCCCTGACCCACCGCGCGGAATTTCCAGCCGCCGTTCCTGCGGTAGAACTCGCCGAAGACAAATGCCGTTTCCGTCGTCGCGTCGCCGATCGCGAAGGAGGCGACCGGCTGTCCGCTCGGCAGCTCCACCCGGACGCCCAGCTCGGGTACCCGGCCGAAGGGGCCTCCATCGGCGGAGGCAGCGACCACGACACGGTCGACGTCCGCCTCCAGAGCCGCCAGGTCGAGCCACAGCCGGTCGGTGGGCCCTGCGCCTCCCTCCTGCTTCTTGCCCAGGTGGCGCACTGTGCCGGAGGAGTGCGCGGGCTGGTTGTAGAACACGAAGTCTGCGTCGGAGCGGACGCGTCCCGTCCCGTCCAGTAGCAGCGCGGAGACGTCTACGTCCGGCACACCGGGGCCGTGCCCCCAGGTGACGACCACCTGGAGGGCTTCTGCGGGTACGGGCAGATTGCCGCCCTTGGGCATCTGGGTCATGGCGTGATCTTCACACAGCGCAACGCCCCATGGGGCGGATTCAACCACTCCGTCAGCCACAGGCGCACGCCGTTCCGGGGTTGCCCCGCCAACTCCGCATGCAAGGACCGGAAACAAGCACTTCCCTACGCCAGTTGGACTCCGAAAACTCCGGGGCAGCGCGCTGCTGGGCTGTCAAGCCCGGCGATATCGCAGGTCCACGGCCTGTGCCGGGTGGCCGCCGTGGATACGGGCCCAGCGGACCGGCTCGATACCGGGGCAGTCGAACAGCCGCACTCCGGAGCCGAGCATGACAGGCGCCAGATGCACGTAGAACTCGTCGATCAGGCCACGTTCCACGCACTGCCGGGCGATGTCCTGGCCGTGGATCTCCAGGTCCTTGCCCTCCGCGGCGGCCAGCCCGATCTCGACCGCCTCGGCCACATCGCAGTGGAGGAACGTCACTCCGGGATCCGGGATCGCGTCCTCGGGATGGTGCGTCAGCACGAACACCGGGCCACTCCACGCCCCGCCGTACGGCTGCTTGCTCGCCCGG
This sequence comes from Streptomyces sp. NPDC052107, assembly GCF_040680215.1. Lineage (NCBI taxonomy): Bacteria > Bacillati > Actinomycetota > Actinomycetes > Kitasatosporales > Streptomycetaceae > Streptomyces > Streptomyces sp. NPDC052107. The sequence continues at coordinate 10,822 of NZ_JBFAWG010000125.1, forward strand.
CCGGGAAACTGCACAGCGACCGCGTCGTACCCACGTCGGCCACCCAAAACGGCACCCAGGCCGGCGATCGACTCCTGGTGGGTGCCTGGGCTGACCTTCATCCCGGACATCCAGTCCATCGAATGATGGGGGCCAGCCGCGAACCCGTCCAATGACATCGTCAAATGCCACAGCACCTTGCCCATCGGACTCTCCATTCGTCTCGGCCTGCCGGAATGGACCGCTCGGCGTGCCGAAACTCATCGGTGCACGATCGATTCGGTGAGCACGACGGTCGACGGCGGCGTCAAATGGGCGCTCGTCGGACGCAGTGGGCCTTGCCCTCGTCGGCGTCCAGGCCGCGATCGACGCCGTGGGGGACGACGTTCTGTCCGGGCTCGAGATGCAGGCGCGTGCCGTCGAGACGGACCTCGGCCTTGTCCGCTTCGAAGGACACCAGGTCGCTGATCCGGTCGACCTCCCGGTAGGCGTTGGCATACGACCAGGCGGCGCGACGTGCGTCGCCGATGTCGTAGTAGTCGCACAGGCCCTTGTAAGGGCAGAAGGTCTGGCCTTCGACGGGGCGCAGCTGGGTCTCGTCAGGACAGTCCCATGGCGCGCTCCAATCGGGGTGGGGGTGAGCGGTGGCCGCACCCCGGGTAGGGGTGGTTGGTGTCGACGGCCGGGGACGGTGCGCGGGCCCCAGCCCGGTTTCCCCGGTCAGTGAGACGTGGGGGATGCGGGCCCGGGGCGGGCAGGTGCTGTCATGAGCGTTGAACGTTGACGTGGAGGCGGTACGGCGCCTGATGAGGCGGATCAGGTAGTCGCGGCCGGCCGGGCTTTTGTGTTGGACGTCGTGGCCGGCCGGCGCTGAGACGCAGGCCCGGATGTCGTCGCCGCGTCGGCACCCGCCCCAGCTGTCGAGGGCTTGCATCGCGGAGTCGCGGGCGGCGCGCATGGTCAGAGGGGTGGAGCTGAGAACGTGTGGGGCGAGGTGTCGCATGGCGGGTCCTTTGCCGGCTGCGACGGGAGGGGGCTGTTGGTCCCCGGCCGCCGCAGCCGCCCCGACGCCCTGCGCGTCAGGCGAGGACGCGGCCGAGGAAGTCGCGGATGTGCTCGGCGATGGACTCGAGGTGGCTCTCCAGCGCGAAGTGGCCGGACTCGAGGAGGTGGATCTCGGCATCGGGCAGGTCCTGGAGGAACGCCTCCGCGCCCGCGGGGCCGAAGATCTCGTCGCCGGCGCCCCAGACCGCCAGCAGCGGGACCTGGGAGTCGCGGAAGTACTGATGGACCTGCGGGTAGAGGTCCACATTGGTGGGGTAGTCACGGAACAGCTTGAGCTGGATCTCGTCGTTGCCGGGACGGTCCAACAGGGCTTGGTCGTGTAGCCAGTTGTCCGGGCTGACCAGGCTGGGGTCGGCGACTCCGTTCACGTACTGCCAGCGTGTGGTCTCGAGGGTCAGCGCGCCGCGCATGGGGGCCTCGGTCTCCGGTCCCGGGGCCTTGGCATAGGCGAGGACGCCGTCCCAGAAGGGCTTGACGAAGCCCTCTTCGTAGGCGTTGCCGTTCTGGGTGATGATCGCGGTGATGCGCTCCGGGGCCTGGAGGGCGAGACGCCAGCCGATGGGGGCGCCGTAGTCCTGCACGTACATCGCGAACCGGTCGATGCCCAGGCGCTGGAGCAGGCCGGAGGTGATCTCGGTGAGGGCGTCGAAGGTGTAGGGGAATTCCTGCACGGCAGGCATCGCGGACTGGCCGAACCCGATGTGGTCGGGGGCGATCACGTGGTAGCGGTCGGCCAGCGCCGGGATCAGGTGGCGGAACATGTGCGAGCTGGTCGGGAAGCCGTGGAGAAGCACGACTGCGGGTGCCTGGGGGTCGCCGGCCTCCCGGTAGAAGACCTCGAGACCGTTGACGGTGGCTGTGCGGTGGTGGACCGCGGGAACCATATCCCTAACCCCTCTATCGAGATTCAGTGGTTACACATCCAGTCGAGCACGCTCCATCTAACCTGTCAAGATACTTTTAGTGGTTATGCCGCAGCGGGGGTGCCGACGCGACCTTGCGGCGAGACGGGGCCATCTGCGGGTGACGGTCGTGGTGGGGGCCGCGGTGGGCGTGCTGTTGGCGTTGCCGGCGCGCTCGCTGCCGATCAGCCTGGTGGTCGGCTGGGCCTTCGCCGTCTCCGCGGCCACGCTCTGTCCCCTGCTGCTCCTCGGTATCCGGTGGCGGAGGCTGACGGCGGCCGGTGCCGGTGCCGGACTCGTGGTCGGCGGGGTGTCGGCCACCGGTGCCGCGGTGACATCCGCTCTCGGCGCCGCCCCCGCGGGCTGGCCCGGGGCCCTCCTCCAGCGACCCGCCGCCTGGTCGGTGCTGCTGGCCTTCGCGGCCATGGTCGTCGCCTCCCTGCTGGGACGGCCTCCCCCGGCGCGGAGGCCCTCATGCTGGCCATGCACGTGCCCGAGCCTGCAGAGCCGGGCCGACGGGGGCGTTGACGTCCGCCGGGTGGGGCCCGTCCGGAGCGGTGTCGCCGTCCGCGATCCGCCATCCGCCTTCTGCCTTCTGCCTTCTGCCTTCTGCCGCCCGCGGAGGCGATCCGGGTGGGCCGTTGCCGTTTCCCGCCAGCCGACCGTTCGTCGTGGTCCGGCGACCGTTCGTCGTACGCGGCCCACCACCGGTAGGACCGTCCTTGCCCGCGCGGTGCTCCGCCGAACACGGTGGACGCACTGGCACGCACGACGGAAGGCACTTCATGGACCTCCTCCTCATCGGCCCGCCCGGCGCGGGAAAGGGCACCCAGGCGACCCGGCTGCGGCAGGCCCTGGGCATCCCCCATCTGTCCACCGGGGACCTGCTGCGCCGCCATGTCACGGAAGGGACCCGGCTCGGCGCCGCCGCTGCCGCACATATGCGGCGCGGTGATCTCGTCCCCGACGAGCTGGTGACCGAGATGGCCCTGGACCAGATCCTGGGCCCGTCCTGCGCGGCGGGCGTGGTGCTGGACGGGTTCCCCCGCACCCCCGCGCAGGCCGAAGCCCTCGACACCGCCCTGGCTGCCCACGGGCGGCGGCTCACCGCGGTTCTCCACCTGAACGCTCCCGCTCGGACGCTGCTGCGCCGCCTGACCGGACGTCGAACCTGCGGCGGCTGCGGAGACAGCTACCACCTGGACACCAGGAAGCCGCGCACCCCTGGTCGGTGCGACAGTTGTGGGCACCGCCTCGTCCAGCGCGCCGACGACACCGCGGAGACCGCACGCACGCGCCTGGCGGTCCACACACGTCTGACGCGACCGCTCCTCACGCGCTACCGCCAGGCAGGTGTTCTCCACGAGGTCGACGGCTGCGGAGACGTAGGCGACATCACCCGACGCCTCCTGGCCGCTCTGGCTCCGGACACCGCGGGCTCCTCGGCCTGCTGAGCCCGGGCAGCCACCTAGTGTCCTGAGTCTTTATTTCGCTATTGAAGTAGGCTGGGCTCATGGCGCGTATGGGTCGGCCGACGGTCGAGGTGGTCCTGACGGACGAGGA
>NZ_JBFAWG010000126.1:0-14300 GCF_040680215.1 Streptomyces sp. NPDC052107
CTAGATACACGCCGTCCCACCAGCCGACGGCGCGTTTCCGCACGTCAACCCCCGAATCCACAGACTATCCCGCTACATCAACTGCGGAACCCGGGCGAGACACCGAGCGGCTGCGGCAGGAACTGATCGAGGCCGAGGCGACGGCCTGCATCGGTTGGCTGGGACGAACACTCGGACACTCGCAGGACCGGACGCAATGGCGCGAGAGGGCCATGACCACCCAGGCCGGCGAGCTGCGCCCGGCGTACGACGACCTGTTGTCGGGGGGCCGGCGCCCGCCGTTCCCTGATCGCGGGCCCGATGCGCATCATCGGCCTCTAGTCGTGGACGAAGCCCGAGGAGACCCGCTTTTGCCGCCGGGAGCCTGAGAAGGCCGCTGATCAGGAGCGCGAGCGGCCGAAGGTGCCGCTACGCGGCATGGTCACGGGGCAGTGGAGGGTGCTGCCGCTGCGCATGGGCCTCGTCCAGATCTTCAACGTCACGGACTGCAGGCTGCTGTCCTGCATGCCGAGCCGTCTGGCGAGTGGACTCTACTCCGACGAGACCCTGGCGCTGGTCGTGCTCGGTGTGATCGTGCAGCCGCTCGCGGGCGCGCTGTCGGACCGCGTCGGTCCTCGCTCGGTGACGCCGCTGGCTGCGCGGGCTTCTTCCTGCACGTCCCCGCGCTGCTGCTGATCCGCCAGGTCGCCAACGTGTCGCCTCGCGCTCTTCGGCGGCGCCGCGGTGTGGTTGACGGTGGAGTCGGCGGGGTGGGGCGCTGTCCGGGTCCGCTCCCGCTGTGGAGAGGGAGGTGCAGGCGCGTGCTCTTCGGGGGCGTCGCGCCTTGGCGGGGCGTCGGCCGGCCGGGCGGTGGTGTGCCCGTGTCACTCGGCTCGCAGGCGGAGGTTGGCGGTGTTGTTCACACGGTTGGCCACAGCCGTGGCGCGTCGGGAGGCATCTGTGCTTGGCGGCACTGTGCGTGCGCAGCGGGGCCTCGTCGGGGCGTCGGCCTCGCGGGGTCGGCTCACACGAGGGCGGTCAGGCGGACGCGGGAAGAGCGAGGGTCTCGGTGCGGCGGTGGCGGCCGTTTCCGGGCGCGTCCGGGGCGGACGGGCGTTCGGCGGCAGGCTGTCCACGGTGCCGGCCGGCACCGAAGTCCGTCGCTGGACGACGGCGGCGAAGGGTCCTGAGGGTGCGGATCGACTGCTTCATCATGTTCTCTGTCCGGGTGTTCTCGGGAGCGGATTTTTGCTCAGATGCCGCGGGGGTCGGCGGCGCGGACGGTCCAGAGCTGGTCGAAGTGCCAGCGGTTGAAGGCGTAGGCCTGCTCGTCCGCCTGGGCGACGGCGACCCACTGTCCCTGGCTCAAGCGGTAGAGGCGGTGACCGTCGTAGCGAAGCTGCTGACCGTTGCCGCCGGAGCGCCAGTACGAGTAACCCGACTGGTCCCGCTCGCCGTGCCATTCACGCTGCCCGTCCGAGAGGGACCACCCCTCGCCGATGCGGGAGAAGCCGGCGCGCTCCGTCACCGTGGCGACGGCGCTGTGGTGACCGCTGTGCCCCGAGGGCAGGGCGGCTGCCGAGGCGGGGCCGGTGACGGCGGCGAGGGCGCTGCCGGTCATGGTCACGGTGGCGGCGGCGAGGGCGACGCGGGTCATCAGCTTCTTCATGGCGGTGTCTCCTTGCTTCGCCCGGTGTGTGGTGCGGGCGGTGAACGATCGACGCGTTATGCCGAAGGGCTCGTGCCCGATACGGCCGAGCAACGTCATGCATTGACGCTAACAGATCGTTGAGACTCATCAATGAATGAACGGATGTGACTGTCGACTCACCGAAACGAAGCTGCCGGAATGCTGTGGATTCCCAGAAGGGGCATGACAAAGGGGCCACGGGAATGCCCGTGGCCCCAAGCTGCCTGGTGGCGGGTCGGTCAGGTGCAGGCGGAGTCGCTCTGGGGCGTCCTCACTCGGCCGAGGAGGCTGCGGAGAGTGGAAAGCTCTTCGGGGGTGAAGCCGGCGAAGAGCTCTTTCTCCACGGCGGTGATGGCGTCCTGGGCCTTGTCGAGGGTGCGGCCGCCTTCGTCGGTGAGCGCCACGATGTGGCGGCGCCGGTCGGCCGGGTCGCGCCGGCGCTCGAGGAGGTGCGTGTTCTCGAGGTCGTTGAGGATCCCGCACAGGATGCTGGGATCCACCTCCAGGGCTTCCGCCATGCCCTTCTGGCTCATGTGTCCCGACTCGCCCAGCAGGACCAGCGTCGCGCCTTGGCGGGGTGTCAGTCCGCACTGCTTGAAGGCGTGCTCCATGCGGGCATAGGCGATGGCGCCGTGCCGGGCGAGCAGAAAGCCGAGCCGGTCGAGGGGTTCGGCCTCGACGGTGCCGGTCAGGTCCGCAGTCATTGTCACCCCACTTACTGTATCAGTTCGTAAACTGTTACTCGATTAAGATCATTTAGTAGTTTCGATGATATCAGATGCTCAATGATAGAGGGGATCGCAGAGCCGGGGGTCGCGGTGGTGGTGCAGGCCGCGGGCTGTCATGTATCCGCCCTGGTCGCAGGGGGCAGGTCCATCACGTGCGACCGCGCTGGTCGGCGACGACGGTGGCCTTCATGATGTTCTGCTTCTTCTTCCCGACATGAACGCCCTTCTGTCCCTGCGGCTCGCTACAGGCCGGCCGGCCCTGGGTCTCGGTGGCATCCAGCCTGAGCTCGACATCCTCGGCATGGGCGTAGGCGAACACGTCATGAAGTGCCCGAAGCTGCAGGGCAGGGCGCTACGAGCCGTCACGCTGGGCTTTTTCGAGTGGGTCATGCGGGATCTGCGGTGGTGGGGGAGGCGGGGCGGGGGATGGTGCCGGTGGGGGTGTACTGGGCGGCCTGTGCGTGGAACATCGAGGCGTAGCGCCCGTTGGCGGCCATGAGTTCGTCGTGGCTGCCGTGTTCGACGAGCCGTCCGTGGTGCAGGACGTAGATACGGTCGGCGTGGCGGACGCCGGACATGCGATGGGTGACCAGGACGACGGCCCTGTTCGGGGCGGCGAGCCGGCGGATGCGGCCGAAGGCGGCGATCTCGGCTTTAGGGTCGAGGGCGGAGGTGGGCTCGTCCACGATGAGCACACCGTCGGCGTTTGAGGTGGAGCTGCGCCAGTGGGTTCGAGCGAGGCCGATCTTCTGCCACTCGCCGCCGGAGAGCTCGCTGGCACCGCGGAACATGCGGGCCAGCAGGCTGTGCAGGCCGTGAGGGAGTTTCGCAATGACCGCTCCGACTCCCGCGTAGTCGACGGACGGCTGCAGGTCCTCGGGACCGGCTTCCCGGGTGGGCCGGCCGATCCGGATGTTCAACGCCGCGGTCACGGGCCAGCGTTGGAAGTCCTGGGTGAGCAGCGCGACGCGGTCGAACACCCGGAAGCGGTCCAGGCAGGCGACGTCGGCCTCACCCCAGCGCACGGTCCCGCTCTGTGGCAGCAGCAGGCCCGACAGCACCTTCATCAGCGTGCTCTTGCCGGACCCGTTCTCGCCGACCACGGCGGTGACCGTGCCCATAGGCAGCGTGAGGGACACCCCATCCAGGGCGGGGGCTTCCCGGTCCGGGTAGCGGTAGCTCACCTGGTCGAGGACCACCTGCTTCACCTGTCCCGGAACGGGATCGCCCCCGTCGGGGATGGTGCGGTGGGCCGCCTCGTTAAGGAACCGGGCGTGGTCACGGACGTAGAGGGACTCCTCGTCCAGCTGGTTGATGTTCATCACCAGCGCGCCCAGGCTCGCTGAGCCGGAGCGGACGGCGATGACGGCGGTCCCGGCCACGGCCAGACTCATGTGCCCGCTCGTGATCAGCCAGAACATGGCCGCGTACGTCGCCGCCATGGCGAGACCGGACAGCGCGGCGGCCACCCACTCGGTGACGGCCTTGCCGGCAGCCAGCCGCTCCTGCTCGGCCTCCGCGCTCTCGGCCATCCGCTCGTAGCGGCTGAGCAGGAACGGGCCGACGGCGTGGATGCGCACCTCCTGCGCGGCGCTGCGCTCGGTGAGCAGGTTGCCGATCAGGCGGCTGGCGCGCACATGCTCGACCCAGGTCATCACGGACACGTACCGTTCCTGCGCCACCCGCATCGCGCCCCAGCCGCGCGGCGCCGCGATCAGGATCAGCATCGGCAGCAGCACCGGGTGGAGAATGGTGAGCACGCCGGCCGTGGAGATCAGCGAGATGGTCCCATTCAGCGCAGCCACGCAGGCGCTGATCATGCGGCGGGCGGATCCGGCGCCGTACTGGGCGACATCGATCAACCGCCTAAACTCCGGGTCCTCAATGGCCTCCAGCTCCACCGACGCGGCGGCGGCCAGGTACTGGGTCGTGGCGATCCGCTCGACCAGCGGCTCCAGCCGGCCCGCCCGCGAGGTGGACCATCCGGCCAGGCCCGAGTTGACCACGGCAGCTGCTGCGGCGGCGAGCAGTCCCGGCAGGACCGCGTGCAACCGCTGTTCGGGGGTGCCCGAGCCGAGCAGCGCGTGCATGACGGCGTTGACCGCGAGCAGCCCGACCGCCGCGGCGACACTCTGCCCCACCTCGCTGATGGCGACCGTCAGCAGCGCGCGCCGATCCGCCTGCCACGCCATCCGCAACGTCGCCCCGACCAGCCTCGGCATAGAGCGCAGAGCCGACATCATCGTCAAGTCCAGCCGGGCACGCTCGTGTTCCGACCAGCCGAAGTCATAGCGCAAAGGACCCCCGAAGAGCTCCTGCTCGGCGTCGGAGACCTCAGGCTCGGCCATCCGTACACGCCCGAAGAACCTCTTCACAGGGCCCCTCCCGACCTGGACCAGCTCGGCGCCCGGAGAGCCGGCGCGGGCAGCCGCCGCGCCATGGTGACGGTGCTCATCCGCGCAGGGGTCCTGCAGCTGGAGTCGTTGCGGTACGAGTACTCCTCGCCCCGCGCCACGTTATGGGAAGTCGTATGTGCTTGTGTCTTGGCCGAACTCAACGTGGTCCCCCTTGACGGTCGTGCGGCTCCTGCTGTGGCTCAACGAGCCAGCCGGAATTTCGAACACATGTGTTTCGGTCGTGCTGGTAGCCCTGGGATTGAGCGCGCGCCGGAGCTTGTGGGTTGCATCGACCCTTGCGGTGCATGGGCCAGGGGCTGGAGCGGCGATGGCCAAAACGCCGAGCACGCCGCTGTTCCGGCGCCCGGGGCTGGGGCGCGGTCTAGCAGAAGGGCGCGAGCAGAGCGCCAGGACTCAGAAAGCGGCCGTCGACCGCGTCATCAAGGCAAGTGCAGGTCGCGGGAGACACCGCCGTGCTCGCGCGCCAGTTGCGCGGCGAGGCAGCGATGGTATCCGCCGGCCTGACCGGCTCACCGAGGCCGTCTGCGACGCCCTGGCCCTGACCGAGCCCATTGGTGCTGCGCCGGCGCCGAAACCCCTGGCGGCTCGCGCCCCGCCCTCTGCCCGCAACACTCACGCGCGTGCGCACGACAGAACCCCCCTGCCACCAGATGCTTTTGGCTTCCCTGTCCGGCTGGGGTGATAGAGAGAGCCGGTACAACGATCCTCGCGGCCATTGCGTCTGACGGCCCTGACCCTCGAATGGCGACGATGCTCCCCAACGGCCCCGCCCAAGTCCGCACCAGTGCCACGCAATTCCCGGCATACGCTGGCGTCCCTGCTTGCCACGACCTGCAGATCACACCACAGGCTCTGGCGCGCGCTCTGTTCATCACGGGCAGAGCGCCGAAGGACCAGATGAAGCACGCGAGGTCATCGACATACGAGTGGTGCCACAGGGTGGCGGCCATGCCCGCCTACCTCAGCTGGGCCGACGACGGGCAGGTCTGTCGCATCACACGCACCGACCTCGCCCGAGAGCTCGATCCCTCCGAGAAGGGCATGCTGTCCTACACCCTGGGGCAGGCCATGTGCCAAATTTTTGCAGAGACGCAACTGTCCGTCCGCTTCTTCATGCATGTCGCCCGCTACGCCAGCGCCTACGGGCTCACCTTCACCCCAGGCGATAGCCGAGCAGACTTCTTCGGAGAGCGGACCTCCGGGGGCTACGTCGTCGCAGAGGCCAAGGGCCGCTCCGGCTGTCTGACGAGCAACCTGCGCAAAGCCATGGAGATACAGAAAAGGACGGTCAAGACCATCGGAGGCGACATACCGAAGATCGCCTACGCGAGCGCGGTGGACTTCCCCTCCCCTCGTGGAGCCATGCGTCTGACGGCGATCGACCCTGACGAAGCCGCCCCGAACGCGATCGACCTCCCCGTCGACCCAGATCGGCACATCTTGGCCTACTACGCGCCGTTTCTGGACGCCTTCGCTCACCAGCAACCACAGCTTCTGGGCGACTATGTCGTGGCCAGCTTCGCAACGCTCGGCGTGACGCTTGGGGTACTCGCACCCGTCTTGCAGCGCGTTGAGAGAGCGTCACGACGCGACCACATCCCTGGCCTTCGCAACGACATCCTGCGCTTGCTCGATCGCCACACCCCCCGCCAGGACCGAACACTCAATTCCGACGGCACACTTTTCGCTACGGACTGGACCCTTCCCCAAGTTGATCGGCTCCGCCCAGGCCGCCAAGGCCGCGATGAACTACCCAACTCGCTCCACCAGGCCTACCGCAGCACGGATGAGGGGGACGCCTGGCGGGAACAGTCCGCGATGGAAGGGGACATTGAGTGGCGAGATCTCCCCCGTGCCAGCGGCCTGATGCCGGGAATCTTCCCTCTCAGCGACGGTGATCTTCTCGATGGCTGAGAAGCTAGTCATTCCAATCTTGAGGACGATGTTTTCGCTGGGCGGCATAGGTTTGACGTTCCCCCAGGAAGACCGCTTTTCGTGACGACCGCAGCCACCCTCCGCCACCCGGCTTCACGCTGCGGTCATACAGATGCCCGGCACGTCGCAGTGGCTCGTGGACAGCACAAGCGAGACAGTCCTGAACGCTTCCTATCTCGCAGCTGGCCTCGAGCGGACCGGAGCCCGCGCCGCCCTCGTCCTCAACGAAACCTGTAAATGATCACCGCTGAGGAAACGTCAATCAGCACAGCCGTGCCCGCTCGTCAGTGACACACCAAGCCTGAGCACCCCCGCGGCGTCGCGCGAGGGGCAAGGAGACCCGGTGTCACCACGGAGCAGACGGAGATCCGTCCGCTGTCAGCCCGTACCGTCTGATCGCCTTGGCCTCGTCGGGACGCCCGGCGCTCTCCCGCACTCGGGCAAGCTCGTACAGCGCGTCCGGGTGGCCGCCGTTCACGGCCTCGAGGGCTACCTGCTCGGCTCCCGCCTGATCTCCTGCCCGTACCCGCATCTGGACAAGATCCCCGAGAAGGTAGGGGATATTCGTGTAGCTGATCGCGATGCCTTCGGCTCGTTCGCGCTGCCCGGCTTCCTCCAAGAGCCGGAGAGCCTCCTCCAGGCCCTCGATGTCACCCTCGCGGGCAGCGTTCATGGCGTACTCAACGGCTTCGTCCCAGCGGCCGGCCTCCTGCAGTCGGCGCATCTCCAACTCCACCGCACTCGGCTGAGGGGCAGCGGTCCCCGACCACTGCCTTTGAGTCCACGCCAACGTGATCGTCTCTATAGAGTTCCGGAGCTCGGTGAGCTCTTGCAGGAGGTGTGGCTGTCCGCTGCGTTGCGCGATGGCCGTGGCGTCATCCGCGCGGCCCAGGATCTCAAGAAACTCGACCAGGTGCTTCCACGCCCCTGGGTGGCCGTCCTGGGCGGCAAGCTCGAACAGGAGGGCGGCGTAGCGGTAGCGGCCGTACTCGTGGGCTTCCTCCCCCATGGCGAACCGGTCAGCGGGGGTCCGCGCGTGCAGCGCTGCCGCCTCCCAGAAGCCTTCCGGGGGAAAGCCCCAGCCCCGCCCGAAATTGGCCCACCGCACCAGGACATCGGCCAGGCGGTAGCACGCCTCATCAGGGCGGCCTGGGAGCGGACGCCGCCGGACGAGAGGTCCCGGGACGCCCAGGCAGTCCTGGCCGAGGTACTCGAGAGCGTCATCGAACCAGCTAGGCGGAAGCCCGTCCCACTCATCCCTGTCGAAATAGGCGCTGGCCGCGTGCCCAAGCAGGGCGGGATGTCCAGCTTCCGCTGCGCGTCCGGGCGGGGCGCCAGGGCGACGACGGGCTGCTCGCCCTCGTCGAAGCCGGGATGGCCGGCCACCTGCTGCGGGATCGTCAGCTTCGGCGTCGAGGCCTCCGGCGAGGGCAGGGGCTCCGGGTCGATGACCTGCATCAGCCCCGTGACCGTGCCGTACGCGCCAGCGGCCAGGTCGTCCAGGAACGCGCCCTCCGCCGGGGCTCCGCCGAACCGCTCGATGAGGTAACAGGCTTCCGCCACCACGGTGGCAGGCACCACCAGTTCCCTGCCGGTCGTGAGCCCGTCGAACCAGGCCCGGCACGAAGCGTGTGCCGCGTCGCGCGGACTGACGAGAGCGACCAGCGGGCCCGTGTTCCAGGTACTCCAGGCCGCCGACAGAACACTGTTCTACAAGGAACTGGCGGGCCCAGTGAAGGAGCACCTGGACACGAGATACGACGGACGGTATGAGCGTTATCCACCGGCCCCTGGCCCTTACCGACGCCCCTGCCACGCAGAGGACTCCTCCAGTGCTTCCGTTCGCCACACCCACACCCACACCCACACCCACACCGATGGCTACTCCATGAGCGCTGCTATACCTGGCCCCCGCGAGCTGCGGGCAGACCACGTGAACCAGGAACTCGCTGCTGAGCTGCGCCGCCGAGCTGAAACCGATCAGACGGCCCGGCGACACTGGCTGGCCACAGGCGAGGTCGGCGATCTCCCGCAGATCGACGCCGGCAACACCGCATGGCTCAAGGCGATCCTCACCGAATACGGGTGGCCAGGGATCTCTTTCGTAGGTGAGCAGGGCGCCGAGGACGCATGGCTGCTCGCCCAGCATGCTGATCAGGACGTGCCGTTCCAGAAGGAGGCCCTGAAGCTGCTGCGTGATGCGGTCTCGACCGGCGATGCCCCTCCTCGGCACCTCGCGTACCTGACCGACCGCGTCCTGGTCGCCGACGGCCAACCCCAGATGTACGGCACCCAGTACACCCACGATGCCGACGGCACGAACCTGCGCCCCCAGCCGATCGCCGATCCCGAACGGCTCGACGAACGCAGGACGGCCATGAGCCTGGAACCCCACGCCGAGTACGACGAGCGTATGCGGGAAGGGTGACCCTCGTTCGCGCCGGCGACTCACAGATCTGTCCAGGGGCGGGGCTTGCCGCCGGCCAGGGGCGTCCACGCGGCCTGGGTGGGGCCGTGTTGCTCAAGGTCCTCCAGTATGGCGGCTCCGAGGCGGGCTTCGCGGGCGAGGGTCGGTACGAGCGGGTGGTGGGCCACCATCGCTTGCAGATCGCTCATCCGATTCTCCAGCCGGGTCCGGGAGGCGCCGGTGAGCACGAAGAGCACGCGAGGGAAGACCGGATACCAGCGCAGCCAGGCAGGACCTGCGGTGGTCTGCCTGCGGCGGCCGGCGGGCTGGGTCTCGTGCTGGAACAGGCGGGCGTATTCGATCAGTTTCGTGGCCAGCCGTTCGCTGCTCATGGTGCTGCGGTCGACTTTGACGAAGGCGCGCAGCTTTCGGCGGGTGACGATGAACCTCGAGTTTCGCCGTTTTCGCAGGGTCGCTCTGGCAGTTGTAGCTGCCGGCGTTTGGGTCCTGTGGTCGTGGCGGCGGCCATAGAGTGAGGCTGTGGACGAGAGGCTTGTAGAACAGGTACAGCAGCTGGACCAGCAGGGTCAGTCGGCGAAGGCGATTGCTCGGACGCTGGGGGTGGGCGTCAGGGATGTCGTCGGGGTGCTCAACGGCGCCGTGCAGGTCTCGGTGTCAGGTCGTGGCGAGCCGCGTTGCTGGGTGAACGCCGGCTGGAGCAGCAGTGTGGATCTTGAGGGTGCGCCGCAGTGGACGGGCCTGGACCCTGGGGCTTGCGACGCCGAGGAGGTGCGGGGCCTTGTCGCCGTACTCGTGGCCGCAGACAGTGCGCGCTCCGCGAAGGTGCAGGTTGCCGGGTTCCTGCTGGACGTGTGGTGTCTGGGGGTGAAGAACGCACTGCCTCCTGAGCCGATGACCCCGAGTCAGCTGGCTGCGCACCGCCACGCCTATTTCAGTGCCTTCGAGGGGCATGTGCAGGTTCCCGCCGAGCTTGTCCGTGCCCTGGTGTTTGGCGCCGCCGCCTACGCCCGAGAGCTCGGGTTCGATCCCGAGGCGGACTTCGATGCCGCAGCCGCTGTGCTCGGCGAGCCTGCCGGCCCCAGCCCGATCCGCTTCGGCCGTGAGGGCAAGCCCTTCTACGTCAACGGCCCCTACGACGATCCCGAGGCGGTCGTGCGGTCTTTGCGCAACGCCGTCGGCGACGACGGCTTCCACTACGCCCTCGCCTTCCCCGAGTAGCCGCGGCGGCGTCGGCTGTTTGGGGCGCGCGGGTAGCCGTCCAGGGCACGTGAGCTGGCAGGCGATCGCTCCGGCGGGTGACGGCCGGCGGTCTTGCTGATCGGCCTCGCCCTGACCTGTCTGTTCCGCGGACGTAGGAGGAGACGGGCGGTGCTCCCGGTTCCGCGAGCTGGTGACTCGGCTTTTTCATCGCATTCGCCGTCGTCGCGTGCATGGCGACGGCGGTACGGGTCTTGCGAGATGCCCGCGGCGAAGCCCGGCTCCGTCCCGCAGCCGCCGAACTGCATAGGGACGTCCGGCCGTTGTACGGCGCCCTCGCCGCATCGGACGGCCTGGCCGGCCACGTCCATCGGCGACTGGATCGACTCAGCCCAGCAGGCCCTCGTCGCCGGTCGCCGGCGAGTCGGCCTGGACCAGGTCGAAGGCTGCTCCTGGAACGGCTGGCACCACCACGCCACCCTGGTCAGCGCCGCCCACGCCTTCCTCACCGAGCAGCGGCCGGCCCCAAAAGCCGACACAGCGGACTCAGCCTCTACCAGATCCTCGACGCCCTCCAGGACCTGCTGAGCTGCTTAACCGGCACCTGCATCACCTGCCACCAGCCCCCTGCCCAGCAGAACCACACCAAGATCAAGACAGACCTGACGGAACCCTGCAGGCGCCGCGGCGCTGACGCTCCAGGCGCGTATACGCGGATGTATACTGTGGGGTATGTCTGACGCGATGATTCGTGTGCCTGCCGAAGTCCGTGACCGTCTCGCCGTGATTGCCGAATCCCGGGGAACTTCGATCCGCTCCCTGGTGCAGGAGTTCGCGGAGTCCACGCTGACCGAGGAAGAACGTCGTGAGCGGGCCGAGCAGACCCGCGCCTACCTGGGTGAACACTTTGGCGTCGAGGTGTCGGACGAGGAGAGCGCGGCCATGGGTCGCAGGCTCCGTGAGGTGTTCGCCCGGCAGCAGGGCGCCGCCGCGTGATCTTGCACCATCTCATTCTCGATGCGCCAACGCTGGTGGCGCTCGCGGGCAACCGCCAGGTCTCCGCGCTCATCCACCGGGCTCATTTCGAGACCGACACCCGCCTGTGGGCACCTGCCCTCTCGATCCTAGAAGCTGACCGCGAGTACCTGGGGATCGCCGAGCACATCGGGCAGCTGGAGGTCATCCACACCGTGGACTTGGACTACCCGGCGGTGCTCGAAGTGGCTCAACTGCACCGGGACGGCGTTCCCCTTGGCATTGGTGCCGCGATCCATGCCACCCGGCATCTGCCCGAGTGGGGCGCGGACGCCTTGGTCGCCACGGTGGCCCCGAAAGCATACGAAGGCCGCAGTATCCGCGTTTTCGATCTCAACCGCTGAAGTCGCCCGGCCCGGCAGCTTTGATGACTTCGGCCCCCAGCGGGGCCGAGCGCAGGGCCCTGGTCCGGCCCAGCAGCCAAGTCTCGTCGAGATCGTCGAAGAGTGCGTAGCGGCGTGCATCCGGGCGTAGACGTCCTTGTCCCACCCGGGCGGTCCGGCACCCCAAGGCGAGTTCGCGCCCCAGGACGGAGCCGAGCATCGGGTCCGCGTCGGTGGGGATGCGCGCGGTGACCGCCCCGGTCCTGCCGGGCGCGGGCGGTTGTCCTGGCGGCGGGCGGGGGCGCCTGCCTGAGTCGAGGCGGCGCGGTGGCAGCGTATGGGAGGGAGGCGCCGGCTTCCTGGCGGTGTATCGCGGGTCATGGGCCAGGCTCTATCGGCTACAGCGCGAGCAGGGGGTCGGTGGGGTCCTCGACGCCGAGGAGGAGCACGTGGTGTCCGACGGCCTCTGCGGTGCCGTCGGTGACCTTCTCGATGTCGAGGCGCGGCCGGATGCGTCCGGAGCCTTCGCCATTGGCTGTGAGGTCGTGTTCCAGTTCGTCGTCGAGGCGGTTCAGTGCGGCCTCGGCCGCGGCGTAGTCGGCCAGGCCGCGGGCGAGGAGCTGGCGGGTGGCGGTGCCGCGGAGCTGATAGCTGGGCATCGGACTCGTCCTTCGGCTGGTGGGGTGATCAGGCGGGGTCGGCGAGTCGACGCGCCGTGTTCACCGCGCGCGACCAGACGTCAGGGCTGCCTCCGTGCTCGCGGGCGAGGGAGGCGGCAAGCCCTGGGACGTCGCCGCGCTACGAGGGGAAGGCCACCAGATACCTACTGTAGGTGGCGCGGACCTGTCTCGGCGGCGACGACCCACTTGTGCGGGTGCTTGTTGATGATGGCGGAATGGGACGAGGACTCGTCGGTCAGGTGCTGGTCTCTCCCATGAAGATTTCGGGCCCGCTCCAAGGCCGTGGTCACTCAAGGAGACGCGGCAGTGCTCGGAGCCGTTACGTCACCTGGAGGCAGCGCATCATTGCCCGAGGACGGCTTCGCGTGCTGCACGCGACCAGATGGCTTGCTGCCTGTTGCTGAAGCCCATCCGGTTCCAGTGGAAGATGATCGGCGCAACGTCCGGTGTTGCTGGGGCGGTTCGCGTCGATGGCCCGGGCTTCCGAATCCCCCTACGAACTGGCGACGCTGCTGATCGCCATGGGCCATCTCGGCGACGACACCCGTTCTTGGCTCACCCACCCGAGTGCAGGCGTTCGGGGCTGTGCGGCTCTCGCGCCCGGCCTTGCCGGAGACGACACGGCCGAGCGGGTGCTGCTTCGACTGGCCCAGTCGCCGCGTGCGTTCAGTCAGTCCTTCGGCGACATGGCTCCACCGCTGCAGTTCCAGTTCGAGCCCTATCAGGGCCTTCTTAGAAAGTGGTCCGTGAGTTAATGCCCCCGCTGGGGCACTGTCCGGCGGATCACGAGCGGAGCCATAACCGGACCGCTGCTGCGGTGACGGTGCCGTGGAAGACGTAGGCGCGTTTGTCGTAAGGGTCGCTTCGGTGTCGGGCGTGAGGTCGTCGGAGGACCTGGGGGCGGCGACCAGTCCCGTGAGCGGGGTCGGGTGCGACCAGAAACACTAGGTCTCCTTCCGTCGCGGGCCGCCCGTGGCGGATGGGCCGGTGGTAAGGGCGGGTGGCTGGTCAGTGGGTGACGGTGACGGTGTAGTCGGCTTCCAGGACGGCGAGCGCGGCACGGATGGCGGCGCGGGTCTCCGGGCTCGGCACCGAGTAGGGGAAGT
Organism: Streptomyces sp. NPDC052107; assembly: GCF_040680215.1. NCBI lineage: Bacteria > Bacillati > Actinomycetota > Actinomycetes > Kitasatosporales > Streptomycetaceae > Streptomyces > Streptomyces sp. NPDC052107. The sequence continues at coordinate 13,519 of NZ_JBFAWG010000126.1, forward strand.
CCAGGGCGTGCACGGCGTCGTCCAGGTGACCGTCGGGCATCGGCAGCACATAGCCGCTGCGGTAGAGGGCGATGGTGGTGGCGGTGGCGACGCGGCTGCGGTTGTAGGCGACGGCTTCCTCGGTGTTGAACCTCGGTTTCGAGCGCCTCGCTGGCGGTGGGCGGCGGCGCCGCGATTCCGGCGGTGAAGCGGCGGGCGGGAATGCGTAGACGGGCCGGTCGCAGGGCGGGCCGCAGCGTTGGCAGCCTGGCAACTCCTGGGGCAGGAAGCGGGGGAGGGGGAGAGCGAAGGGGCTGGGCGCGGCGGGCCGGCGCGGAGGGGACGGAATCTTCCCTGGTGCTGGGGCCGACGTGACGGCTGGTCGCGGCCCATGGGCCGGGAACGGGTCACCGCCTCACAAGATTCGTAATAGTTGGTTTCGGTTGAGCGGGAACCCACTCCCTGATCTGCTCGTTCCACTCCCGACGGGCCCCAATGAACGTGGTCAGCATCGGGTTCACGGAGTTGGGGTGGCCGGACGCTTGGACCGTCACCCACGCCCCCGAGGCGTCGACGACGGCGCACACACTGTCGACCCGGACCCTGCCTTGCTGCCCGGGCGGGCGGGACGCGTGCTCCCGTGGGCCTGCGTTAATCGCTGGTGTGCGGCCCGGTGGCACCTGTACGTTGGCATCGCGACCGCGCCTCCGATGCGCCCGGCTGCGGCTACTTCCTTCTGACAACCAAGTGACGCCGCCGCCCCCTTTGATCTCGGCAGGCGCGGGCGTCTTCGCCCCGTCGGA
>NZ_JBFAWG010000127.1:0-14196 GCF_040680215.1 Streptomyces sp. NPDC052107
CGAGACGCTTCGCAGCCTTGGACAACCGCAGCAACTCCATGCACAGAACTATACGAGCACAACACCCGGGATAGCTAACGAAGTTGTTGAGCCTCTCCTCGTAGCAACGCAGAAGGGGCCCGCGCTTGCGGGCCCCTTCTTCTGGTAGCGGGGACAGGATTTGAACCTGCGACCTCTGGGTTATGAGCCCAGCGAGCTACCGAGCTGCTCCACCCCGCGTCGTTGATCCCACTCTACATGGTGGATCACGCGGGACTCGCCTCGGGCGTCAGCCGCCGCGGACTATGTTCTCGGCCTGGGGCCCCTTCTGGCCCTGTGTGACGTCGAAGGTGACGGTCTCTCCCTCAACCAGTTCCCGGTATCCGTTGCCGTTGATGTTGGAGTAGTGCGCGAAGACGTCCGGTCCGCCGTCCTGGGCGATGAACCCGAAGCCCTTCTCGGCGTTGAACCACTTCACAGTGCCGGTGGCCATACTGCTGTCCTTCGTTCTCGCTGGGAATCCCAGCCGGGTCAGATGGGGGCCTTTCAAAGCGAAGACGCCCGGCGTCCGTCCTACCCCGCTCGCAGCCCGGTTATCCGATCATCACCGCCGGCGAGCCGCTGCGCCGGCACCAACGCCGCGTACATCACCGATGCCGGTCTGGCCTGGCTGGTCAACCCCGGGTGGAGAGTGGCCATACGGACTGGACCCCGACGGTGCTCCCACACCTCCCTGGCAGTCATCGAGCAGGATCACTCATCCCTCTCTGCTTGATCGCTCCGGCGGCCATGGTGTCGCATGGGCTGGCAGCACGGCGACGGTGGGCCGTCGGCCCGCGGTGGCGACAGCCGGGGCGTTGACTGGGCCTTCGGCGTTCCGTCACCCCACGAGCCATCCTTCGTCGGCGGCCCGTTGTCAGTGGTGGACGGCAGGATGCCGAACATGACGACTTCTGCAGCAGTGATCAAGGATGCCGCCGCCTATGCACAAGCGGTCGAGGACGCCGGGCGTGCGGCTGCCGCCTACTACGCGGGTGGCACGTCGCCCCTGGACGATGACACCTACGACCGCCTGGTGCGCGGGATCGCTGCGTGGGAGGTAGAACATCCCGATCAAGTGCTGCCCGACTCCCCCACGGGCAAGGTCGCCGGCGGTGCGGCCGAGGGTGATGTGCCGCACATAGTGCCGATGCTCAGCCTGGACAACGTGTTCTCCGCGGAGGAATTCACCGCCTGGACGGTATCTCTGGGCAGGCGGATCGGCCGTGAGGTCACGCGGTTCAATGTGGGGCCGAAGCTGGACGGGCTGGCGGTCGCCGCTCGTTACAGCAGCGGCCGCCTCACCCAACTGATCACTCGCGGGGACGGGACGGCCGGAGAGGACGTCTCGCACGCGGTAGGCACCATAGAGGGGCTGCCCGCGACTCTGGCCGCGCCTGTCACCGTGGAGGTGCGCGGCGAAGTCCTCATGACCACTGCCCAGTTCGAGCACGCCAACGAGGTGCGCACGGCTCACGGCGGACAGCCGTTCGCCAATCCCCGCAACGCGGCCGCCGGCACACTGCGAGCCAGGGAGCGCGCCTACACGGTCCCGATGACCTTCTTCGGCTACGGCCTGCTTCCCATGCCCGACACCGACCCGGCTCTCGCCGAGCGGCTGAACACATCTGCGCACAGCGACCTGATGAAGCTGGCCGCCGACTTCGCAGTACACACCAGCGCCCAGACCGCCGTCCCGGACGAGGTCGCCCGGAACCCGGAGCAGGTCCTGGCCCGGGTGAGGGAGATCGCCGCTGCGCGTGCGGACCTGCCCTTCGGCATCGACGGCATCGTCATCAAGGCCGACCTCGCCGCTGACCAGCAGGCCGCCGGATCCGGATCGCGCGCACCGAGGTGGGCGATCGCTTACAAGCTGCCGGCCGTGGAGAAGATCACCCGGCTGCTGGAGGTGGAGTGGAACGTCGGCCGCACTGGGATCATCGCCCCGCGGGCCGTCCTCGAACCAGTCGTGATCGACGGCTCCACCATCACCTACGCCACCCTGCACAACCCGGCCGACATCACCCGTCGCGGTCTACTCCTGGGCGACCACGTCATGGTCCGCCGCGCCGGCGACGTCATCCCCCGCATCGAGGCCCCCGTCGCCCACCTGCGCACGGGTGACGAACGGCCCATCGCCTTTCCCGAGCTCTGCCCGCGCTGCGGGTCAGGCATCGACACGGGCGAGGAACGCTGGCGGTGTGCCCGGGGCCGCAACTGCCACCTGGTCGCCTCTCTCGCCTATGCCGCCGGCCGAGACCAGCTCGACATCGAGGGTCTGGGCCAAACCCGCATCGTCCAGCTCGTCGACGCGGGCCTGGTCACCGATCTCGCCGACCTGTTCACCCTGCAGCGCGACCAGCTGCTCGGCCTGGACCGGATGGGCGAAACCAGCACCGACAACCTCTTCGCCGGGATCGCCAAGGCCAAGGGACAGCCGCTGGCGCGTGTGCTGTGCGCGCTCGGCATCCGCGGCACCGGCCGCTCCATGTCCCGACGCATCGCCCGGCACTTCGCCACCATGGACCATGTTCGCGCCGCCGACGCCGAGGCGATGCAGCAGGTCGAGGGCATCGGTGCAGAGAAGGCCCCGTCGATCGTCGAGGAACTCGCAGAGCTCGCCCCGCTCATCGACAAACTCGCCGCTGCCGGCATCAATATGACCGAACCCGGCGCTACCCCGCCCTCGGCCGCCGAGACCGACCCCGGCAGCGACAGCATGGCTGACGGGCCGATCGACTCCGGCCCGCTGGCCCGCATGACAGTGGTCGTCACCGGCGCCATGACAGGAAACCTGGAACGGCTCACCCGCAACGAGATGAACGAACTCATCGAACGGGCCGGAGGGCGCTCCTCCTCCAGCGTCTCCAAGAAGACCAGCCTCGTCGTCGCCGGTGAAGGCGCCGGTTCCAAGCGGGCCAAGGCCGAACAGCTCGGTATCCGCCTCACCACCCCGGACGAGTTCGCCACCCTCGTTGCCGACCTCCTCAACTGAGCCGACCCAGGGCATTGCGCCGAATGCCTGCGGCGGCCAGATGGCGTTCCCAGTGATCGACTGCCCGTCCGCGCCTCCAGCACCGAGAGATGCTCGGCCTCGAGTCGTCCAGCGGGCCGCGACCGCACGACGCCCGCCGACACTGCTACGCCACATGAACGCTCCGGCAAGCACCGAGCCGGGCTTTCCCGCACAGTGAGGAGCGGAGCCTGTCCGGGACCCATCGCACGTCGTCCCGGACAGGCCACAAACAGTCAGACGTGAGCCGTCGTCATCCACCGAGAGGTCGGCCGCGGCGTTCGGCGGTCGCTACTGATTGGCCTCTTCGAGTAGCTGCGGGCCGTTGTTCCGGACGTTGTTGACGGCCATGGAGACGGGCCGGGCGTTCAGGTGGCCGCCCGCGGGCTGGTCGAGCAGGGCGCGCAGGTCGTCGGGGTCCTGGTGGCGGGGGTCGAGCCAGGCGTCGTAGTGGTCGGGGGTGAGTGCGAGCGGCATGCGGGGGTGCACCCGGCCGGCGGCGTCGGTGGCCTCGGTGGTGATGATGGTGCAGGTCATCAGCCAGGCCGTGGGATCGTCGTCGTGTCTGACCTGTGGGTTGCGCCAGTACTCGTACAGCCCTGCTAGGGCCATCACCTGGTGGTCCTCGGGGTGGATGAAGTACGGCTGCTTGCGGACCTTGTCGGTTGTCGGGTCCTTGGTCTGCTGCCACTCGTAGAAGCCGTCGGCCGGCAGCAGACAGCGACGCTTGATGAATGCGCGGCGGAAGGCGGGCTTCTCATGCACGGTCTCCACACGCGCGTTGATCAGCCGCGCGCCGACCTTCACGTCCTTCGCCCACGACGGCACCAGGCCCCAGCGCAACGGCCGTAGCTCCCTGCCCACCTGCTCGGCATCGCCTTTGTCGCGTGGAGTGCGCTCAAGCACGGCCCACACGTCGTCGGTCGGGGCGACGTTCCAGTTCGGTGCGAGCGTCTCTTCGGCGCGCCAGTCGGCTACCTGGAAGAGCTGGGCGAGGTCCTGCGGGCTGCGGGTGGAAACGTATCGGCCGCACATGCAGCCACTCTCCCACCATCCGCTCTCCCCGCCACGGGTGCCGGCTGCCGTGTCGAGTTGAGGAAGCCGATCGCAATGAAGCTGAGGCGGCCGGCACGGCACGGGCGCGGTGGCAGGCGCTCGCCGCCGAGCGCCTGCCACCACCCGCACACTCGCCCCTCCTGAACCGACGCAGCACGGCGACCGCCGTCACAGTGGCGCACCGCCGACAATCTGCCAGGGCGGCAGTCGCGAGCAGCAGCGTGCCGGATGTCGACGCAGCCTCCTGCGACATCCCGGTGCCGAGGCACGTGCCCAGGGCTGCCGGTGGGTGTCAGGACTAAAGGGCGTGCACCACAGCGACGTCTTTTGGGCGGGCGAGGATGTCAACAGGTTGCTGTGGTGGCGGTTGCTGACGAGGGCCCGCGGGTTAGGCCCCCGATGTCCCCGGTTTCGGAGGAGACAGCGCTGAGCGAAGGTGCCTGCGGGAACTCACGCCGAGCTTGGCGAATACGTTGCCGAGGTGCCACTCCACCGTGCGAGGGCTGATGAACAACTGGGCAGCGATTTCGGCGTTGGTGTGGTCTCCGGCCAGCCTGGCGATTTGGGCTTCCTGGCTGGTGAGTTCGGTGACGGCATCGACCGTTCGCTTGCGTACGGTTTCTCCCGTCGCCAGGAGCTCCCTGCGGGCGCGTTCGGCGAAGCCGTCAGCTCCGAACCGGCTGAATGCCTCGTAGGCGGACCGTAGCTGGGTACGGCTTTCCTGCCGGCGATTCTGGCGGCGCAGCCACTCGCCGTACAGCAGGCGGGCGCGGGCCAGTTGGGCGGCGATGCGGCAGTGTCCGAGACGCTCGATCGCCTCCCGGTAGAGCGTCTCGGCGGCCTGATTGTCGCTCAGCAACGCGCGCGAGCAGGCCGCCGTGCCCAAGGCCCACTCGGTGCCGGTCGCACGAGTGCGCTCGGTGAGATCGTCCAGTGCCGCCTCGCCGGACTCCGGCTGCCCGCTGCGGGCGGCCGCTTCGATGAGTTCGGCGAGCGCCCACCCGAAGAAGCCCAGGTCCTCGTACTGGCATGCGCGCGTCGCGGCTGCCAGCGCGGCGTCGTAGCGGCCGAGCCCGTTGTAGAGCAGTGCGGTCGCGTACTCGGCCAGGCTGAGAACGCGTCCCTCGCCCCTGGCACGCACTTCTTCGATGGTGGTCTCTATGAGGTCCAGTGCCGGGGTCGCCTGTCCTCGCCAGGCGGCGAGAACCAGTGATGTGTACATCATGGGTACGCCGCCCGCCGCCTCCGAGATCGCCGTGGCCTCGTCGATGAGAGCCGCAGCGGTGTCGAATTCGCCGGCGTGGACGTGGGAGAGCGCTTGGTAGGTCAGCGCCATCGGGAGGACGGTGAGCGCACCCGCTTCGCGGGCGAGGCTGACAGCACTCAGCGCCATCTCGTGCCACGCGTCGTCGTCCCACAGCTCTGGTGCGAGAGGCTCGGGTGCCACACGGAACGCGAGCCACAGCCAGCGCCTGTCCGCCTCCGTCGCACCGGTCTTCTGCTCCTGCCGGACGACGTGCATCGCATGCCTGAGGGCGGCAACGCCGGCGACGTAGCCATCAAGGATCCGTCCAGCAATGCTGTCCAGAAGAACGTCCACCATCCGCGGCGGCGTCCTCGCCGGCGGCCCGGCGCGAGCCGCCTCGGCCACCTCCCGCAGCCCTGGTCCTTCGCCCAGACGGCCGGCGAAGCTCGCAGCGCCGACCGTTTCCAGGAGGGTGTCGCGGGCAAGGGCGGCGTCAAGAGGTGTCAGCCGGTGTGCGGCATCGAGCAGCAGCCGGGGCGCTGGGCTGCCGCGTACCTGGGAGAACACCAGCCGGGCGCGCAGCCGCTCGAGTCGGGCACGCTGCAGGTCGTCGAGTGGGCCGGCTTCCGCGATGGCCAGCAGGGAGTGGGCCTGGTCGGCTTCACCTGCGTCGATGTGGGCCTGAGCGGCGGCCAGTGCACGGCCGACTCTGCGTGCGGCATCGGGAGTCAGTTCCGCCGCCTGCTGCAGGAATGAGGCCGCTGCAGCGATTCCTCCCCTGCCTTGAGCCCGACCGGCCGAGCGCTCCAGGTCAACGGCAATGCCCTCGTCAGGCCTGTCGGTGGCGTGAGCGCGGTGCCACGCCCTGCGATCAGGATCAAGGTGGGCATCGGTGGCATCGGCCAGCGCCCGGTGCGCCGCCCGGCGCCCCGGCGCGGACGCCCCCCGGTAGATAGCCGAGCGCACCAGGGGGTGGTGGAATCGCACCCTGGTACCGAACTCGACCAGTCCCGCAGCCTCGGCCGACACTGCGGCATCGACCGGTATCCCCTGCAGATCGGCTGCGCGCCACAACAGATCCGCGTCTCCGGTCGGCTCGGCCGCGGCAGTCAGCAAAAGGCGCCGGCTGTCTATCGGAAGCGATCGAAATTGCTGGTGAAAGGCGCTTTCGATGTGACTCGCCAGGGGGCGCCTGCCGGACAGCCAGAAGCCACCCGCCAGCTCGGCGGGTGCCAGCGCGTGTGGCAGCTGCAGCAGGGCCATCGGGTTGCCGTGCGTCTCGGCGACGATCCGGTCCCGTACCAGCGGGTCGAGTGGCACGCGGACCGCCGAGGCCAGCAGGGCACGCGCCTCGTGCTCAGTCAGGCCCTCGACGATCAACTCCGGCAGACCGGTCAGCTCACGACCGTCATCGGAATCCCGCAGGGCGAAGATCAAGGCTACCGATTCGGCCACCACCCGCCTGGCCACGAATGCCAGCACCTGCAGTGACTCCTCATCCAGCCACTGCGCATCATCAACGAGGCAGGCCAGCGGCCCGTCCTCGGCGGCGCCGGCCAGCAGACCGAGCACAGCCAGACCCACCAGGAACCGATTCGGTGCCTCACCCTCCTGTAGTCCGAATGCGACGGACAGTGCATCGCACTGCGGATCGGGCAGCTGGTGAAGCCTGCCCAGCAATGGCGCGCAAAACTGGTGAAGGCTCGCGAAGGGAAGCTCCATCTCCGACTCGATGCCCGCGATGCCAAGGGTGCGGAACCCGACGGCCCGGCCGGCCGCGTGGTCCAGCAACGCGGTCTTGCCGATCCCGGCTTCACCACGCAGGACCAGAACCGCACTGGTGCCCGCCCGCGCTGTGGCCAGTACTCGCTCCAGCGCCGCCAGCTCCTGGTCCCGGCCCCGTAGCGCGACCTGAGAATCCATGGACCGTACACCCATAGGTCGATCTTCCTGGAACGCATCTTTGACGAGCTTTGACGCGCTTTGCCTTTCTACCTTGACCGTATTCCCTTTTGGGCGCTTTCAGTAGTTGTACGGGAATCGACCCACCCCGGGGTCCGGCCACGGGGATACCCCGGGGGTTTCCCTGGGGCGACGCACGCAGACCTGGACGACTGTGGACGAGCCGGCGACAGAGGGTCGCCGACATTGCAAGGAGCCACCCCCACATGTCTGACACTTCCGCATCGACGACTGTCCGCCCGTTCACGTTCGAGTTCCCCGAGGCGGAGCTCCAGGACTTGCGTGCGCGCATCGAGGCGACGCGCTTCCCCGAGAAGGAAACCGTCGACGATCAGTCCCAGGGCACCCAGCTCGCCACCGTCAAGGAGCTGGCGCGCTACTGGGCGACCGAGTACGACTGGCGCAAGGTCGAGGCGCGGCTGAACTCCTACCCGCAGTTCATCACCGAGATCGACGGGCTGGACATCCATTTCATCCATGTCCGCTCGAAGCATGAGAACGCGCTGCCGGTGATCGTCACGCACGGCTGGCCGGGTTCGATCATCGAACAGCTCAAGATCATCGAGCCGCTCACGAACCCGACGGCCCACGGTGGTGACGCCTCGGACGCCTTCCACGTGGTGATCCCGTCGATGCCCGGCTACGGCTTCTCCGGCAAGCCGACCACGCCCGGCTGGGGCCCCGACCGCATCGCCCGCGCCTGGGGCGAGCTGATGAAGCGCCTCGGATACACCAAGTACGTCGCACAGGGCGGCGACTGGGGCGCGGTCGTCACCGACCTCATGGGCGTGCAGGAGCCCGAGGGCCTGGTCGGCATCCACACCAACATGCCCAAGGTGATTCCGCCCGCCATCGAGCAGGCCATCATCGCCGGCAACCCGCTGCCGTCCGACGTCGTCCTCGCCGACGGCGAGCAAAAGCACGCCGTCGAGCAGCTGGACTTCGTCTACCGGCACGTCTACTACGCCTACATGATGGCCTCGCGCCCGCAGTCCCTCACGGCACTCGCGGACTCCCCCGTCGGCCTGGCAGCCTTCCTGCTCGACCACGACAAGGCCAGCCTGGAGCTGATCACCCGGTCCTTCAACGGAGTGAGTGAGGGCCTGACACGGGACGACGTCCTGGACAACATCACGCTCTTCTGGCTGACGAACACGGCGATCTCCGCGGCCCGCCTCTACGCGGAGAACACGACTCCGTTCTTCGGTTCGAAGGGCGTCAAACTCCCGGTAGCCGTGAGCGTCTTCCCCGACGAGCTCTACCAGGCCCCCAAGAGCTGGTCGGAGCAGGCATACCCGAACCTCGTCCACTACAACAAGCTGCCCAAGGGCGGACACTTCGCCGCCTGGGAGCAGCCGGAGCTCTTCGTCGGGGAACTCCGCGCGGGCTTCAGGTCACTTCGATAGATGACCGTGTCCGGCCGCCTGCATAGGCGATAGTCGGAGGGGCGGCCGAATGTACTCGGCTCCGAGTCACTCGGCCGCCGCCGTCGCCGACTACCGGTCCGTCGTGGCGAATGCCGGGGGCTCCCATCCCGTACACCATCGCCCCAGGCAGAGCCGAGCAGACGCGGCCCCTGGCGTCCAGGTCGTTCGTACAGTGGCGCGCTCCACCTGGACGCCAGGAACCACGCCCGCTCCACGGTGTGTGGGTCGACGGCGTACGGGATGGAAGCTGGGGAGGGTGGTGGCTTGGGTGGGTCTGTTTCAGCGGCTGGTGCGCTGGAGGAACGCCGATAGCGTCTGCCGAAGTTGGGCGGAGAACGGGTGCGGCCTGCCGTACTCGGCCTCGTCCTTGGAGGTGTCCTCCTTGAGCACGTGGTTCACGCCGTTCAACTCGACGAACTCGGTCACCGCGTCAGGGCGGTTGCTGGCGGCATCGCGCAGCCGGGTGACGTCAGCACAGCGGACCTGGATGTCGTGGGTGCCGCAGGCGATGAAGATCGGAATCTGCCGAGGCACGCGTGCGGCCAGCTGGACCGGGGCGTGGGAATCGGCCTGCTGGAGGAAGCGGGCGTTCTGGGGCTGGAACAGGGGCTGGACCCCGGGGTCGAGCCCGGTAAGGGCTTGGCCGGTCGTCCGGATGGTGTGTATGGCCTTGTCCAAAGACTCATCGACGGCGGCGAGCTGCGCTTCGGTGGCGCCTTGAAGGACGGCGATCTCGTGCACCTGCTGGCGGAGCTGGTCAAGGTAGCGCATGGGCAGGGGCATGAGCAGGCCGAGGCTGTGGATCCGACTGCTGGGCTTGGTGGCTAGGACGAGCGCGATGAGTGCGCCTTCACTGTGCCCGATGACGGTGACACGGCCCGGGGCGATGCCTGGTCGCCGGCTCAGGAAGGCCAGTCCGTCGCTGGCCATCTTGGTATACAGGTCGAAGCCGACCTTGGTCAGGTCGGTATGCGGTCCCAGTCCGGTCATTCCAGTGTTGAGCTTGTCGTAGCGCAGCGAGGCGATGCCCCAGGTGGCCAGGAGGTCGTCAAGGTCTTTGAGAGTGCCGACGCGGCCGTCGATCAGGGTGCTGTCGCCGTTGCGGTCGGTGGGGCCGCTGCCGGCCAGGATCAACACCGCCGGTACCGGCGAGGCGGGCTGGACCGGCGCCCGAAGACTGCCGTGCACGGTCACCCCAACGCTAGGGAAGGTGACCTCCCGGTCGGTACCGATGGGTGCCGTGAAGACGCCGCCGACGGGTGCCCAGGAGGTGGCGGCAGGCGGTGTCGACGGGGGGGCTGGTGCCGCAGGCGGTCACCGCGGCCACGGAGAACGCCACCACCAGACAACGCACCCAGGTGACCACGTTCACCGGGGTCCCTCCTTCTCAGAGATCAGGCGCAGAGCAACCGCCGGGCTCGTGTACCGCCCCGGAGTTCGACCCCAAGACTGCGGACTCAGGTGGCTTGACTCTCCACATTCTGAGGTCGGTGCCCCGGCGCCGCACGTTCGGCGGGAGCCGGCCGAGCCGTCCGCCAACCGAGGAAAGCGCCCGCGAGGAGATACCGGCGTGGGTCGTAATGTCCGGCTGCTTCGTCCGCTGCCAGCACCACACCGACGGTATCTCACGCGCGGTCGAGACCGGCTCGACCAGACCACGCCTTCGCCACCCGTTCGGCCTCCAGTAGCTGCCCCTTGGAACACAGAAAGTAATAATATAATTACGGAGTGCGTTCATTTCGCTCCGCGAGGGACCAGGGCCGCGGGGCGCCCGGAACCAGATCCGAGATCACCCGACTGCGTCGTCCGACGCCCCGGATTCAATCGGCGCAAACAGAAGGACGTGGCGATGAACCCTGTCCGGCAATCCGGCCGAATACCGGCACGCGCTCTGCACGGCACCGTCGCGGTGCTGACCACGTGCGGTTTACTGCTCACCGTCTGTGCGACCATCGGTCCGGAACAGACAAGCGCGCGGCTGAGCCCGGTACACGCTCCGCAGGGAGCGGCCAACGCTGCCTCCACGGTCCCGGTGCCGCCGGGGCTGCAGCGCTACTACGGGCAGGAACTGCACTGGAAGACCTGCCCCGATGCGCCCGCATTGCAGTGCACGACCGTGAAAGCACCCCTGGACTACGCCCACCCGGACGCGGGCGACATCAACCTCGCAGCCGCCCGCAAGAAGGCCACCAGGACCGGCGCCACGAGGATGGGTTCGCTCCTGTTCAACTTCGGCGGCCCCGGTGTATCGGCCATCGATGCCCTCACCGCCGCCCCCGATAAGTACGCCTCCCTGAACGCGGCCTACGACCTGGTCGCCCTTGACCCCCGCGGTGTCGGCCACAGCACCCTGGTCGACTGCGGCACCGACACGTCCACGGCCACCGGCGAAACGGGCATGAGCAGCACGTCAACGGACGAGGACATCGATGAGGATGTCGCACTGTGGGCGGAGATCGCCGCCGCATGCGCCCGTCACGCCGGGCGGCTGTTGCCCCACGTCGGCACCCTGGACGCGGCTCGGGACATGGACCTGATGCGCGCACTCCTCGGTGACGAACAGCTGCACTACATCGGCTGGTCCTACGGCACTTACCTCGGGGCGAGCTACGCCGAACTGTTCCCCTCCCGCGTGGGTCGCATGGTGCTCGACGGAGCGGTCGACCCCTCACGCAACGCCGCCAGCTTCTACCTGAACCAGGCGCGGGGCTACCAGGTCGCCTGGGAGGCGTTCGCGGCCGACTGCGCCGCCCGCGACGACTGCCCGGTGGGGCACTCCGTCAAGGAGGCCGGCCACACCCTTGACTCCCTGGTCGCCCGGCTGGATCGCTCCCCCCTGCAGCAAGGCAAGGACATCATCGTCAATGGGCAATCGGTGCTCACCATAACCACTGTCCTGCTCAGGTATCCCCACTGGCCGGCGCTCCGCCAAATGCTCCGGGAGGTGCTGGCCGGTGACACCACCACGCTGCTGAAAGTCCTCGTCACTGCACTTCCCGGCAACCCGGGGGACCAGTCGGAGACAGCGGTCCACTGCCTGAGCTCCACCTTCGACGGCCGCTACACCGCCAACCAGACAAAGGCAGCTTTTGCCGAATTCGTCCGGGTGGCGCCTCAATTCGGGAAATCCTGGGTCTCGAATCTCACGTCGTGCACCTCATGGCCCGTCCCGGCCAACCAGACCGCGCATCCCATCACCGCGCCCGGTGCCGCACCGATTCTGGTCGTGGGCACCACGCGCGACCCCGCAACCCCGTACAACGACGCACAAGCACTCGCCCGCCAACTCCGGTCCGGCCGACTACTCACCTGGGACGGTGATGGTCACACCGCCTACGGACAAGGGAGCGCCTGCATCGACAACGCCGTCGACCACTACCTGCTCGACGGGCGTCTTCCAAGGGTCGGCACGATCTGTACTGACGCACCCGACAACGCGAACAAACCTGTGGGCACAGCGCCCGAAGCCCCCACACCCGCCGGAATGCGCCGATGACGCTGCACAGGAGATAGCGAAACTGCACACGCCCCCGACAGCGAGCAACATCGAACCGGTCACCTGGGCGAGCATGGCCGAACAGCTCCTGGCAGCCCGGATCTACGAATAGGCCACATGAGGTTGCAGGCCGGTCCGACAACTCCTCAAGCCCAATCGTCTGCGTTGTCCTCCGATCGAATCGACGCCCCACGCCATCCCTGGCCAACACCCCGACGGCTGGGGGTCGGCAGCGGTGGATGTCGCGCAGGTCAGCTGAAGGTCGTGCCATGGTCTGTCAGTTACCTGGTCTAGGGTCGCCCGCATGGCTGAGCCCTCCTTTCTGACCGCCGTCCGCGAGTCGTACGACACGGTCGCCGCCGATTACGTCGAACGCGTCGCGCCTCCAGCCGAGATGGACCCGCTGTCACGCGCGATGCTGGCGGGGTTTGCCGAACTGGTGCGGACGGCCGGTCTGGGGCCGGTCGCGGACCTGGGGTGCGGCCCCGGCCGCGTGACGGCGCACCTGGCCGGGCTGGGGGTGTCCGTCTTCGGCGTCGATCTGTCGCCGAAGATGGTCGGGCTGGCCCGGCACGCCTATCCGAACCTGCGGTTCACCGCGGGCTCGATGACCGCGCTGGAGATGAGGGACGACGAGCTCGGCGGCATCCTGGCCTGGTACTCCACTCACCACACGCCCCCGCAGTGGCTGCCGGATGTTTTCGCCGAGTTCCACCGCACGCTCGCGCCCGGCGGCTACCTGCTCTGGGGAGACTATGTCGGCAATGAGCGGCTGCAGCCGACCCACGGCTATGGCCGTCCGGTGTCCTACGAGTCGTACCTCCTGCCCCTGGACCGCATGGTCGACCTGCTGGACCAGACGGGACTCGTCGTCACCGCGAGACTGGAACAGGAGCCCGGCGGACGCGTGAACAGACCGCACGCCTGCCTCCTGGCGCGCAAGCCCGAAACGCCCTGACGGGGCTCGTTCCCGGGGTGAGGCCGCTCGGCTGGACCGCCGACGATCACGGGGCGGGCGGTCAGACCGCTGGGTTGATAGGGCGGCCGCCCCAGCGGATGCCTATCACGTCGCGGACTGTGTCCTCGTCCGCCTGCACGAGCCGCGCGATCACCGGCACGCTGTTCCCGCCCGCCGAGGCCAGCAGCATCATCGCCCGCCGGAACCGCACCGTGCTCGTACTGCCCCGACGCACGATCCGCTGCAGCTTCTGCCCCTCCTGCTCAGTCAGCCTGCGGACCATGACCGATCGCCTCGCCACGCTTGCGTTCGACGCCTACCAGGGCACCGGCGACGCAGAGGACATCGCTACACCCAGGCATTCCTGCCTGGATTGAAGATCTTCTACCGCACGGCAGCGCAGAACGGTCGGGCGGCGATCTTCACGGTCGATCAGTAGACCGGGGCCAGCTCAAGCCGGAACCCGGGGCCAACGCAAGCCGGCACACACTCCCGCGCGGCCTCCTCGTAGTCGGGGCGCCCGGGGGAATCTCACCCCGGGCTCCCACGGAACCGTACGTGACAGTCTCCCGTCATACGGCTCTTGTCGTTCTGGACCTCGCCCCTGCCGGGGCCGCCCAGGTCCAGTGAGCGAAGTACTTCGGGCGCAACGTGTGGCCTTGGGCCAGCCGTTGCAGGGCTTGTTTCATCCCGACCCGGTACTTCTTCTGAATCCACCGCAGCAAGTAGGTGTTGATGCGGTCGAACAGCGGATACAGCGCTGAGCGGTAGAAGCGCCCGTAGTAGTTCATCCATCCCCGAACCACCGGATTGACCGTCCGGGCCACGGCGCGCCGCGCGACGGTACTCAGCACCCGGTCGGAGGACTTTCGGACCGGGCTCTTCCTGTCGCCCCGGCCGCTGAGCCAGGGCCGTATCGCGACACGCCTTCCCACGTTCCGCACGGAAGCCGCAGACCGGGCTCGCGCCGCCTTCATGCCGGACACCGCCTGGCCAATAAGCGGTCACCCGCCAGGCTTG
>NZ_JBFAWG010000128.1:0-14174 GCF_040680215.1 Streptomyces sp. NPDC052107
CGCCAGCCAGGCAGCGACCGAACCAGTGAACCTGAAACCACGTCAACCCGCCCTGACCTGCTAGTCAGCCACTCCCGCGCAGCGGGGGAACCTCAAAGCGAGCACGATCACAACGATGACCGTGATCACTGCGAGTTGCTGACGTGGGTTTGACACACAGCGCTCGGCAAGGGGCAAACTCATGTGTGAGCCTCCGGGTTCATGGCCCGCCGATGCAGCTTGCGCCTGGGAAGCCTTGGCTGCACGGCGGGCTTTCGTTCGGTTGGGAGCATGGTGCACTGGACAGCCCAGCCTGCGCGCAGAACAAAGGCGAGTTCAGGCACGCACCCACTCAACTGATGTTTATGCTCGGGGATGTGGAAATCGGATCCGGCCACTCGCTCGCCGCTGCTCAGGGCTTGAAGCCAAGTCGCCGCGATCCTTGAGCGGGGGCAAGTTGGTTGGCTGCACGTAAGGTGAGACGCGTAGAGCTGCTTAGAGGACTGGCAAGACTGGCTTGAAGTAGCCCTTGGGGACAGCCTCAATCCACCACGCACCCCAGCTCTCATCCCGTCCGCCGTCGACCCACACACCGTGGAGCGGGCGTGGTTCATGGCGTCCAGGTGGAGCGCGCCACTGTACGAACGACCTGGACGCCATGGGCCGCGTCTGCTCGGCTCTGCCTGGGTCGATGGTGGGTGGGATGAGAGCCCACCACGCTCGCCACGATGTGCCCGCAGTCGGGAACGGCGCCCCCGACCGTTGTAGGCCAGCGTTCAAGGGGGTTGAGGCTCTAGCCCGGTGGGCCGTGATGCATGGGGGAGCTGGCGTGTCCCGTGGTGGTGCTGTCGAGTCCTGTCGTTCAAGGTGCGCGACGGCTGGGAGCTCTGCCGGATCATGTGTGCTGTGCTGGAGGGATCACCCCATCCCCGCCGGAACGGCGGGGCTTGATCAGGTAGGGAGAGTTTCGCGTTCTGCAGTTCACGTCTCTCAGGTAGAGCAGATTGGAAGTCGCCTTCGGCTCCTACGCCTATTGAGAGGTCGGCTTCGCCGACGGGCTGCAACACTCCCGGGGTGTTGCAGCCGTCTGTGAGCGGACAGCCCGGACACCGGCATTACGAGCTGTCCGGGCCATTTATGCAGGTGAGAGGCAGAACCGGACAGCCGGACAGTGCGGACACCTCCCAGCGGGGTTCCATCGGACCCGGACAGTCCGTCCGGGTTCTGGCCCCTTCGCTGCCACACGCTGGTCATGTTGGCGGAAAGGCTGTGATCACTTACCGGTTCCCCGCCGCGTCGGTACCGTGAAATGCGCCCCTATTCAGCAGCGGGAGGCAACACCCCATGCGTGGTCTTGGAGATCACCTCAGCATCGGCGAGCGCATAGCGTTCTATCGGAAGCGCCGCGGCTACACGCAAGAGGTGCTGGCCGGCCTGGTGGGTCGGAGCACTGACTGGCTGGCGAAGATCGAGACTGGCCGCAGGAAGCCGCCCCGCATCGACATGCTCGCGGAGCTGTCGCGCATCCTGCGCGTGCCCCTCGGAGACCTGCTCGGACAGACGGTTCTCATGGAAGACGAGCGGCAACAGGACGACGTCCCCGCCGTGCGCGACGCCCTCATGAGCCCGCGTCGGCTGTCCCGTCTCCTCTTCGGGCCGGACGCTGAGGCTCAGCTTCCGACGCCTGTTCCTGTGGCCGTGCGCGTGGAGCATGCGTGGAACGACTACCAGGGCGGTCGGCTCGGCAGCGTCATCGCTGCACTGCCCGCCCTGCTTCAGACGGCTCAGGAGCTGGAGGAACGAGCGGCGCGCCGCGGCGATGACCGCGGCGACTGCTGGGCAGTGTCGGCCCGCACGCACCACCTTGCGGCTACGACACTCGCCAAGATCGGCGAGTCGGACATCTCGTGGCTCGCTGCCGAGCGCGCGATGCGAGCCGCTGACGAATCGGACGACCCACTCGTGCTGGCGTCCGCCGCACGTTCGGGTACGCACGCCCTGCTGGCCAACGGGCGCTATGACGACGCCCTCGAACTGGGCAACACGGCCGCAGCCTGGCTGTCGTCTCAGGTAACCGATCACAACCCGGCGGCACTCAGCCTGCTGGGCATGATCCACCTGCGTGCGGCCGTCGCTGCGGCGCGCCATCAGGACCGGCCTACCGCAACGGCACTGCTGAACCGTGCCGAGGAGCTCGCGGACGATCTCGGCTCGGATGAGAACTACTGGCAGACCGGCTTCGGGCCGACGAACGTGCTGCTCCACCGACTGTCCATCGAGCTGGACCTCGACAACGTCTCGTATGTGGTGGAGCGCGGTCGGATTAACGTCGACCACATGCCGCAGGAACGCAGTGTCTCGCACCGTATCGACTTCGCCCGTGCCCTGTCGCTCGCTGGGCAAGGTGATGATGCTTTCGCAGAGCTGCGTACCGCCGAACGCACGTCGCCGCAGCTTGTACGCAACAATCCGAGGGTGCGCGAGACGCTGCGAGACCTGATCAAGCAGTCCCCAGTGACAGGCGGCTCGCGTTCGTCGGACGTGTTCGCGATGGCTCAGCGGTGCAGGGCGGTGCAGTGAGTTCAGGCAATCGTGGGGTTCTGGGAGTCGTCGGCTCGGCGGCCGGCGGCGTAGAAGCGTTGCGCACCGGTCTCGTAGAGCCCGCCATGGGCCGCGGATGGCGGGTGGCCGTCACGCTTACGCCAACCGCAGGTCAGTGGCTGCGCACGAGCGGCGAGCGTGAGCGGTTGGAGAAGCTGACCGGCCTGCCCGTGCGTGATGAGCCGCGCCTTCCCGGCGAGGCTCGGCCACATCCGCCGGTTGACTGCTACGTGGTCGCCCCCGCGTCCGCCAACTTGGTCGCCAAGCTGGCGACCGGCCTGATGGACAACCAGGCGCTGACGCAGGTTGGCGAGGCCATCGGGACTCTCGGTCTCCCCGTCGTGGTCTTCCCGCGGGTGAACGCGGCGCACGCTCGCCACCCCGCGTGGCAAGGCCACATCGACGCTCTCAGGGCGGGAGGGGTGCATCTGGTCTACGGCCCGGATGTCTGGCCGCTGTACGAGCCGAGGGACGCGCCAGCCGGGCGCGAACTTCCGTGGACTGCAGTGCTGGACGCCGTGGACGGGGCCATCCAATGATGGGTCGTCAACAGGCCTGATCTGCAAGGAAAGAGGACCCGGACAGTCTGTCCGGGTCCTCTGCTGTTTCCGGCTGCATGCTCATTGGCATGTCAGGGATCAATGAGCGAAGCGGCGAGTCGGGAGGCCTAACCTCTGCCGAACTCGCCGCGATCAAAGTGAGCATGGGCAAGGTGCGCGTTACGGCTGAACGACTGCTGAGGCGCGCGGACAGGCTTACGGCGCGGGTGGAGTCTCGTTACCGACGCGTCGTTCAAGACGATCAAGCCGCTCGCCGAGAGTACGAAGCGCGTCGTGAATCGCACTGAGCTCAGCGGAGAGCGCAGTGAACGCGGGGCTACTGCCCGGCTCGGTGCCGAGCGGCACCGACGGGTCGCGGACGAACGTTCCGCGGCCCTGCTGGGTAAGCACGAGCCCCTCGTCACGGAGCTGCCCATATGCGCTCTGCACGGTCATGAGCTGCACGCCGAGTTCTTTGGCGAGCCTGCGAGCCGCGGGCAGCTGCTCGCCCGGTTCGTACGAGCGGTTCGGACCTGTGATCTTCGCGCGGAAATCGGCGGCGATCGCTTTGGCCGTGGACGTCTGCTTCGGCGCTTCTGGGCTCTGCTCCATGGCTTCGAGAGTAGCTGGACCTAGGTCAATCTCTGTTCTCCCGTCGCCCCTTCTTGACAGTTAGATTGACCTAGGTCAATCTGAAATCCCGTGGCGCTGGGACTCCCCAGCAAGGTCGCCCGCCGTCGCGGTTCTCCCTGCTCCTTCGACTCAGGAGAGCACCATGCGCACGTACATCGGCCATCAACAGGCCATCTCAGCCGAGGACTTCGTGGAACTGGCCCTTGGCAGCCCGGTTGAGCTGTGGCTCGGGGTGGAGGGCGAAACCGAGATGGAGCGCGCGGCCCGCCTGGACGCGGCGCGCGACATCCTCGCCGACCCGGAGTACCGCAGCCTGCCGGACGACGTGGCACGCATCGCCGCCGAGGTGATCGAGGCGCACGCTCCGGAGCTGTTCAACGTCGTCCCGCTGGCGCGGCCGGCGAGGCGCCGCCGGTCCTCCCGGAAGGGAGCGGCGGCATGACGACCGCAACCGAGACGGCACGGCCGGCGGTGCCGCCACTGACGAAGCCAGAGATGGGTCTTGCCGGACTGGGCGCGTTAGCCGCGGCCGGTGTCGGCGCCCTGGGGCTGATCGCATCGCTCGACGCTGTCTCGTCTGCTGCTACCCGGTGGGGCTTCGGCGAGCCGTGGATGCTGCCGGTCGGTATCGACGTGGCCATTCCGGTGTTCACCGTGGCCAACCTGCTGCTCATTCGGATGGACATGGCGTTGGCGTGGGTGCGGTTCGTGCCCTGGGCGCTGACGCTGGTCACGTGCGGGCTGAACGTCGCCGCCGGGCACTCGCTGTGGGCCAAGGTCGCCCACGGCACGATGCCCCTGCTGTGGGTGGTCTTCTCCGAGATCGGCGCCCACATCTACGCCGTACGGATCGGTGCCGCCACCGGCCGACGAATGGAGAAGGTGCGGTTCTCCCGCTGGATGCTCGCCCCCCTGTCGACCTTCGCCCTGTGGCGGCGGATGACGCTGTGGGAGATCACGTCGTACTCCGAGGCTCTGAAGCGAGAACGGGAGCGGCAGTTGGCCCGCGCCCGGCTGCGGGAGCGGCACGGCCGGCGGTGGAGGTCGAAGACCCCGCGCCCGGAACGCGTGCTGCTGAAGCTAGGCGAGCTGGCCCCGGCGAGCGAAGACCTGCCGCCTGTGCCGCCGCAGCAGACAGAGGAGCCGAAGCAGGAGGCGCCCAAGCCGCCGCGCAAGCGCCCGGCCGGCACCAAGAGCAAGACCAAGACGGCCAAGGCGCCGCGGACTCCGGCGGAACTGCTCGCCGAGGCGCGTGAGGCCACGGTCGACTGGGCCGATGACGCGATCAATGCGGAAGCCATCCGGACAACGCTGCACTGCTCCGCGGCCAACTCTCGTGTGCTGCGTGACCTGCTGCTCAGCGAGCGGGCCGAAGGGCGACGCCTGCACTCCGTCGACGGCGCCGAGGAGACAGAGGGGACTGCCGCATGAACACCTTGCTGAGCATGTTGGCTGCGGCGGCTCCGGTCGCCTCCGGCTGGACGGCCCACACGCTGTGGTTGCGGCGGCGCCTGAACGTCGCCCGACGTGACCCGCTGACCGGGCTGCGGACACGGGAGGCGTTCACCCGTCGCGCTACCGCTCTGCTGCGGGACCCGCGAGCGGTCGCGGTGCTGGCCGATGTCGATCGCTTCAAGCAGATCAACGACACCTTCGGCCATGCGGCCGGAGATGCGCTGCTGAAGGCGACCGCGGACCGGCTCGCCCACCACGTCGGCCGTTCCGGGGTGGCCGGGCGGCTCGGGGGCGATGAGTTCGCCGCCGTCCTGATCGATGACCACGGCACCGCTGGTGATCTGCTGGCCGTGCTGCACGGGGTGCTGGCTCGCCCGGTCGACGGCCAGGACCCGGCGGTACACACCACGGTCTCTCTGGGCTGGGTGTGTACCGCGGACTTCCCGGGCGAGGACCTGTCCGCTCTGCTGCGGCGGGCCGATGAGGCGATGTACGCGGCCAAGCAGGCGCGCGCCGGGGCCCGCCGGGCGGGGCTGGGGCGGCTGTTCGCCACGGTCACCGGGCGGCGCGCCGGCCGCGCCGGGGCCCGGACCGATGCTCCGGTCGTGGGGGTGGCTGCCTGATGTCCGCCTACGGCAAGTGCTTCGACCCGTCCGGCGCCCGGTTCGGGGTCCCCACGTACCCGTGGCGGTTCGCCCCGGACGGCTACGCCACCCGCCGTCAGCTGCGGGCGGCCGGCCTGCGGCCGGGCGGACAGCCGGTGGCGGCTCATGTGATGCGCCGCCACCGAGGTCGCAAGTCCGGCTACCAGGTCGCCTACCTCTACCGCGTCGACTGCGCGACGCCGGTCCAGCCGATGGCCTCACGCAAATGGGGTGCGCTCGCCCTGGCGATGCTCGCTCGCCGCACCTGCCCCAAGTGCCGGATCACCTACAGCTACTGCATCCCGACCTCGCTCGGGGTGTGCCTCCTCTGCGCCTACCCCGAGGAACAGCGCGCCGCCTGACTCGCTCAGTGCGGGGCCCGGTCCCAAACCGACCAAAGCAGCGGCCGGGCCCCGCCATCCCTCCCGAGAGAAGGAACCCTCAGTGAAACACCCCGACGACGACAACGAACTCTTCAACCGGCTGGAAGCCGAGATGGCCGCCGACTCTGACGGGCACGTGGTCGACCTGGACAAGGCCCGGTCGGCTCGCACCGAGTCGGCCGACCGCACGCCCGACGCGTCGCCCGACTCCGGGGCCGACCGGTCGGCCGACCCGAGCGAGTCAGGGTCGGACGACTCCGGCCCGACGCTGGTCGACCGTCCGGCCCCGGCACAGTCGGGCCCCGGTCTGATCGACCGCATCCGCGACTCCAAGCGGCTGGACGTCCTCCCGGCGTGGGTGAAGTCGGGCCCAGAGTTCGCCGAGGCGATGCGGTGGCTGGCCGGGCACGTCTGGCACACCATCGCCTTCCACGCGGTCCGCGTGCCGTTCCTATACATGCCCAAGCTCATCTGGCGCTCGCCGCGCGGCCTGGCCAACGCCCTGACCAGGATCGGCCGGTGGGCGGTTGACGCGGAGGGCGAGCCGCTGCGGCAGGCCGAGGCACGCCGGGAGAACTCCGAGCTGTACCTGAAGCTGTCCCGGCAGCGGGACCGCCGGGTTCGGCTGCGGATGCTCCTGACCATCCTCGGAGCTCTGTTCGCCCTGGGCATGGGCCTGTACCTGGTCTACGGTGCCGAGCCGCGCACGCAGGTCATCGCCGCCACGATCACCGTGCTGACGCTGGGCTGGCTGGGCGCGCCGGCGGATGCGCCGCTGGCCACCCGCGCAGTCATCAAGACCGAGGTGCAGAAGCTGACCAGCGACATCGTGGTCAAGGCCATGGCGTCCATCGGCATCGGGCAGATCACGTCCGCGGTCGCCAAGGGTCAGGACGGCATCAAGTTTGTCGCCCCGATCACCCGCGAGGGGCCGGGGTGGCGCGCGGACATCGACCTGCCCTTGGGCGTCACAGTCGCCGACGTGGCCGACCGGCGCGCCCGGCTCGCCTCCGGCCTGCGCCGCCCGCTCGGCTGCGTGTGGCCCGACGCCGACCCCAGCGAGCACGAGGGGCGCCTCATCCTCTGGGTGGGGGACCGGGACCTGTCCAAGACCGGACTCGTCAAGTGGCCACTCGCAACGGCGCGCAAGCACGACATCTTCAAGCGGATCCCGTTCGGCATCGACCCGCGCGGCCGGGCTCAGTCCGTGCCGATGATCCAGCACAACATCCTGATCGGCTCGCTGCCCGGCCAGGGCAAGACCGCCTCCGTGCGCGTCCTGGCTTGCGGCGCCGCCATGGACCCGTCCGTGGAACTGTGGCTGCACGAGAACAAGGGCACCGGCGACCTGGACTCCCTTGAATGTGTCAGCCACCGGTTCGTCTCCGGCATCGACGACGACTCGATCAAGTACGCCGCAGACTCCCTGAAGCTGCTGCGCGAGGAAGTCATGCGCCGCGCGGCTGCGATCAAGAAGCTGCCGCGGGACCTGTGCCCGGACAAGCGCATCACCCGCGCCATCGCCGACAAACGCTCACTCAAGCTGTGGCCGCTGGTCGGGGTGTTCGATGAGTGCCAGAACCTGTTCGGCCACCCCAAGTACGGCAAACGGGCAGGTGACGACGCCGAGTTCATCATCAAGCTCGGCCGAGCCCTGGGCGTGATCCTCATCCTGGCTACGCAGCGCCCGGACAAGGACTCACTCCCGACCGGGATCAGCGGCAACGTGTCCATCCGCTTCGCCCTCAAGGTCGCCGGACAGGTCGAGAACGACATGATCCTTGGTACGTCCGCGTACAAGAACGGCGTGCGCGCCACTTCGTTCCGCCCGGAGATCGACGCCGGTAACGGCTACCTCGCCGGCGCGACCGCGCTGCCGGTCGTGGTACGCACCGCCTACCTGGACGACCCGGCCACCAACGCCATCGCCCAGCGCGCCTACGCCTTGCGCAAGGCTGATGGAACCCTGTCCGGGCACGCACTCGGCGAGGACCCCGAGGCCGTGACCGGCCCGTCCTACGACCTGCTCGCCGACGTCGCCGCGGTCGTGCCGCCGTCGGAAGAGCGGGTCTGGAACGAGCGGATCGCCGCCCGGCTGGCCGAGCTGCGGCCGGAGGTCTACGGCGGCTGGAAGGGCGAGAACGTCACATCCGCGCTCAAACCGCACGGCATCAAGACCCGCGACGTGGCCGGGACCACCGACGACGGCACCCGCACCACCCGCCGCGGCATCACCCGCGCCGACCTCAGCAAGGCGATTGCAGAGCGTGATGAAAGGCGGGGTGCCGCCTAGTCCCGGACGGTGCTACCGGTAGCACGTCGCCTTGCTACCGGTAGCACCCCCGCTAGCACCCCGCATAGCACCTGATCTGCGATCTAGTGCATAGCACCCCACCTGCGAAAACCCTGGGAACTACCTGGAAGGGCCGCTCATGACCCTCATCGCTCTTGCTATCGCCTGCCTGTTCGCCGTCACGCTCGGTTACAGCGCTTTGTGTGCGGGCAGCCCGTTCGGCACCTGCCGCAAGTGCAACGGCTTCGGCTTCGCCATGGACACCGACCGCAAGGGACGGCCCAAGCGCGGCAAGAGCTGCCGTCGCTGCAAGGCCACCGGCAAGCGCATACGCGCCGGGCGCTGGCTGTTCAACCGAGCCCAGCGGATCTACCGCGAAGGCACCCGCTGACGGCGGACGCAAGACGGCCGACGGTGCCCGTCATGAGACGTACCCCGCTCCGAGCAGGAGCTAGGCGGGCGCAACCGTCGGCCAGCCGCCGGAGCTTGCCAGCACCCCGGGGCCAGACGCATTCAACCCACCCTCCCAGCCCACCGTCAAAGGAGATTCCCGTCATGGCTGTCACGGTCTCGCTCGTGGCCCTGTTCGGACTCGTCCTGTTCTTTCTGCTGCGCTCCAACTCCCTCAGCTACGGCGCCGCGTTCGCCGCCGCCGGGTTCGGCTTCTTCCTCGCCTCCACGGGAGCCGCCGGCCCCATCAACCAGCTCGCCGCCGCCGTCATCCACGCCCTCCAGCAACTGTGAGGAGCCCAGCCATGAACGAACAGATCATCGCCCCACACTGGCTCGCCAACATCGCGCCCAAGGCCGCGCCCGCCCTCGCCACATCCACTGTGCTGATCCTGGCCCGCATCTGGAACGCCAACGGCGCCGAACACTCCATCGGCAACGCCGTGCTCATGACCGCGCTGTCCCTCGCCGCCGCCGCGGCCGGCGTGTGCGCGAGCATCGGCCGCGCCGGAGACAGCGTCATCGCCGGAACCGCGTTCGCCGCCTCCGGAGGACTCGCCTTCGCCGCAGTCGCCGGATACGCCGGCGGGCTGTCCCTGCCGCTACTGCTGTGGGTGCTCGCCACCGCCATCGCCTACGGACTCGCCGCAAGGTACTGGCGCACCGACCGCCGTGAACGCATCGCCCACGAGCGGCAGACCAGCGCCCGGCACGAGGAACACGCCCACATCGAGCGCGTCGAAGCCATGCGCACCGGAGCACAGATCGAGGTGGCCCGCACCGGCGCCGCCTACGCCGAACAGCTCGCCCAAGCCCTCATCACCCGCGCTGCCCTGCCCGGCTTCGACTTCAAGGCCCTGGAAGCCGCTGGGCTGCCCGAACTCCCCTCCTCCAGTACCAGCAAGGAGCACTGACCCATGTTCGAGATCCGCGTCATCTGCGACCCGGCCGACACGGACCGCGTCAGCCACGCCCTGGCCGCCGCGTTCGACATCGGCCCGGCACGCCAGTACCCCACCCACGACGGCAAGCGCGCCCGGCTGTACGTCACCGCCGACCACCGGCCCGCCCCAGAGCCGTCGCTCGCCGCCCACCACTGGCCCGCCCCGGAAGAGGCGTACGCGCTCGCCCCGAGCATCATCAGCGAAATCGGATGGACCGCCCGGACCGCGGCCGACAGGCCGTTCTACGACGGGCAGAACCGCGAGTTCTGGCTCCGCAAGGCCGCCCTGCTGGACCGGATCGCGCTGAGCGACGAAGCCGACACCGTCACCAACGACGCGGCCGACCTCGCCACCCGAGCCGCCCAGCGGCTGATGGAGCTGGACGGCACGGCCATCATCTGCGCCCCGCGCTACTACGTCCGCCAGCAGTACTCCGCGTGGGCCAAGAACCAGTAGCAACGCCGCGGCGGCGGGACTCCCCAGCAAGGTCGCCCGCCGCCGCGGTTCTCCCTGCCCATCCGTAGACAGAACAGGAGAACCCCCAGCATGCCGCACCTGGACGGCTCTGCCCAGCTCACCGCCGCGCTTGACGCAGCGTCGCGTGACTGGCGCGTCTTCCCCCTCATCCCCGGTGACAAGCGCCCGGCCGTCTCCGACTGGGAGACCCGCGCCACCACCGACCCGGACCGCATCACCCGCGCATGGTCCGTCGCCGCTTTCAACGTCGGAATCGCCACCGGCCCCTCCGGCCTGGTCGTCATCGACCTGGACAAGCCCAAGCACCCCGGCGACACCCCGCCGGCCGCGTGGGCCGAGCACGGCGTCACCGACGGCGCCGACGTGCTCGCCGTGCTCTGCGAGCGCCGCGGCCAGCCCTTCCCCGCCGACACCTACACCGTCCGCACCTGGAGCGGCGGCACCCACCTGTACTTCCTCGCGCCGGAAGGCGAGCCCCTGCGTAACACCGCTGGGGACAGCACCCGCGGGCTGGGCTGGAAGGTCGACACCCGCGCGTGGGGCGGACTCGTGGTCGGCGCCGGCAGCGTTTTCGATGGGCGCCCGTATGAGATCATCCGGAACGCTCCCGTTGCGCCCCTGCCGGGCTGGCTCGCCGAACTCCTGCGCCCGGCCCCGCTGCCCCCACAGATGCCCATCACGGTCGCCCTCACCGGCCAGGGACGGCGCACCGCCTTCCTCCGCTCCGCGATCAACGGAGAGGTGCAGCGGGTCACCGGCTCCGGCCCGCACGAGCACAACAACAGCCTCTACATCGCCGCGGTCGCCCTCGGACAGCTCGTTGCCGGGGGCGAGTTGAGTGAAGCCGACGTCACCGGCTGGCTCCTGACGGCCGCGCTCCAAGTCGGCCAGGGCGAGGGCGAGGCACGGCGGACCATCGCCTCCGGCCTCCGAGCCGGAGCACGGCGCCCCCGGACGGTCGCAGCATGAGCGCCAACCCCATCCCGCCCCTGCACCTGTACTCCGTGCCCGGCGACCCCGAGACGGCCCCCACGGCGCCGCCGAAGAGGGAGCGCCCGCGGACTGCATGGACGGCCGATCAGCTCATGGCCGCGCACTTCCCCGAGCCGAAATGGGCCGTGCCCGGCATCCTCGCCGAAGGCGTCAACGTGCTCGCCGGACCGCCCAAGGTCGGCAAGTCCTGGCTCTCCCTCGGACTGGGCCTGTCGGTCGCGGCCGGCGGCAAGGCGTTCGACTCCGTGCCCGTCCAGGGCGGCCCGGTGCTCTACCTTGCTCTGGAAGACACCCCGCGCCGTCTCCAGACCCGCATGGGCAAGATCCTCGGAGGACAGCCAGCCCCCGCCGGTCTGACCCTGGTCACCGAATGCCCGCCCTTCCCCCAGGGCGGCACCGAGGCCATCGCCCAGTGGCTGGAGCGCCACCCCGACGCCCGCATGGTCGTCATCGACGTGTTCGCCAAGATGCGCGGACAGGCCCCGGCCGGGGTGTCGGCGTATGACGCGGACTATGTCGCTGTCGGCTACGCCAAGCGGCTCGCCGACCACTACAACGTGGCCGTCGTCCTCGTCCACCACGTCCGCAAGGCAGGCTCTGAGGACTTCCTCACCGAGGTCTCCGGCACCAACGGCATCGCCGGAGCCGCAGACGCCACCCTCGTACTCAAGCGAGCCCGCGGGCAGGCGGACGGCATCCTGCATGTCACCGGTCGCGACGTAGACGAAGCCGAATACGCCCTCAGCTTCCAACCCGTCTCCGGCGCCTGGCACCTGCTGGACGGCCCCGTCTCCGACCACACCGTCAGCGACACCCGTGCCACGATCCTGCGGTACGTCCGCGCCCACCCTGGCGCGAAGCCGAAGGACATGGCGGGCGAGCTGCCGCACGTCGACATCGACACGATCCGCCGCACCTGCAGCCGCATGGCCGATGCCGGACAGCTCACCAAGGACGCCGGCGGCCGGTACTACCCGGACACGGAGACCCGGACGGAGGGCGGCGCAGAGGTGTCCGCACCGTCCGGCTGTCCGGTTACCCCATCTGACCAGCACGAACACCCCGGACAGTCGGAATTGGAGCTGTCCGGCCTGTCCGGTGCGGACGAAGCCGAAGGGATGGCGGAATGAGCGCCCGTACGCGGGACGAGAAGATGACCGTCAAGGAGGTCATCGCTGATCTGAAGGTTGCCCCGTCGACCTTCTACCGGTGGCGCCAGCTCGGGAAGGGGCCCCGCTCGATCAAGCTTCCCAACGGTGACGTACGGATCCGGCGGTCGGAGTACGAGCGTTGGCTTGCGGAGCGGGAGGACGCTGCGTGAGCACTGGGAACGACACAGCGGCCGGGCGCCCTCGCGGGTCGGCCCGGCCGGGCTACTCCTTCGACGTCAAGCTGTGGAAGGTGACCAAGACCGGCCGCAAGTCGCGCCCGTGGCGTCTCCGGTGGGTGGTCGCAGGGCAGGTGCACGGCGAGACGTTCACCACGTTGGCTCTTACGGAGAGCCGACGGTCCGAGCTGTGGCAGGCCATGAACCGGCGCGGTGAAGCGTTCGAGATCGAATCGGGGTTGCCTGAGTCCGAGGTGCGCGCGGCGGCCGACGCCGCCGAAGCAGTGGACGCCGAACCGCCGTTGCGATGGTTCGAGTTCTGCCGGAAGTACGTGGCCGGGCGGTGGCGCACGGCTGCGGCCAAGACCCGTGAAAGCATGGCCGACGGTCTCGCCGCTGTGACTCTCGCCATGGTCAAGCGCGGGGGCGGCGTTCCCGATGACGAGACCCTTCGGCTGGCCTTCCGGTGGGGGATCGTGCCCGCCAACGCGGGGGAGGAACCGCCGGCCGAACTCAAGGCCGCGTACGAGTGGATCACGACGGCCGACCGGCCATTGGGTGACCTGGCCGACTCTGAGGTGTTCGAGGATGTGCTGTACCGCCTCAGCTACAAGCTGGATGGCACTCCGGCCGCGGGCGACACGTACAAGCGGCGGCGGCGGGCTCTGAACACCGCTCTCGAACATGCCGTGGTTGTGGGGGAACTCCCGGAAAACCCCCTTCAGCGTGCCCGCCGGAAGCACGTCGGCTCCAATGAGGTGGTGGATCGCCGCGTCTTGGTGAACGCCCTACAGGCCCGGCAGTTGCTCATCGCTGTCTCCTACGTCGGGTCGTGGGATCGCTGCCGTGGGCGGCGTTTGGTGGCCTTTTACGCGGTCCTGTACTACGCGGGGCTACGGCCTGCTGAGGCGGTCGGTCTGCGGGTGTCGGACTGTCACTTGCCAGACCAGGGCTGGGGGACACTGACGCTGCGGGAGACACGCCCCGTCTCCGGCAAACAGTGGACAGATTCCGGGGAGCGCCACGACCGTCGGGGCCTGAAGGCGCGCGAAGCGTCTACCGACCGGCCGGTGCCCATCCCGCCGGTACTGGTCGCCATCCTTCGGGCGCACCTGAAGGAGTTCGGGACCGCCAAGGAAGGGCGCGTGTTCGGGAACGAGCGCGGGGGAGTGGTCGGCTCATCCACCTACTGGCGCGCGTGGGAGGAAGCGCGGGAGTACGCGCTATCGCCCCAACGCGTCGCCTCCCCCTTGGCCGGACGCCCCTACGACCTGCGGCATGCCTGTATCACGCGGTGGCTGAACGCGGGAGTGCCGATAGCTGAGGTGGCTCGCCGTGTCGGCAATTCTCCGGAGGTAATCCACCGGAGTTCCGCAGCAAATCGGCCTTCTGGCAGGTGATGCATGGCAAACCTGCTGGTCAGGCGGTTGAGACATAGCGGCAGGCGTCAGAATCC
>NZ_JBFAWG010000129.1:0-14115 GCF_040680215.1 Streptomyces sp. NPDC052107
CTATCGTTCCCCGTACGCCCACCACAGCCCGAACACTCACTCATCCGCGCCAGAACACACTCGTACGCTGTTCCGCGGCAGCTGTTCACAACCCCTTCGTCGCCATGCTGGAGTCCGGCCGCACCTCCTGGTGCCGCCTGCTGGATGCCGTCCGGCTCGGCCCGGCCCGGCCGATGATGCTGCGGCCGCCGCCCAACTCCGCGACGTCATCGAACGGATCACGGCCGCAGGCCACTGGAGCGACGGCGCCCCGGAGTTGCTGATCGTCGCCGACGCCGGCTACGACCTGGCCCGCCTGGCTCATCTCCTCGCCGACCTGCCCGTGGAGGTTTGCGGCAGACTCCGCTCGGACCGCGTGCTGGCCCGGGACCCGGCCCCGCACAACGCCGGAACGCGGCCCGGCCGCCCACGCATGCATGGTGCCCCATTCGCTCTGGCCAGGCCGACCACCTGGGCAAGTCCGCGGACCGAAACCCGGACCGAAACCACGCGCTACGGCACCGCGATCGCCAGGGCATGGGACCGGCCCCACCCCCGGCTCACCCGCCGCTCGGCCTGGATCGCCGACCAGAGCGCCGAACTCCCCGTCCTGCACGGGCTGGTGGTGCGTCTGAGTGTCCAGCGCCTGCCCGGCGGGCGGGACCCCGAGCCGGTGTGGCTATGGTCCTCCCGCCCCGGCGCCGATCCCGGTCACGTTGACCAGCTGTGGCGGGCCTACCTGCGCAGATTCGATCTGGAACACACATTCCGCCTGTTGAAGCAGACCCTGGGATGGACGGTGCCCAAGCTCCGTGACCCGGCCAGCGCGGACCTGTGGACCACACTGATCATCGCCGCGCACACCCAGCTGTGGCTCGCCCGACCGGCCGCGCCGGACCTGCGCCGCCCGTGGGAACGACCTCTTCCCGCACACAAGTTGACGCCCGCCCGAGTGCGGCGAGGGTTTCGCAACATCCGCGCGAAGGCGGCCCGTCCAGCCGCTGCACCGAAACCCTCCCACCCAGGCCCAGGACGCCCCCGCGGATCGAGCAACCACACGAGAGCACCCCGCCACACGCCGGGAAAGACCGTCAAACGCGCCGAGACACTCAACCAGCACTACAGCCGCACAGGTTAAAGATCAAGCTAAGATCGGTTGAGATACGGCTTCTCACCACAACGTATGGCTCTGGGAGCGGGACTGGCTGCTCGACGTACCGCCCGAGCAGCCACCCAAGGAGGGCTCCGCCCCTTGCTGGAGCAGTTCCTCGCCCGGCGCATCCCTCCCCCCGTGGACCTGCCGACGGACCGGGCACCCACCCCGGCACAGACCGAGGCGGGACTGACCCGCCGTGGCAGGCCCACATCGGCTGGTGAAGACTTCGACGCTCTGCTACGGCTGCTGGGCCACGCGGGATCGGCAGGGTGCCCCACGACGTCGTCCGAGCCGCGCTGGAGGAGATGACGCGGGACTGGGCCGGCTCGCCGCGGTGGCCCGGGGTGGCCGGGTCGCCGGGTCCGGCGGCGGGCTGACGGGCTTGGCCTGTGCGCCGGCCGTTCGGCGTGGAGACGTGCGCTCGTGGGCGTGGCTGGTGCCGTGGGAAGCCCCGCCGAACTGCGGCGCTCAGGCCCGCTGGTCCGTCGCGCAGCCGTTGAGAATGAGGTCGAGGAGGCGTTGGGCCTGCTGGCGTTGTTCGGGCTTTCCCGAGGCCAGGGCGACGCCCGTGAGGGCGAGGAACATGTCGGCCGCGCCGATGTCCGACCGGATGGTGCCGGCGGCGGACCCGGCGTTCAGGAGTGAGGTGAGCGCGGTCATCATCAACTTGCGGCTGTGGCCGCAGGCGTTGAAGCCGGAGTCGACGACGGTTCGCAAGGTGTCGGCCATCCCCAGTCTGGCGGTGGCGTAGTCGATGAAGCGGCCCATCCAGACGCGGAGTGCCTCGTGCGGAGGCAGGGTCGCCAGGAGTTCGGGGACGGAGTCGCACAGCTGGCTCAGTTCGCTGCGGTAGGCGGCCTCGATGAGGACTTCCCGGGTCGGGAAGTTCCGGTAGAGGGTGCCGGTTCCCACGCCCGCTTCCTCGGCGATGCGATGGAGGCGCGCGTCCAGTCCCTGTTCTGCGAAGACGCGTATCGCGGTGGAGAGGATCTTCTCTCGATTGCGCCGTGCGTCGGCCCGAAGGGGGCGCCCGGTGTCTGAGGTCATGGGACGGCTCTTTCGTCGTGCACGTGTGCCGAATGCCGGACGCCCTGATCGCGGCGGTCAGGCGAGGGTTCCTGTGGTATGGACGATCTCGCCTCCCACCACGGTGAGCTCGGAGTAGAGCCCGGGGATACGGTCCTCCGGCACGGCGAAGCAGTCCTCGCTGAGCACCGCGAAGTCGGCATGCGTGCCGGGTCTCAGACGCCCGCGAGTGTTTTCCTCGTGGCTGAGCCAGGCGCTGCCCGTGGTGTAACACTCCAGGGCACGCTCCCGGGACATCCGGTGGTGAGCGGCGCGTCGCGGTATGCCGTCTGCGGAGTTTCCCGTGATCAGCCACCACAACGACAACCAGGGGTTGTGGGAGGAGGCACGGGTGGCGTCGGTCCCGGCCGCCAGGGGAATCCCGGTGGCGATCATGTCCGCGATGGGCGGTGTTGCGGTCATCGAACCGTCGCCCCAGGCCGCCTCCGAAAGGCCGGCCTTGAAGACCTGGTGGTCGTCCAGCACCACACCCGCACCCAACGCGGCGAGCCGGCGCAGGTTGCCCGCGCTGATGCGGTCGGCGTGGGACAGCGAGAACCGCAGCCCTCGCAGCGGGATCCGCTCGTTCACCGCTTCCCAGCAGGTCAGGATCCTGTCGATGGACTCGTCGAGCACCGCATGGATGTTCATCGGCCAGCCCTGTTCGGCGGCGCGGCAGGAGATCCGCTGGAGCTCCTCGGCGGCGTCGTCGGAGATCGAGAACTCCTCGAGCCCTTCGAAGTCGTGGCAGCCGTAGTGCACCACCTCACCGATGCCCGCGAAGCGCAGCATCGGGTCGCCGAACCGGGGCGGGGTGTGCCGCATCCACTCCTCGAGTTGCTTGTATTCCTGCCCGGGGTCCGCCGCGGACAGGAACAGCCGCATTCGCATCGACAGACCGCCGTCGCGCCAGAGGGCGAACAGCGGCTCGTACCGCTGCGGCGGCATGCCGAACCCGCCGGCGTCGACGATTCCGGTCAGCCCGAGGGCGTGCAGGTCGGCCAGCATCGCCGCGGTGGAGCGTCGTTCCCTCTCCGGTGTGACGGGTGGAATGGCGCCCAGGACGCGGTTGAACGCGCCCATGCCGAACACCCTGCCGGTGAGCTCGCCGGTCACCGGGTCGCGCTCGAGGTGACCGCCGTCGGGATCGGGGGTGGCGGCGTCGATGCCGGCCGCGTGGAGCGCCGCCGAGTTGAGCACTGCCACCTCGTACAGCGCCTGCACGTACACCGGGTGGTCCGGAGCGAGTGCGTCCAACTCGGCACGCGTGGGCTCGCGCGATTCGGCGAACTGGCAGGGGTGCCACCCGCCGACGACCCGGATCCATTCCCCGGGGCGCGCCGTCTCGACTGCGGCGCGAAGCCTGGCGAGCGCCGTCGGCAGGTCGGGTACGTCCGTCCAGCGCAGTTCGCTCGCCCAGGTCGCGCCGCCGCGCACGGCGTGCATGTGGCCGTCGATCAGGCCGGGAATCACGCGGCGGCCGCCAAGGTCGACGATGGTCGAGCGGCTGCCGGACAAGGCGCGGATCTCCGCGTCGCTGCCGTACGCCACCACCCTGCCGTCGCGCACGGCCAGTGCGGTCGGTTCGGGTCCCATCTGTCGGGCACCGCCCGGCCAGACGAGCCCGTTGAGGAAGATCCGGTCGGCGTGTGCGGTGTCGGGTGATGTGTCCATGAAACAACCTCGTCGTTGTCGATCGCGCGTCGCCCGGGTACGGGTCAGGCGCGAGGCCGGGGCGCCGATGCGGCCGTGGAGCGGGGGCCGGACCAGGACTGCAGAAGGCGGTCCCGGGAACTGTGTGCGCGTCCTCGTACAGCCCGCAGGTCGTGCCCGGATATCCGTCCGCCCTGCTTGACCACCCGGCCTGCGATCAGCACGGTGTCGACGTTCTCGTTGTCGGCGAGGGTGATGGCCGCGGACACGCTGTTCACGGGCGACAGGTTGGGCCGGTCGGTGTCGAGCAGGATGATGTCGGCCTGCTTGCCGGGGGTCAGCGACCCGATCCTGCTTTCCAGCCCGAGGGTGCGCGCGCCTTCGATCGTGGCCATCCGGACCACGTCCCGGGTGCTGATCGTCAGCTCCGGCAGCGTCTCGTCGCGGGAGAGCGCGGCATGGTGCTGCCAGCCGCGCTCGGCTTCGAGCGTGCCGCGCATTTCGGCGAAGAGGCTGCCCCCCACTCCGGAGACCACGTCGATGCTCAGGCTCGGCACCACCCCCGCCGCGCACAGCCGCCCGGTCGCCGGATAACCGTGCCCCATCTGCATCTCCACGCGTGGCGAGATCGAGGCATGTCCCCCGGTGTCGGCGATCAGCCGCAGTTCGGCGTCGGTGCAGGTGTTGCAGTGGACGAAGATCAGATCGGGGCCCAGCAGACCGCGTCGGTGCAGTTCCGTGATCGACCGCTGCTTGCCCAGTGCGCCGACGCCCACGTGCATCGAGGCGCGGATGCCCAGTTCGCGGGCCAGTGTGAGATCGGACAGCGTGTCCTCGACCGGCCCGAACTCCGGACCCATGCTGGCCAGCGCGAACGTGACCAGTCCGCCCCCGGAGGAGAAGTAGCGCTCCGCCACCCTTGTCACGTCACGGGCGTACCAGTCGGCGGGCGGCCCTCCGGGGTTGCCGTAACCGAACACCGCCCGGATGCCGGAGTCGACGAGTCCGCGTACGGCCTCGTCGGCGTGATCCGGGCTGCGCATGATGTGGGCCCAGTCCATGACGGTGGTGACACCGGCATCGATGGCCTCCATCGCGCCGAGCAGTTCGGCCACGTACACGTCGTCCGGGGAGAACCTCGGCCCCAGTTCCAGCAGCATGTGGTCGATGTACTGGCCGAGGGTCCAGTCCGCCGCGAGCTGCCGCAGCGCGGCCTGCCACAGATGCCGGTGGGTGTCGATCAGCCCCGGCAGGACGATCCGGTCGGTGGCGTCGATGATGTGCGCATCCGTCGCCGGGATGTGCTCGGCCACGGCCACGATCGTGTCGTCTTCCACCAGCACGTCACCGCGGGGCAGTTCGCCGATGTCGGGGTCGACGCTGTAGATCGTGCCACCTTTGATGAGCGTTCTATGAGTCATCGTTGACCTTTTTCGTTACTCGGACGGCCGTGTCGTCAGCGCCAGATACGGGTGTCGGGCGGCACGTCACCGATGGTGAGCACCGTGCCGGCGGTGACGATTTCGAAGGCGTCCGGGACGAGGTCGGCGACGGCCTTCTTGAGCGGGAATCCGCTGCAGTGCATGGGAGCGACCAGCCGCGGCTCGTAGGCGGCGAGCGCCTTGGCGGTGTTGTCGATCCGGTTGGCGCTGATGCCGGGGTGTCCGGTGTGGAATCCGCCGAGGACGCCGTAGAGCTTGTCGGTGCCGGTGATGGCCCGCATGTGTTCGATCGAGCTGACGACCCCGCGGTGTCCGCACGGGTCGATGACGATCAGCCCGTGACCCTCGACGTCGATGCCGAGGACCTGGTGGTCGTTGATGCCGTCCGCCTCCACGCGGCCGTCCGCGTGCACGCACAGGCGTCCGGCGGGGGCTTCGAACTCGAAGTCGGCGGTGGTCTGCATCTCGCCCGAGGTGAGCAGGCCAGGGCCGAGCGGGATGGAGTTCCGTGCCTCCATCAGGTGGCCGCCCGATGCCCGGATTCCCTCCCGTGTCAGCCCGATGTTGATCATCGGCAGGGTGGTGTGCGGCTTGACGATCATCCGCGGGTTGAACGCGTCCGGATGCGCGACGACCGGGGTCGGGTGGCCGATCGCCTTGAGGACTCCGTTGATGCCGCCGAAGTGGTCGGGATGGCCGTGGCTGAGTACGACCGCCTCCACCTCGTTCAGGTCCACGCCGAGGTGTCGCGCGTTGTGCAGCACCACCTCGGATGTCAGTCCGGCGTCGAACAGGATCGTGGTGGAACCGTTCTCGGTGAACGTCTCCACGAGGAAGCACAACCCGTTCTCGGCGAGCAGTTCGCCATACCGGGAATTGAAGTGCTGATCCATGTTGTAGCGGCGTACGCGGGGGGTCGACGGCAGAAGGATGTCGATGAAGTTCTCGTCGAGAACGGTGATGCGGGCGCCGGCGCAGCGCGTCATGGTGTCGCCTTTCTCAGTGGTCGTGGGCGGCCTCAGGGAACGATGACGACGCGGCCGGAAACCTGTTCCGCCACCGCCGTGTAGGCCTTGTGTCCCTCATCGAGGCCGAACTGGTGCGCGACCGGCAGTGGCCGGAACTCGCCGCGCTCGAAGTAGGGGGTGAGAACGGCCAGACGCTCGGCCGACTCCGTGACGTCGAGCTTGCGGCTGTCCGCACCCAGCATCCGGGCCTCGCGGTGGTAGAAGTCCGGCAGGTTGATCTCCACCGTGGGTGTGCCGACCGCGCTGATGACCACCAGTCTGCCCCGCTGGGCCAGCGAAGCGAGGGCCGCGGCGGTGGTGACGCCGCCGACTGCGTCGTAGACGACCTCGGCTCCCCGGCCGCCGGTGTGCGCGAGCAGGGTGTCGGCCACGGCGTCCGCGTCGGGGGTGAAGGGAACGAACGCGTCGATGATCTCCGCTGCCGGGGTGCCGTCGGCGGGGGGAACCCGGTCGACGCCGAGCACCCGGGCCCCGCGGGTCCGCGCGATCTGGGCGACGGCGCCGCCCACCCCGCCGGAAATGCCGAAGACGACGACGGTCTCACCTCGGCTCAGGTGCGCGATCTCGACGGCACCGAGCCAGCCGATCACGAAGTTGACGCCGACCGCCGAGGCCTCCTCGAAGCTCAGTGCTGCCGGCTTGCGGGCGAGTGCGGTGACCGGCACACGGATGTACTCCGCGTGCGAGCCGTCCAGGGTGAAGCCGACGTCGCCGCCGGTGCCCCACACCTCCACGCCGCGCCACTGCGGTGGACCGTCGACGACGATGCCGGCGAAGTCGCGGCCGGGCACGCGGGGCAGCACCGTGCCCTCCATGATGCCGGCGACGTTCTTCAGGTCGGAGGGGTTGACCGAGGCCGCCCGGACGGCGACCACAGCCGTGCCGTCGGTGGCCAGGGGATTGGGCAGTTCGGCGACCCGCAGGACGTCGGGGCCTCCGAACTGGTCGAAGCGTAGCGCGCGCACGCAGGTGTCCTTTCTGGGCTGATGGTCAGCGGGTGGTACGTCCGGTGCGGTGTGGTCACCCTCGAGCCGGGGCGAGGGTGAAGGTCCACTCGACGGTCTGGAAGGGCTCGGACATCACGATGCCGTGCGGCGCGGTCTCGCCGGCCTCGTGCTGGACGAAGTCGGCGACCAGCGAGCGCTTGGCGCCGAAGACAGCGTCCCGCTCCAGGTACGGGTCGTCGCCGCGGAACAGCATGGTGACCAGCGGTTCGTAGCCTTCGGCGTGGAGCCAGAAGTGGATGTGCTCGGGCCGCATCGGCGAGCGCCCGGCGGCGCGGAGGATCTCGCCGCAGGGTCCGTCGGTCGGGACCGGGTAGTACCGCGGCACGATCGAGCGGTACCAGAACCGTCCGTCGTCGTCCGTGTCCAGTAGCGCCCGCATGGCGGGCTCGCCGTGCAGCTTGTCCGCCTGCTGCACGTCGTAGAAACCCTCACTGTCGCTGTGCCAGGTGTCCACGTCCGCGCCGACCACCGGCCGCCCGTCCGGGTCCACCACCGTGCCGCTGAAGAACAACGGCATGCCCGCGACACCGCCGGAGATGTCGGCGCCGTTCTCCGCGCGTGGCCGGCCTTCCACATAGAACGGGCCGAGCAGGGTGGAGTCGGTGGCAGAGCCGTTGCCGTGGTTGATCTGGTCGACCAGGACGCTGAGCCCCAGGATGTCCGAGAGCAGCACGAACTCCTGCCGGGTCGGACTGGAGATGCGACCGACCCGCTCCAGGAAGTCGACCGCGGTGAACCATTCCTCACTGGTGAGTCGGACCTCGCGGGCGAAGTCGTGCAGATGCTGGACGAGCGTCACGAAGACCTCGCGCATGCGCTCCTTCGTGCACCCCTCAAAGGTCTGCTGAACGGCGACTGTGATCGTTTCCTCGGTCAGATCGATGGACATCGCTCGACTCCCTTCTGTCCGCGTCCTTGCCGAAAAGCATCAGACGGGAGGCTTCATCTCGTCTAGCGAAAGCTTTAGATGGTCAACATCTCGATGTGAGATATTCGAAGGATGGAGCTACGTCAGCTGGAGTACTTTGTCGCCGTCGCCGAGGAACGCAGCTTCTCTCGGGGTGCCGAGCGGGCCCATGTCGTGCAGTCGGCAGTGTCGACGGCCGTCGCGAAGCTCGAACGCGAGCTCGATATGCAGCTTCTCGACCGGGCCGGGCACCGGATCACGCTGACCCCCGCCGGTGCCGCATTCCTCACCGAGGCCCGCAGCACCCTGGCCGCAGCCCGGCGTGCGAGGAATTCGGTCGCGCAGTACCGGGAGCAGCTCGGCGGCAGCGTCGACCTCGGGATCCTGATGTCCTCCGGGCCCCTCGACCTGCCCGCTGCGCTGGGCCGCTTCCACACCCGCTATCCTCTGGTGTCGATTCGGCTGCACCAGGGCGTCACCGGCACAGCCGCGCACCTCGCCGCCGTCGTGGACGGTTCACTCGACCTCGCCCTGGTCGCGGCCACCACGGCATCGAGGCAGGTCACCCTTCGTCCGGTCGCCCGCGACCCCATGGTCCTGCTCTGCCGACCCGACCACCGGCTCGGCGACCGCAGCCAGATCCACGTGGCGGACCTTGCCGAGGAAACGGTCGTGCGCTTCGCCGCAGGCTGGGGTATCCGCCTCGAGACCGACGATGCCTTCGCCGCCGCAGGCATCGCCCCGGACGCCCCCTACGAGGTGGCCGACTACGACACCGCCGCCGGTCTCGTCCGCAACGGGCTCGGCATCAGCCTGATGCCCGCCACGCCGGCCGGCCACTACACGGACCTCCGCGCCGTTCCGATCAGTCCCACCATCACGTGGACGCTGTCACTGGCCACCACGGCGGAACTCCCCATATCTCCCGCGGCGGTGGCGATGGCCGACACTCTGCTCGAGGCGTGCCCGCCTTCCTGATGGCCGAGGGGCCGTTCCGAGAGGGTGTTGCCGTCACCGGCATGCGGGGGTGAGGTCTCGCGGCGCTGCGAGTCCGGCGGCCGGCGAGGTCGGGGCGGGAATTCGTCGGCGACCGGTGACCGGTGCCGTCGCTCGTCGCCCCGCACGGCCTGGATCGGCCTTGGCCTAAAGGCACCGTCACAGTCCTGACCGCTCCACCGACCGGCGCTGGCCATCGGTACCGCGTCGTCGAACAGGAGCACCGTGACCACCCTCAGCATGCCCGCAGCCGCCCGAGCCGTCCAAGCTGCTAAGGCTCCGGCTGCGCCGCGTTCGGTGGTGCTCGGCATCGACACCCACAAGGACGCGCACGTCGCCGCCATCCTTGACCACCTTGGCGCGCTGCTGGACACCGGAGAGTTCCCGGCCACCGCGGCTGGCTACCGCCAACTTCTGGACTGGGCAGGCCAATGCGGGACCGTGCTGCGGGCCGGGGTGGAGTGCACCGGATCCTACGGCGCCGGTCTGACCCGCTACCTCGCGACCCAGCGGGTGGCAGTGGTTGAGGTTAACCAGCCCGACCGATCCACCCGGCGCCGCCGCGGCACGACCGACGCCATCGATGCCGAGGCTGCCGCCCGGGCCGCGCTCTCGGGCACCGCCCGGGCACTACCGAAGAGCGGCGACGGGCAGGTGGAAGCACTGCGCATCCTCCGGCTGGCGAAGAACTCCGCGGTCAAGGCGCGCACCCAGGCGCTCAACCAGCTCAAGGCAGTGCTGGTCAACGCTCCATCCGCGCTGCGCGAGGAGTTGGAGCCGCTCTCCACTTGGCTCCTGGTCAGCCGCTGCGCGGAGCTGGTCGACCCCCGCGGTGACGATCCGGCCGCCGACACGGCGGTCTTCACGCTCCGGCTGCTCGCACAGCGCGTCTTGAGGCTTCGGCAGGAAGTCACCGAGCTCGGGCGGCGAATGACCACAGCGGTCAAGGCCACCGCGCCCAGTCTGCTGGCACGGTTCGGGATCGGGCCGGACAGCGCGGCGGCCCTGTTGATCGCAGCCGGCGACAACCCTGAGCGGCTGGGCAGCGAGGCATCCTTCGCCGCGCTCTGCGGCGTCAGTCCAGTCGAGCAGTCCTCGGGCAAGAGCCGGCGTCGCCGGCTCAACCGGGGCGGGGACAGACAGGCCAACGCCGCCTTGCACCGCATCGTGGTCACCCGCAATGCGACAGGACGAACGCACCCGCGTCTATTTCGAGCGGCGCACCGCCGAAGGAAAGGGGAAGCGCGAGGTAATGCGCTGCCTGAAACGCTACGCAGCCCGCGAGGTTTATGCCCTGATACTCGCCGACATGGTCACATGCCACCAGCGGCCTGATGATCCAGCGACCCTCACGACCGCAGCTTGACGAACATAGGGGCATCAAACACCACCGCCACGGCCTGCACGTCCTCGCCCTGACCGACGAACGGGGCCGGATGATCTGGATCTCCGCGGCTCGGCCCGGCCGCACTCACGACATCACCGCCGCCCGCCATGACCGCATCCTGTCCCACCTACGCGCCGCCGGCCTCGGCGCCCTGGCCGATCTCGGCTTCCTCGGCCTGGACGACGACCCGGATGACCCCCGTGGTCGCCACCGGCTTCCAGGCCACCCGCGCCCCCAACTCACCACCAGCGAAAAGGAAGCGAACCGGGCGCTCGCCGCCGCACGCGCCCCGGTCGAGCACGGCTTCGCCCATCTCAAGAACTGGCGGATCCTCACCAAGCTCCGCACCGATCCCGCCCGCGCGACCGGCCTGCCGCGCGCCCTGTTCGTCCTGACGAACCTCGAAGGAGCCCGCTGACGGATGATCTACACCCGAGACATCCGCCCAACACCAGCATGACCACCCCGAACGACCCTCACGCCACCACCCTGACCAGCTACTTCAAGAGGGCGCAGCTTCACTGAAGCTCGCAGCCACGGAGCGTCACGGAGTCCACGTAGGTTTCCGAAGCTCGATCAACGGTTACCGGAAAGTCATATTCGGCGCGGTACGGCTCCGTCCTGCCAGCGGTAGAGGTCGCGCAGCAGGGAAATCTCGGCGCCGTGATGGATCAGCTCCCTGTTGACGTGCAGGACGATGCCCTCCATGGGAAACCGCTCGGGACCCACCGTGGGCGGATTCTCCAGGTCAGCGTCCGAGAGCTCGCGGACCCCCGCGTTCCATCTCCCATACATCTCATCGAGCTGTTTTAGCGCCTCGTCAGCGGTCCCCGCGTAGGCGAATGTCTGGGAGTCGACGTCCTGGCCGCCGAAGTGCCATCCGACCCGATAGCCCAGGCAGGAGACGATGATGTGCGCCAGCCGCCAGGCAATCGTGGTCACCGGCGCCGGCACCGGGTCAGGAGACGCGGAGTCCATCGTCCATTCCCCCGAACCTGCCGACATCGGTGCGGCCGACGTGCCACGGGGGCGGATGCTCCAGCAGCCACTCACCGGCTCCCAGAAGTACTCCTCATCGGCAAGACCGTGCAGCCGCGGCCGCAGGTTCTTGTGCCAGTGCCGGTCGAGCTGGTCCGCGATTCGCTCGCTTCTTGTCATTTCCGCACACTACATACAACGAAGACCTGGCTGCGACCCTCGCGGACGCCGTCGCCGGCCATGGGCCGCGAGAGCGTACCGCGCCGGGAGATGACGCTGGGGGCTGATGTGCCCTTCGGGCCGCGCAGCCGCGAGCGGCTGTTTGACAGTAACAACCCGGCTGGCTCGATCTAGGGCGTATTTCAGAAATGCGGTGAGGACCGTGCAGTCGCAAGCTCGGTATTGGTGTCACGGGCAGCGCATTGACGGGGTTCAGGATGCGAGGCGTTGGCCGAGATCATTCTCGCGAGCTGCGCTGTGGACTGGGGGTGCTGGCGTCGGCTTTGTTCGGTGGACTAGGTTGTGGGGGTGACTACCGGGACGGCATTGCGCCACACACGGATCGGTGACCCGGTGCTCTTCTGAGCGCCGTGCGGGCCAGTGCGGGCCCGCTGTTCGATCGAGGATCTTGCGCTGCTGCGCGGGCTCCACCTCCGTCGTGTTGATCACAGGACACATCAACCACGACAGGAGAGTTCATGGCCACCAAGATGCTGCAGATTCCCACCGCGGACGGCCAGGCCGATGCCTTCGCCGCCTTCCCCGACGACGGCGAGCGGCACCCAGGGGTGCTGATGTACGCGGACGGCTTCGGCATCCGGCCCGTGCTGCGGGAGATGGCCCGCGAACTGGCCGACCACGGGTACTACGTGCTCGTCCCCAACTTCTTCTACCGGCACGGCCCGGCACCTGTGGTCGAACTTCCCGAGCACATCGGAGAAGAGGCCCGGACCGCGGTCATGGGTCGGCTGATGCCCCTGATTGAGGCGCACACCATCGAACGGACCCTGCGCGACGCCGACGCCTACCTCAGATTCCTCACCACCCAGCCCGAGGCCAGCGCCGGACCCGTCGCGGTGACCGGCTACTGCATAGGCGGCCTCCTGGCGGTGCGCACCGCCGCGGCCCACCCCGGCCAGGTGGCCGCCGTCGCCGGATTCCATGCTCCAGTGGGCGCCGCCGGGCCCGACAGCCTGCGCCGCCTCACCGCCCAGGTCCACTTCGGCCACGCCGAAACCGACCTGACGCCCGAGGCCCTCGCCGAACTCAACCAGGCCCTGGACGCCGCGGGTGTCGACTACACCTCTGAGATCTACCCCGACACCGTCCACGGCTTCACCATGGCCGACACCGACGCTTTCAACCCCGCCGCACTGCAGCTTCACTGGGACCACCTGCTCCCTCTCCTCGGCCGCACTCTGGCCGACTGTTGAGGCTCCGGTCCGGAATCCGAACCTGAAGTGCACGGCTCCGCAGTCCTGGGGCGTGTTGCGAGAGTGCTGGTCACAGCCACTCATTGATGGCCGCGACCAGCACGGTTGCTTCGTAGCGGACGGCAAGCTTGTCGTATCTCGTGGCGACCGCGCGGTGGCGTTTGAGACGATTGATCCCGCACTCCAC
Organism: Streptomyces sp. NPDC052107; assembly: GCF_040680215.1. Lineage (NCBI taxonomy): Bacteria > Bacillati > Actinomycetota > Actinomycetes > Kitasatosporales > Streptomycetaceae > Streptomyces > Streptomyces sp. NPDC052107. The sequence continues at coordinate 13,219 of NZ_JBFAWG010000129.1, forward strand.
CGCGTGGCGCTCTTTGTAGTCGGCCGGATCGAACTTCGGCGGACGGCCACCGCGAGAGCCACGCTTCTTGCGGTTGGCGATCTGATCGCGTTTCTCCGGGATGGTGCAGCGGATCCCACGACGGCGCAGGTAGCCGCGGTTCGCCCGAGAACCGTAAGCCTTGTCAGCGCGGACCTTGTCCGGCCGGGTCCGAGGTCGGCCCGACCCGAACCGGGGCACGCGAATGCGGCCGAGGACGACCTGGAACTGCGGGGAGTCCCCGCGCTGCCCGGCCGTGATCACCAGAGACATCGGCTTCTGGGCCTGCTCGACCGCCAGGTGCAGTTTGGTGGTCAGCCCGCCCCGGGAGCGTCCGAGCCCGTGGTCCTCGGGCTCGGTGAACACCCCGCCGGGCGGCTCGACCTGGAGATCCCCCTTTTGCGGGCGCCGGCCGCGTGCTGGTGGGCGCGGGCGATGGTGGAGTCCACCGAGACGTCCCAGGTGATCAGACCCTTTGCATCGGCCCGGGCCTGGAGCTGTTCGAGGATGCGGTGCCAGGTGCCGTCGCGCTGCCAGCGGCGGAAAAGTCCGTACACAGTCCCCCACGGCCCATAGCGTTCCGGCAGGTCCCGCCACGGTATGCCGGTCCGAGTACGAAACCGTATCCCGTTGATCAACTGCCGTTTGGTGTGCACTGGCGGGCGTCCGGACTTGATGCCCTTCGGCAACAGCGGCTCCAGCACCGCCCACTGAACTTCTGTCAGATCTCCCCGAGCCACGAGACGTGATCATCGCATGACCTTGATCCACTTCTGAAACACGCCCTAGAAGGCTCATGAAGATCTTGGTGAGGGGCTGTCCGGCCGTAGGCCGGGCAGCCCCTGTTCGCTATGCGGTGGCAGGGGCGAGTTGCCAGGT
>NZ_JBFAWG010000130.1:0-14069 GCF_040680215.1 Streptomyces sp. NPDC052107
GTACGCCCACCACAGCCCGAACACTCACTCATCCGCGCCAGAACACACTCGTACGCTGTTCCGCGGCAGCTGTTCACAACCCCCTGCAGTACCGCTTTGACGGGAGAGAAGACGCCCCAGTCCTGATCCTGGGTCCCTCACTCGGCACGACCTGGCACAGGTGGTCAGAACCGTCTCCTGACGTCCACGCAGTCCAGGACGATGCCGTTTACGCAGGTGGGGGCCTTGCGGTCCAGGTGCGTCGATGGTGTTTGTGATGGCTGCACGTAACTGGCTGGGCAACGCGTTGGACGCGGCGAAGCGGAGCCAGATCATGTTCATGGATCGCGACGACATCCTGAACCAGTTCGTGGTGACCAACCTGCCGCTTCCCGTAGGTGTACTGCCAGGTGCGATGCCATCCGGTGGTACCGCGGAAGCGCCATTCTGACGCGCTGACGCAGCTTCAATCGACCTGTTTCCGGGTCCTGGGCGGGTCATCGTGTGGAGTGCGTCGTGATGCCTGAATCTTTGGGGAGTCGGCTCTTAACGCTTCCGTCGACGTCCGCCCTTACTGACAGGTGCTCGGCCAGTAGCCGGCGTGCCCGCTGTGGCCGTGTCCGTCTGCGGACCGGGCCGGTCTGCCGAGACGACCAGGGCGGCGAGGAGCGTGGTGACCGGCACCGAGGCCACCAGGCCGATCGAGCCCACCAGCGTGCGCACGATCTCTTCGGCGACCAGCTCGCTGTTGGCGACCGTAGTCACGCCGCTCTGGGCGATGGAGAAGAGGAGCAGCAGCGGCAGCGCGGCGCCCGCGTAGGCGAGGACGAGGGTGTTGACGACGGAGGCGATGTGGTCGCGGCCGATGCGGATGCCTGCCCGGTACAGTCCGCGCCAGCCCATCGTGGGGTTGGCGTCGTGCAGTTCCCAGACGGCCGATGTCTGCGTCACGGTGACATCGTCGAGCACGCCGAGGGAGCCGATGATGACGCCGGCGAGCAGCAGACCGCTCATGTCGAGCTTCGGATACAGGCCGTGGATCAGGCCGGTGCTGTCGTCGGTGTTGCCGGTGAGGGCGGCCCAGCCGATGAACGCGGAACCCAGGATGCCGATCAGTGCCAGCGAGAGCAGGGTGCCGAGCACGGCCACCGAGGTGCGGGCCGACAGGCCGTGGCACATGTACAGGGCGAGCAGCATGATGGCGCTCGAGCCGACCACCGCCACGAGCAGCGGGTTCGAGCCCTGCAGGACGGCCGGCAGGACGAAGAAGTTCAGTACCAGGAAGCTGATGGCCAGCGCGACCAGCGCCATCACGCCGCGCAGCCGGCCCACGATCACGACGGCGAGTGCGAAGATGCCGGCCAGCAGGCCCATCGGGAAGCGCCGGTTGACGTCGGCGACCGAGTACTGCAGGTCTTTGGGCGCGGAGGGTTCGTAGGCGGTGACGACCTTCTCGCCCTGGTGAAGCTGCCGTGCCTGGTCGGGCTGCACGATCTCGGTGAAGGTACGGCCCTTGTCCTTGCCGGAGTCGACCCGGATCGTGGCCTTGTGGCAGGTGCCGTTCGCTTCCTGCTGTGCCGAGTTGCCCTCGGCGGTGGAGGTGTCGCCGGTGGGAGTCTCGCCGGAGGCGTTCACCGACTTGCAGCTCACCTCGACGACTTTGGTGACCGTCGCCTGCTGGGTCTGCTGGTCGAAGCCGACACCGGTGCGCTTGTGCGGCGGGGCTCCGCCCGGCCAGAGCACGACGAGCCCCACCACGACCGCGGCGGTGAAGGGGATCAGGATCGCCGCGATGACCTTGCGGAGGTGCCGGGAGACCGGTGCGGCGGGCCCGTGGCTGTGACTGTGGCCGTGCGAGTGGCCGTGTCCGTGACCGCCGGCTCCCGCTTCGGGGCTGTGACCGGAGCCATGTTCGGCGGCGGTCGCTGGTGTGTGCCCGTGGCCTGTCGCCTGAGAGAGGGGGAGGTGGCCCGCGCTGGCATCGGGTCCGTAGCCGGGGTGAGGTATCGACTCTGGAGGATTCCCGTACCCGTAGTCGTGGCCGTACTCGCTCGTGCGACCACCTCTGGGTCGGGGCGGGTCGCCGACCCGGTTCCAGTCTCCGGCGCTCTGCCGGTCAGCGGTTCCCATGCCGTCTCCCTCGCGGTTGTCCGTGCCCCCTCCGGAGCCGGTCCTGCGCGGCGGCTCTGAGGAAGATTACGGGAACGGTTGTGCCGTGGTCTCAGTCCGACCATCGCCAGAAGATCGAGCGTTCTGCTCATTACATCTGGATCATGAACTTCTTCATCGGCCACATTTTCCGCACCGCCCCCGGAGTGCGTGCCGCGAAACTCCCGTCGCCATTGGAGGGGCACGGCTCCTCTGCGGGTGTGCGGCAGGGCGCGAAGGGGGTTTGTTGGGCCGTAGATCCGTTCGCTCTCGGGGCTGGAGAGCCTTTGCGGTGCGTTCCCAGCGCGGGTGGCCAGAGGCGGTGCGGCGGTGCTCGGCCGGCTGACGTCATTGGGCTCGTCGAGGGTGCCGCAGACGCTGGACAACGGTGAAAGGAGCGCTTGCGGTTGCTGTGCGGTCCCGGAAGGGAGTTCAGGCTGATCAGCAGAATGAGCCCCATCACGGAAGATGCTATCGAGACCCACCAGGGCCAACTCTGGACCCAACGCCTGGCCAGCACGCGCCGACCCCCATGAGGGGACCAACCGCATTGCATGGAGAAGCAAAGAATTCGGCTCGGTACTGCCCGGTAGGACCCGTTCTGGTCTACGTTCCCCTCGCGTCCTGTCATGTCACGCTCACCCGGCGTCCAGGGCGTTGTGAGTGTCATGCTCCTGACTGCGCGGTTCCACCGCCGCTACGCGCAATCACGGGCCTGCCCATCCAGTGCGATACCCCACGTCAACGGAGGCAGTACCCCATGCGTGAGTCACACCCGAGCGGGCGGAGACGGAGTCTGCGAAGACTCGTCACCGTCGCCTTCCCCGCCCTCGCTCTGACGGTCGCCGGATTCACCGCCGCACCGACGGCGGGCGCCCAGCCTGCCGCGACCCACCCTCAGACCTCCAAGGTCACGCAGAACGCCAAGGCGCTGACCGCCCCCGAGCGGCAGACCTACCACTCCACCGGCAAGGCCGGCCAGAAGGTGCCGACCCAGCACCTGTGCGCCACCGCCGAGCCAGGTCATGCGTCCTGCTTCGCCCAGCGCCGCACGGACATCGAGCAGCGGCTCGCCTCGGCGGTCGCCGCCGCGCCCTCGGGCCTGTCCCCGGCCAACCTGCACAGCGCCTACAACCTGCCCACCACGGCAGGTTCGGGCATGACCGTCGGCATCGTCGACGCCTACAACGACCCCAACGCCGAGTCGGACCTGGCCACTTACCGCTCCACCTACGGCCTGTCGTCCTGCACCAAGGCCAACGGCTGCTTCAAGCAGGTCAGCCAGACCGGCTCCACCACCTCGCTGCCGACCAACGACAGCGGTTGGGCCGGCGAAGAGATGCTCGACATCGACATGGTCAGTGCGGTCTGCCCGAACTGCAGCATCATCCTGGTCGAGGCCAACTCCGCGAGCATGGCCGACCTCGGCGCCGCCGAGAACGAGGCCGTCTCGCTCGGCGCCAAGTTCGTCTCCAACAGCTGGGGCGGCTCCGAGTCCTCCTCGCAGACCAGCGACGACACTTCGTACTTCAAGCACCCGGGTGTCGCGATCACCGTCTCCTCGGGTGACTCCGCCTACGGTGCCGAGTACCCGGCGACCTCCCAGTACGTGACGGCCGTCGGCGGCACCGCGCTCACCACCGCCTCCAACTCCCGCGGCTGGAGCGAGTCGGTGTGGCACACCAACTCCACCGAGGGCACCGGCTCCGGCTGCTCGGCCTACGACCCGAAGCCGGCCTGGCAGACCGACACCGGTTGCAGCAAGCGCATGGAGGCCGACGTCTCCGCGGTCGCCGACCCGGCCACCGGCGTGGCGGTCTACGACACCTACGGCGGCTCCGGCTGGGCGGTCTACGGCGGCACCAGCGCCAGCTCGCCGATCATCGCGAGCGTGTACGCCCTCGCGGGCACCCCCGGCTCCACCGACTACCCGGCGAAGTACCCGTACTCCCACACCGGCAACCTGTACGACGTGACCAGCGGCAACAACGGCAGCTGCTCCCCGTCCTACTTCTGCACCGCGGGCACCGGCTACGACGGCCCGACCGGCTGGGGCACCCCGAACGGCACCGCCGCCTTCACCTCCGGCACCACGGGCGGCAACACGGTGACGGTCACCAACCCCGGCAGCCAGTCCACCACGACCGGCGGCTCGGTCAGCCTGCAGATCAAGGCCACCGACAGCGGCGGCGCCTCGCTCACCTACAGTGCCACGGGCCTGCCGACCGGCCTGTCCATCAACAGCTCCACGGGCCTGATCTCGGGTACGGCGTCCACCGCGGGCACCTACCAGGTCACGGTCACCGCGAAGGACTCCACCGGCGCCTCCGGCTCGACCTCCTTCACCTGGACGGTCGGATCCGGCGGGGGCGGCTGTTCCTCCGCCCAGCTGCTGGCCAACCCGGGCTTCGAGTCGGGCAACACCGGCTGGAGCGCGACCAGCGGTGTCATCACCAACGACTCTGGTGAGGCGGCGCACGGCGGCTCGTACTACGCCTGGCTGGACGGCTACGGCTCCTCGCACACCGACACGCTGTCCCAGTCGGTGACGATCCCGGCCGGCTGCAAGGCCACGCTCACCTTCTACCTGCACATCGACACCGCCGAGACCACCAGCAGCACTCAGTACGACAAGCTGACGGTGACCGCCGGTTCGACCACCCTCGCGACGTACTCGAACCTCAACCACAACTCCGGGTACGCGCAGAAGACCTTCGACCTGTCCTCGCTGGCGGGCCAGACGGTCACCCTGAAGTTCAACGGCGTGGAGGACTCCTCCCTCCAGACCAGCTTCGTCGTGGACGACACCGCCCTGACGACCAGCTGATCTTCCGGTACGGCCTACCCCGCGCGCGGAAGCCGTCCGCGTGCGGGGTAGGCCGTACCCACCTGCTCGTTGCAGAACGCCATGAGCCGGTGCCGCCGCCCGCCCGTCGTTCAGAGTGGCGGAAGGCGCGTGCGAAACCGGGCACAGATTCGGGCTGCGTCGCTGGCGCGCCCGTTGTGAGCCCCTGGCGTGCCGGGTCACCAACTGCTGTTGGTCACGCCAGGGAGCTCGCCCGCGTGGGCCATCTCGCGTGCGCGGATGCGGGACAGGCCGAAGGCGCGCAGGTAGCCGCGGGGGCGGCCGTCCACGGAGTCGCGATTGCGCAGGCGGGTGGCGCTGGCGTCGCGGGGATGCCGGCGTAGTTCCCGCTGGGCGGCGGCGCGGTCCTCGTCGGAGCTTCCGGGGAACGCGATGATCGCCTTCAATGCGGCGCGGCGCGCGGCGTACCGGGCCACGATGAGGCGCCGCCGGTCGTTCTTCGCGATCTTGCTCTTCTTCGCCATCAGGCCTTCCCTCCACGGGCGCGGATGCGGGCCACCGCGGCCGCGATGCCGATCGTGTCGACCGTCTTGACGCCCTTGGCGGAGAGGGTGAGCCGGACGTGCCGGCCTTCGCTCGGCAACCAGTACCGCTTGCTCTGGATGTTGGGGTCGAAACGGCGCTTGCTGCGCCGGTGCGAGCGGGAGATGTGATGGCCGAAGCCGAGCTGTCGGCCGGTGAGTTGGCAGTGGGCGGACATGGCTGTTCCTCCTTGGGGTGGATGCAGCAGCACACTAGCGCCAGATGAAAATGAAAACCAATCTCTTGTATGGTGCTGTCCATGGCCCGTAACGAACTGCGCCCGATCATCAAGCTGAGGTCCACCGCCGGCACCGGCTACACCTACGTGACGCGCAAGAACCGCCGTAACAACCCCGACCGTCTGACGCTGCGCAAGTACGACCCGGTCGCCGGCCGCCACGTCGACTTCCGTGAGGAGCGCTGAGAGCCGTGAAGCCCGGAATCCACCCCGAGTACCGCCCGGTCGTCTTCCGCGACCGGGCCGCCGACTACGCCTTCCTCACCCGGTCCACGGCCACGAGCGACAAGACCGTCGAATGGGAGGACGGCAACACCTACCCGGTCATCGACGTCGAGATCTCCTCGGCGAGCCACCCCTTCTACACCGGCACCCAGCGGGTCCTGGACACCGCGGGGCGGGTCGAGCGCTTCGAGCGACGCTACGGACGCGGACGGAGCAAGCCGTGAACCGGGACGAGGCGCGGCTGCCCGTGGCGATCGTCGGCGGGTTGCACGCGGACGCCCGCCGGGCCGCCGTCGAGGAGGTCCTGCGTACGGTCCCCGGATCGGTCGCGCTGCACCACGATCTGACGTCCGCCGTGGACAGCGCGGTGCGCCGGACGGTGCGCGACGTCGACGGTCTGCTGGGCAGTGGCGACGCACCCCTGGTGAATGACTGCGCGTGCTGCGCGCTGCGCGAGGATCTCGTCCCCGAACTGCTGCGGCTCGCAGCGGAGGGAAGGTGCCGGCTGGCGGTCGTGGAATTGTGGGACTCCGTCGAGCCCCAGGCCATGGCCGGAGTCATCGCCGCCGCGGGCGCACCGCTGGCCCTGACCGGGGTCGCCACCGCGGTCGACCCCGCACTCGTCCTGCCGTACCTGTCCAACGGCGACGACCTGGCCGACGTCGGTCTCGCCGCCGCGCCGACCGACCAGCGCACGGTCGCTGACACCTTCGCCCGGCAACTGGAGTACCCCACGGTGATCGCCCTCGGCGACGACGATTCTTGCGACGAGGTCGCCGACGACACCGACCACGCGCTGCTCGCCCAGCTCACACCAGGCGCACGAAGCGTACGGGTGGGGAGCGACGGTGCCCTGGGGGCAGCGCTGTTGGCGGGTTTCAGCGTGGCAGCGGCCGCCGCCCGCGTGCATCCTGCGTGCGCGCTGCTGCCGCAGTCGTGCGACGAGCACGGAGTGAGCACCTTCCTCTGGCGGCGCGAACGGCCCTTCCATCCGCAGCGCCTGTACGCGGCGCTTGAGGACCTCACCTGCGCCGCCGCGCGCAGCCGGGGGCGATTCTGGCTGGCGGACCGCCCCGACACCCTGCTGTCCTGGGACGCCGCCGGCGGCGCGCTGTGCGTGGAGTCGGCCGGGCCTTGGCTGGCAGCTCTGCCCGACGCCGCCTGGGAGATGGTGCCCGCCGAGCGCCGCCTCGCCGCCTCCGTGGACTGGCACCCGGCACACGGCGACCGCTGCCAGTACCTCACCTTCACCTCGCCCGGCCTAGACCGCGACGGCCTGCAGGCCCTGCTCGACTCATGCCTGCTCACCGACGACGAGTACGCGGCGGGCAGGGACCGCTGGAAGCAACTCCCGCACGCCTTTGACGGCTTGCTCGACCCCGTGACCTGAAAGAGAGGACCGACCTCCCCATGACCCGACGCACAAGCATCCAGCGTCAGACTGCCAAGCGTCAGCGCACCAACCCGCTGGACGCCGCCGGCATCACCTACTTCGACTACAAGGACACCGACTTGCTGCGGAAGTTCATCTCCGACCGCGGAAAGATCCGCAGCCGTCGGGTGACCCACGTGACGCGTCAGCAGCAGCGGCAGATAGCGCAGGCCATCAAGAACGCACGCGAGATGGCGCTCCTGCCCTACGGCTCCCGATAGGGCGATGGCCATGTGCGGGAGGCAGCAGAACCACCGTGGCTTCTGATTGTCCTACCGGGCGGTCTCGGAGGCGCTGGCACCTTCCGTTACGCCCTGTACCGGTAGCGGATCCGGCCGCGGGTGAGGTCGTAGGGGCTGAGTTCCACGAGCACTCGGTCGTACGGGAGGATCTTGATGCGGTTCTTCCGGATCTTCCCGCTGATGTGGGCGAGCACCGTGTGCCCGTTCTGGAGCTCCACCTTGAAGGTGGCATTGCGCAGGCACTCGACGACGGTGCCTTCGGCTTCCACGCCCCCTGCTGCCTTTGTCATGGTCTCTCACTTCTCCCGTTCTGTGACGGCGAATTCGGTAGGAAACGTTCGTTCGGTGCGATGTGGCGGCGCGTCAGTGGCGGACGAGTTCCAGGGTGCTGGCCGCGCGCCGGGCACCGACGCTCTCGAACAGGGCGGTGGCCGCCGCGTTGGACTCGTTCACCTCGGCCCATGCCGAAGAGGTCCCGGAGTGGTGCAGTGAACCCAGGGCGTGGGCCAGCAGCGCCCGGGCGATGCCGCGGCGGTGTCTGTCGGTCCGGACGGCGATCAACCCGATCCGTGGCTGCCGGGTCAGCGGGGCCACCCTGACCAGTCCCACGTACTGGTCCAAGTGCCTTGCCACCGTGTATTTCGACGGATCGAGCACGGTGGTCCCCGCAGGGCGGGGCAGCACCTCGGCCGGCATCGTCCGCCATCCGACGGTGGCCTCGACCTCGTCGCGGATGAGGCGGTCCAGGGCGCGCAGCGGGCCCTCCTCCGCCTCACCGGCGGGCACAATCGCCACGCCAGACGGCGGCCGCACCGAGCCGAGCCCGGTGACCTGCGGATCGGTGGGCACGAAATAGCCCCACTCGCGGCGTGCGGTGGCGAAGCCGGCCCGCTCCCAGGCGGACCTCGAGTCGTGGTCGGCCTCGTCGACGACCGTGTACAGCGGTGTCGGCAGGTCCGCCAGCATCGCGTCGGCGATGCGGTCGAAGACCGCGCCGTGCCACGCGTCGATGCATACGAAAAGCCGCCCGTCGGGCCGACGCGAAGCGACGCCGCGGCCGACCGTCAAGTCGTCCTCCACAGCGTGCCACTGCGTTTCCGAGACCCGCGTGACCACAACCGGATGGTGGTCCGTGCCCGGAGTGGAATGCACAAAATTCATAGGTGTTGCCTCTCATGAGTGCCTTGTTGGAGGCGCTCCCGGCGACACCTACGTCAATCGCCCACCGTGACGACATGGGGGAGCACCCACATGGATACAGCCTTCATGGGTCTCACCTCCTCGCGTTCTCTCACGGCTGCCCAGACGCTATCAGCGGGGGCCGGTCAGCCCAACGCATTTATCCGGAGCTCTTGGTGTCCATACCGGGCCGGGCGGCGCCGTGGCTGTGTTCGCCGCCCGGCCCGGGGTCCTCAGGGTCCCGCCGCCACGAGTTCGGGATGCTCATGCTCGCAGGTGTCGTCGATGCCGTAGGTGTCCCAGGTGGGGAACGGGTCCGTGGGCCGCAGGTTCTCGCCGTCGGCCATGAGGCAGTCGGTCAGGGCCGTGTGCAGCGCATCCGCGTGCAGGTGCGTGCCGATAAAAACCAGTTCCTGGCACTCGGGGCTCTCGGTGTCGCGTGCGGCGGACGGTTCGAAGCGTGCGACGGAGCCGGCCTGTGACCACAGGCCCGTCACGTGCGGGCGGCTGGAGAGGGTGAAGAAGCCCTTGGAGCGCAGGCTCTGTCCGTATGCGCCGCTGTCGAGTTCCTCCGTCACACGAGGGTGGCGCCTTCGTCGCGGGCGAAGGCGAAGGTCGCGGCGACCGGCATGGGTTCGGAGATGCCGGACGACTCGATGAGCTGGTGGTCGAAGCGGCCCTCGCGGGCCAGCCGGTCGGCCTCCTGAAGCAGGTCGTCGCGCAGGGTGCAGCAGATGCGGCCGTTGGTCATCTCGACCAGGCGTTCCTCGGTGCGCGACAGGGCCGCCTCGCCGCCCCGCACCAGGGCGGCGTCGATGTCGACCTCGCTCATGTCATTGACGATCACCGCGACACGCAGTCCCTCGCGGTTGCCGAGGACGTGGTTGAGGAGGGTGGTCTTGCCCGCGCCGAGGAATCCGGACAAGACGGTGACGGGCAGTCGGCCGGAGGGATCGGACGGCATCAACGCTCAGCCCTCGGGGCGCAGCAGACCGCGCTCGTAAGCCTTCACCAGGCGCTGCGGTACCAGGTACGACACTCCGTCGACGGTGACCGGTACGAGCGCTGGCGTGGTCGCCTTCCACTGGGCGCGTCGGTGGCGGGTGTTGCTGCGGGACATCTTCCGCTTGGGAACGGCCATGGGAGTCCTCCTGGTTGGGATGGCGAGTAAAGGCTACATGAAAATGAACACCATTACGAAGTTGAAAAGTTCATGGTTCCCTGAATTCAGGAATCTGTGTACCGTTGACGGTGTGCTGACTGTTGCCTCCGACATCGAGGTCCTGGTCCGGTTCGGCCGGGCGCTCGCCGACCCGATCCGCTGCCGCATCCTGCTCGCCCTGCGCGAAGCACCCGCCTACCCCGCCGACCTCGCCGACGCGCTGGACATCTCGCGCACCAGGCTGTCCAACCACCTCGCCTGCCTGCGCGACTGCGGCCTGGTCGTCACCGTCCCCGACGGCCGCCGCACCCGCTACGAACTCGCCGACGAACGCCTCGGCCACGCGCTCGACGACCTGCGCACGGCCGTGGTCGCCGTCGAGGGCGACCGCACATGCGCCGACGCCGACGACAAGGGGTGCTGCTGACCATGAGCGCAGAGACATCCATCTCCCTGGGCCCCGACCCGGCCAGGCGCGGTGTGCTTGCCCGGCGGATACGGCTCTTGGTCGCCGCGACCATCACCTACAACGCCGTCGAGGCGGCCGTCGCCCTCACGGCCGGGACCCTGGCTTCGTCCACCGCGCTGATCGGTTTCGGCCTCGACTCCGTCATCGAGGTTTCCTCCGCCGCCACCGTCGCCTGGCAGTTCTCCGCCCGTGAGCACGCGGTGCGCGAGGCCCGCGAGAAGACCGCGTTGCGAATCATCGCGCTGTCGTTCTTCGCGCTCGCCGCCTACGTCACCGTCGATGCCGTACGGGCCCTGACCGGCACAGGTGAGGCCACGCGCTCCCTGCCCGGGATCGTGCTCGCTGCCCTCTCGCTCGTGGTCATGCCGGTCCTGTCGGCGGCCCAGCGCAGCACCGGACGGGAACTCGGCTCCGCGTCGGCCGTGGCCGACTCCAAGCAGACCCTGCTGTGCACCTATTTGTCGGCGGTCCTGCTGGTGGGCCTGCTCGTCAACGCCGTGTTCGGCTGGTCGTGGGCCGATCCGCTCGCAGCCCTGGTCATCGCCGCGGTCGCGGTGAAGGAGGGGCGCGACGCGTGGCGTGGGGAGGGGTGCTGCGCAACGCCGTCGGCCGTCGCGCCGGGCGCGGACCGGCGGGAGGCGGATGGTTGCGGTTGTGCTCCGGGGTGCGACTGCTGCACTTGACGGAGAACACTCCGGAGAGCGAGTGGCGCGGGCGTTCACCGGCGCTCGTCCGCCTCCGGCCCTCGGCCGCAGTCCGGGCACACCCCGGACAGCTCCACCGTGTGCCGGACCTTTGTGAACCCGGAGGTTTGCGCGATGGCGTCGGCCCAGTCCTCCACCGGGCCGGAGTTGACGGGCCGGCTCAGGCCGCATTCGGTGCAGATGAGGTAGTGGCGGTGTTCGGGTCCCGGGCGGTAGCGGAAGAGGCGTTCACCGCTGGTGTCGCGCACCATGTCGGCACGGCCGACGGAGGCCAGGGCGGTCAGCGTGCGGTAGACCGTGGACAGGCCGACCGGTGAGCCGGCGGCGGCGAGCTGGTTGTGAAGGGCTTGGGCGCCGACGAAGGCGTCGGCCCGGATGAGCGCCTCGACCACGACGGTGCGTTGCTGGGTGAGGCGGCCGATCATCGTGACGTCGTGCGACGGTGTGGGGGTCCACTGGCGGTCGGGTGCCATGGGGTGCCTTCGCTCATGTGCCGGTGGGGGCGGCGGTGTGCGTACCAGCCGTACGAGGATCGGAGGCGGGCCGTCGTATCAGGAACGTCGCGGCGTAGACAGCTGTGGCGGCAGCCATGATGGCGAAGCTCGGCGGCATCTTCGGCACCGCATACGAGGCGAACAGCCCCGCCCACATCTCCAGCACCGCCAGGCCGGCGGAGAGGGCCAGTGCCCGGTAGGGGCGGTCGGTAACCCGGATCGCGGCGCCCGCCGGGGCGGCGAGCAGGCCGAGCAGGAGCAGGGAACCGACCGCCTGGGTGGCCTCGGCGGCGCTGATCCCGGCCAGGGCGAGGAAGCCGTAGCCGAGCAGCCGGACCGGTACCCCGCGGGCTGCGGCCACGGCCTCGTCGAGCGTGGCGAACAGCAGCGGCCGGCCGATGAGGACCACCAGCAGGCCGACCCCGGCTGCCACCAGAGCGGCGACGACCGCGCTGCCGGAGGAGATGCCGAAGACGGAGCCGAACAGCACACTCACCCCAGCGGTGCCGTTCGTGGTGCTGCGCGAGGTCGTGTAGAGCGTGATGAAGAACGCGCCTAGGCCCAGGATCCAGGAGAAAACGCTCCCTATGACCACGTCGTCGGGTCGCGCCTTGCGGCCGAGGGTGCCGAAGAGCAGCGCCATGGCGATGGTGGCGGCGAACAGCCCGAGGCGAAGGTCGGCGCCGAAGGCGAGGGCCGCCATCGAGCCGGTGAAGGCGACGTGGCTGAGCGCGTCGCCGGTGAAGACCTGGGCCCGCAACACCAGGAAGTAGCCGACCAGCCCGCAGGCGGCGGCGATGGCGGTACCGGCGAGGAAGGCGTGAAGGAAGAACGGGTGGGACAGCGGGGACGCGGCGAGCAGGACGGTCATGCGACCACCTCCTTGGCAGCGGGCGTGGCCCCGGCCCGGGTGCGACCGAGTACCTCGCGCAGCGAGCGCCGGCCCAGCGCGAGCAGGTATCCGGCGAAGGCGATGGTCGTCACGAAGAAACCCAGCGGGTAGGGCGAGTAGTAGGCGGCGGTCAGCCCCAGCCAGGTCGCGGCGAAGGCCAGCAGGACGGACAGGGCGAGGCTCGACGCCGGGCGGGCGGTGAGGACTTGCGCGGTGGCGGCCGGGATCACCATGAGGGCGAAGACCAGGAGGGTCCCGGTGATCTGGCTCGCCTCGGCGGTGGCCGCACCGAGCAGGACGAGGAAGACCACCGACAGGGCGCGGACTGGCACTCCGCGGCCGGCGGCGACCTGCGGGTCGACGGAGGCGAACAGCAGCGGCCGCCCGATCAGCGCCAGGACCGCGAGCACCACCGCACCGACCACCGTCAGCACGGTCACCTGGGAAGAGGTGATGCCCAGGAAGGTGCCGAAGAGGATGGTCTGCGGCCCCTCCAGCAGCCCCCGGTACAGGGCGGTGAACAGGAACCCGGACGCGAGCAGGAACGCCTGCACCGTCCCGGTCAGCGCGGATTCCTCGTGCTCACCGCCGCCCCGCAGGGCCGCGATGACCAGCGCGGCGGCTACACAAAGCGTGAAGTAGCCGTAGACCGCGCTGAACCCGAGCAGGAGCGCCCCGGCGGCGCCGGGGAAGGCGACGGCGGAGACGGTGTGCGCGGCGAACGTCTGCCGCCGCAGCACCACGAACCAGCCCACGACAGCGGAGACCGCGGCCACGACCGCGCCGGCGCGGAACGCGTTGACCATGAAGGGGTAGGACCACATGTCCTGGAAGTCGGTCAGGAGGTTCCACGACCAGGTTGGTGCCCCCGTCTCAGCGAGCATCATGATCGCTCCCCGGGGTGTCGTGCCGGTCGGTGTGCACCGCGGGCGCCTCCGGCTGGCCCACGACGACCAGCCGACCGTCCGAGGTGCGCAGCACCTCGACCGGAGTGCCGTACAGCCGGGTCAGCGTCTCGGAGGTGATGACCTCGGTCGGTGTGCCGGCGGCGGCCCCGCCCTCGGCCAGGTACACCACCCGGTCCAGGTGGTGCAGTATCGGGTTCACGTCATGGGCGACCATGACCACCGACACGCCCTCGTGATGGCAGATGCGCCCGATCAGCGCCGCGACGGCGCTCTGGTTGGGCAGGTCGAGGCTGTCCAACGGCTCGTCCAGCAAGAGCAGTTCGGGGCGTCGGACCAGTGCCTGGGCGATCAGCAGCCGCTGCTGCTCGCCGCCGGAACACTGCCCGATGGGCCGGTGCGCGTACGCCGACGCCCCGACCAGCTCGATCACCTCGTCCACCCGCGCACGGGCGGACCGCCGACGCGCGCTCGGGAACGGCAGCGGCACCCCCCACCGGTCACCGTCCAGGCCCATGCGCACCACATCGACACCGCGGATGCGCAGATTGGCGTCGAAGCTGCGCCGCTGCGGCAGATAACCGATGCGGTCGTTGGCCTGCCCGGGCCGGG